>CAJXFT010000108.1 GCA_913053235.1 uncultured Alphaproteobacteria bacterium
CGAGGCGGGCCTGCCCGACGAATGGTGCCAGCCGATGGTATGCGCCGGGCGCGATGTATCGGAGAAAATCGTCACCGATCGGCGCGTCGGCTTTTTCAGCTTTATCGGCAGCGCCGGCGTCGGCTGGATGCTGCGCTCCAAACTGGCGCCGGGCACGCGCTGTGCGCTCGAGCATGGCGGCGTCGCGCCGGTCATCGTGGCGGCCGACGCCGATGTCAAGCGGGCGCTGCCGCTCTTGGCCAAGGGCGGCTTCTATCACGCCGGACAGGTTTGCGTCTCGGTGCAGCGCATCTTCGCCCACAATTCCATCGCCAAAACGGTGGCGCGCGGTTTGGCCAGGGAGGCCAATGCGCTGAAGGTCGGCGATCCGACCAAAGCCAGCACCGAAGTCGGCCCGCTGATTCGCCCGAGTGAAGTCGATAGGGTGGCGGAATGGGTCGAGGAAGCCAGGGCCGGCGGCGCCAAGGTGCTGGCCGGCGGCAAACGCCTGTCGAGGACCTGTTACGCGCCGACGGTGCTGTGGGACCCGCCCAGGAAGGCGCGCGTCAGCCGGAACGAAGTGTTCGGCCCGGTGGTCTGCGTCTATCCGTTCCGTTCGCTCGATCAGGCGATCGCGCGCGCCAACAGCCTCGACGTTTCGTTCCAGGCCGCTGTCTTCACCCAGGATTTGGACACGGCGCTGCGCGTCTATAAGCGTATCGACGGCTCCGCCGTGATGCTCAACGACCACACCGCCTTCCGCGTCGATTGGATGCCCTTCGCCGGCCTCAAACATTCCGGCCACGGCGTCGGCGGCATCCACCACACCATGGAAGAGATGCAGATCAAAAAGATGATGGTGCTCAATTCGCCTGAGCTTTAGGCGGCGATTGCCGCCCGGCCAAGGGGCGCCGGTTTGATCTAGGTCATTGCCGCTGCTTCCGCCCTCCCAAACTATGAGGCCAGCGTGGAGAGGTATGCGCGTTAAAAAAAAATAATCGGTGCGCGCCAACGGTGGGAGAACGGCAATGATTCTTCAGAGTGCGGCCGATGGCCGGAGTGAAAGCCCTCAATTCGTCATCAAACAGACCGAGCATGGTCATTTATGCGGCCAGTTCGCCGACAATTTCGGCAATGCCAGTTTCAAGCAGCCGATTCCGCGCCAACAGGTCTGCGACGCCATTCGCAACCACGACAATGGCTGGCTCGAGGCCGACGAGAATCCCGTCCTCGATCCGGATACCCGCCTGCCCTACAACGTCCTGGCGACGCCGCGCTCGAAGTTGTTCGGAACCAGCCGCAATTCGCCGGATTATAACGAGCGCGTTCATCCCTATTGCGGGCTCATTTCGAGCATGCATAGCTGGGGGCTCTACAATGGGCGCTATGGCCTGTCGGACAAGATTCTCGTTGATTTTATCGAAGATGAATTTCAGGACGAAATGAAAGGCATGCTGGACGGCGAACTGGAGCGCCAGGAAAGGCTTAAATCAACCCTCGCCGAAGATCCCGAAACCGCCGCCTGGGCCGAGAAGCCGCGCGCTTTCAGCAATTACAAGCTGCTGCAATTCTGCGATACGCTGGCGCTTTATTTCAATCTGACGCCCGAGGGCGCAAGGGAGGAAACATCTTTCGCCAATGTGCCGATGGATGTCGACAATGACGTCTCGGTCGCCATCAAACCGCTTGGCGATAGCGTCTACAGCCTGTCGCCCTACCCTTTCGGCACCGATCCGCTTGAGGCTTATTTCGAGGGCCGCTATCTCGAACCTTACGCGACCGGAGAATCGCCGGACCTGGCGGAAGTCATGCGCAGCGCACCGATCGAACGCCAACAGGTGAGATTCGTCGCCGGCTGAAAGCAGAACCGGCGTCAGCTCTAATGATGGCCGATCTGACCGACATGGGCGCCTGAATCGGCTTTCATGGTCTCGCCCGGCGCTCGCGTGGCGATTTCGAGCGCGCCCATGATCGCGCTTCCGGTGATGCGCAACAGCGGCGCCTCCGGGTCCCACTGACTCGTGCCCTGAGCCATGCCTTCGAACATGCCCATGATACTGGCGCCCTCACACTCGACCTGGAGGTGCGGCGGCACGATGATGGCAATTCCGCCCATGACGCTGGTCACATGGACTTCGGTGACGCCGGGGCCGAACTCGGCGTCACGGAAATCGAGATCGATACCGCCCATCACCGCTATCACACGCAGTTTTTTCGCGACCCGCCATGAACCCTGGCGTTGGACGCCGCTCATGACCACCAGCAGCCGTTCCGCCGAACGAGCCTTTGCCGGGCTCGCGGCCCGAGGCGCTTCGCGCGCGCCGGCCGCTTCCGGATCGAGAATGACGCGATAGGCGCGCACCGGCTCGGCAATATTCTTGATATGCTGAGGCCCAAGATTTTCGAAGGCCGGAGCAAGCTTGTCCCGAACGCTGTCATAAACGACGCCGGACACCGAGATTTCGCCGGGCCGGGCGATTTCCTGCATGCGGGTCGCGACGTTGACACCGTCGCCGTGAATATCATCGCCCTCGACGATCACATCGCCGAGGTTGATGCCGATACGCAGAATGATGCGTTCATCCTCGCGCGCATCGGCATTGCGCGCCGCCATGCCACGCTGAATCTCGGTCGCACAACGCACCGCGTCAAGCACGCTGGTGAACTCGACGAACAGGCCATCGCCCAATAGTTTGACGATGCGGCCCTTATGCTCATTGATCCTGGGCTCGATAAGTTCGCTGTGGTGAAGACGAAAGCGCTCCAAGGTGCCTTCTTCATCGGCATGCATAAGGCGCGTGTAGCCAACCACATCCGTACTCAGAATCGCCGCCAGCCGGCGCTCGATCTTCTCGCTCATATGGCCCCCTTGGCGGAATGCCGGTGCGGTTCGGAAAAACCGATCCACCGTTGGCAGATAAGATCGCCGCCGGTCAAGTTCAATAGCTGAGATCGCCGTCCAGCGCGGCGCCATAAAGCGCCGCCATGTCGCTCTCGCCGACCGCGATCGGGTTTTCAACCGCCGTGATGTCGGCCGCGGCCAAGGGCGCCAGGGTTGCGATATCGGCCTCAATGATGCCCAGCGCCGCCAGGCTGTGCAGGATATCGCATTGCTCGCGCATATCCACCAGCCAGTCGATCACGGCGGCGCCGGACGGCGGCGTCAGATCGAGCAAGCGCGCCAGCGCCGCCATCTTGGCTTTGATCACCGGCATGTTGAACGCCAGGACGTAGGGCATCAGCACGGCGTTGGCGAGGCCGTGATGAATGCCGTGGCGCGATGAAAGCGGATGGCTGAGCGCATGCACCGCGCCGACGCCCTTCTGAAAGGCGGTGCCGCCGGCGAGCGAGGCCATCATCATGCGCGCGCGGGCGCCCCTGTCGGCGCCGTCGCGGTAGGCGGCAACCAGCGCTTCATCGACCAGCGCCATCCCCTTGAGCGCCACGCCGTCGGCAAATGGGTGCGAAAAGGCGCAGCAATAGGCTTCGAGCGAATGAGACAGGGCATCGAAGCCGACCGCGGCGGTAATGGCTGGGCTGAGCGACAAAGTGAGCTCGGGATCGGCGAGGCAGATGCGCGGCATCATGAGCGGGTGAAAGAGGCCCTTCTTGGTGCGGCTTTCCTCGTCGATGATGGCCGAGGCGCGGCCCAGTTCGGAGCCGGTGCCCGAGGTGGTGGGCACGGTCACCACCGGCGGCAAGCCGTCGGTCACCAGCTTCGACTGGATCTCCGCGAAGTCCTGAAAACTGGCGATGGTAAGCTCGCGCAGGGGATATTTTTGCACCGCCATCAGCGCGATCGCCTTGCCGACATCGAGGCTCGAGCCGCCGCCAAGGGCGATCACGCCATCATGCCCACCGGCCTCGAAGACGGCGACGCCGTCGGTCACGTTGCGCTCGACCGGATTGGCCTGAACATCGGAGTAGAGTGCCACGCCGAGCCCGGCCGCGGCGCAGGAATCCATAATGGCGGCGCTCATCGGCAGGCCGGCGATGCCGCCATCGGTCACCAGCAGGGGCCGTGCCATGGTGAGTTCGCGGCAGATTTCGGGCAGCTCGCGCACCCGCCCGAGTCCGAAACGGACCTGGGTCGGGAATGCCCAATCGGCGTGCGCGATGTCGGATTTGCCGGTCATTGCGGCGGCATTGTCAGGGCAATGGCGGGGTCAACGCAAGCGGGGTCATCGCCTCCCCTGGCGGCCGCCCGATCTAGCACCAGCTCGCCTCGCCTTCGGGCGCCCGGCGCAGCAACTCGGCGACATTGGCCTCGAGCAGCCGGTAGCCGACATTGCCGAAGAGTTTCTGCCGGCCGTCATTCATGACGAAGGTCGGGCTGCCCTCGATGCCTTGCTTATGGCTCAGATCATAATCGACCGCGAGCCGCGCGACGGCCTCGGAAGAGCGTATTTTCTGCTCGACCAGAGCGTAATCGATGCCGAGCAGATCGGCGATTTCGCCGTGCACCCGCCAGTTGGAAATATCCTTGGCCTCGGCGAAAAAGGCGCGCCGCAAGGCGCCGGCGGCGCGCGTCGAGAGGCGCTCGAGATAGGCAACCGGCGGGGCGTCGGCGGCGCCCGCCTCGCGCTCAATGATCTCGATGGCCTTGATAAACTGATGCGCGCTGGCCGAGGTGCGCGGCCTGTTGTCGAGCCACAGACGCTCATGAACCTCGATATGGGGGAATTTCAGCGCCACCTCGTTTAGGTGTCTGCCAAAGCCGGCGAAGCCGCCACTCTCGGCCCATTTTTCCTCGATTTTTCCCCACGCATCGGGGAACACCGAACAGAAACGCGCTTCGACCGCGACGTCATCGCCGAACCTCTCGACCAGTTCCTCGATCCGGCGCTTGGCGATATAGGCCCAGATGCACAGAATATCGGAATAATAGGTGATCTGAACTGGCGGCATTTGCTGTCTCCCCAGGCAATGAATCAAAACGAGGCGCGGCGTTACTCTCTCATCCACGTACATAGCAACATTATTCATTCACAACGGGCTGGACCAGGCCGCGAGAAAATCATAGATATGCCACGCGCCATGCCGATCTATTGTGAGACGTCGCTTAACCCGCTCGGCAGCTTTCCGTTCGAGCCCATCAATACCGGGACCAGTTTGGCGCCGGTCCTGTTCGGCGCGTTGGCGCTAATGTATCTGCTGCGCCGGGGCGAGAGCAGCCGCGTTGCTTACATATTGGCGATCCTCACCATCCTCACCGGGCTCGGCAGCATTGCCTGGCATGCCTTGCGCACCGACCTGACGCTTCTGTTGGATGCCCTGCCCGGCGTTGTCTATGTCATGGCCATCGTCTTTTTCTGGTTCTACTTTCTCGGCGCGCGCTATTGGGGCCTGGTGGTGCTGGCCGGGTTTATCGCGGCGACGGTTCTTATCCCGTCCGAGTTGAGATTGATAAAACCGCTTGTCGGCGTGCTGGTTTTGGTGGCGATTGCCGTCGGGCTCCTGATCGCCACTTGGTACCGCAGGCGCCCGGCGTTCAAATTCGCCCTGCCGATGATCGGCGCCGGAATTATCGCGGTCACGCTGCGCGGCCTCGATCTCAGGGTTTGCGAGACCATCCCCTTCGGCACTCATTTCTTCTGGCATATCTTTCTCGGCATCGCCGCCTATGCCGGGGTGCGCATGATCGTGCTGCTCAAGCAAGAGCCTGACTCAACCCAACCTCAATCAGCCGGTACTCCCGAGCCGGAGCGAAATTTCTAACTCGGAAGGTTGCGGTATTGCTTCACCGATGGGGAGCCGAAGAGCAGGCGCTTGAGCATGTAAAAGTCCAGTTTCAGGAGATAAACCAGTCCAGGCAATTTGGCCGAAATGGAGAAGCCCTTTGGTTTCACGACCGTCTCGACCGTCGACGGGGCGAAAGCGAACGTATCGATGTTGCCCGATTCGTCGTAGCTTTCCCGGCCAATGACTTCCTTGAAATTGTCCACCGCGCCGCAATATTTCCGCGCCGCCTTGGTCATCAAAATATATTCGTCGATTTCGAGCGAATTTTTCACCAAGCGATGGGCCAGGATTACGCCTTCGCCGCCCAATTCCGTGTCGCTCTTTTCTCCCCGGACAACGGTGTCGTCAAAATGAATAAACGCCTTGATCTTCAACTTTCCGGCATGGCGACAGGCATCGCAAACACAGACATTGCGGTGAACCAAATTTTGCAGCTCTTCCTAAAAGCTGGCAATACAGGACAATATTTGACGCAACACATTACGCCCGGTGGCGGCCGGATCATCCTTGGCGTCGGCATAGAGCAACAGGGCGGCGCCTTCGACCTTATTCAGGATAATGGGCTGCTCAGTGGCTTGTGCTATCGCCTGTCGCATGGAAGCGGATAGGTATGATAACCAGCGGGATAGATTCTGCCTGGATTAAAGCAGGTCACCTTGCCGACGCCGTCTGCCCAGTATAAATGTGGATTTAAACCACGGTTACCATCCACCAAAAAATATTCACTACCCCATCGGCCGGACTTGTCCGTTTGATATATTCTGCCCAATTGAAAATGTAGGTGCCTTACATTCAACATGCATTTGTAGCGGTTTTGATTATCTCCAAGTTTCGCTATTAACTGGCCACGCCTAACCGCACTACCTGCCTCGACCAGCATTTCACCAACGTGACCATAGAGCGCTAATATTCTTTCGTTATCCGGCCCAATACCATGGTCGATCAAAATTGTGGGCCCCCAACAATCTTCCGCCAACGCCTCCACCACCGTCCCATCGGCCACGGCCAATAACGCCTGACCGTTTGGGCCTTTGATATCGATGCCTTGGTGAAGCGAAGCTGCGTCACGCATCCGTCCATTAATGCCGAGTCTACTTTTGAAATGTGCCGCAATTCCTGGCGCACCGGGCGGGTAAACGATTTCAATTTTGATTTTCTTTTTCTTATGAAATTTTCCTTGCTCATGCATGGACCATGTCGGCCCGGCAGCAGCGAAAATAAAAACAGCAACGGCGAGACACAGAAGGCCAGTCAGTCGATTCATTTTGAAAGGATAGCCGCAAATAGATTGATATCTCGTAAAATGCAGATGCTGAAAATGCCGTAAACTGATCGGCAGCCAGGCTATCCTTGGCGTCAGACTTCCAAAACCGCCAGCGCGTCGCCGACCTCATAAGTCTCGCCGATCTCGCCGATGATTTCGCTGAGCGTGCCCGTAGCCGGGCTTTCCAGTTTGACGGTGGCCTTGTCGGCCTCGATCACGCCGATCACCTCGCCCGCTTCGACGGCCTCGCCGACCTGTTTGTGCCATTCCATCACAATGACGTCCTCGACGGTGAGGCCGAGGCGCGGCACCTTCACTTTGACTTTCATCTCCGGGATTTCCTTCAGCGGCCGGTAAATTTCGCCTGGCGCTTTTCGAGGAAGGCGGTCATGCCCTCTTTCTGATCTTCGCTGTCGAACAGAGCGAGGAATTGGCGCAGCTCATATTCGAGCGCCGCCGGCATCGGAGCCTCGGCGCCCTCATTGACGCAAGCCTTCGCCGCCGCCAGGGCGAGCGGCGCCTTGTTGGCCAGCTTGGCCGCCCATTCCGCCGTCACTTGCGCCAGCTCCGCCGCCGGCACACAGCGATTGGCAAGGCCGCAAGCGACCGCTTCGGGGCCGGGCACGAATTCGCCGAGCATGAGAATTTCCTTAGCCTTGAGGCGACCCATCCAGCGCGTCAGGCGCACCGCCGCGCCGGCGCCCGGTATGACGCCGATATTGATCTCAGCAAGGCCGAAGCGGCTGTCCTCGGCGCACAGCACGAAATCGCAAGCGAGCGACATCTCCGTTCCGCCGCCGGTCGCATAGCCATGCACCGAGGCGATCACCGGCTTGGGCAGGCTTTCGATATCGTCGAACAGGCCCAGCCATTGGCGGTTATAGGTTTCCATATCGGCCGGTGTTTTATCGGCCATTTCGGTGATATCGGCACCGGCGGTAAAGGCGCGCTCGCCGGCGCCGCTTAAGACCACCACGCGCACGGCTTCGTCGCCGTGCGCTTCGGCCAGCGCCGCCCGCATCTCGCGGATGCAGAGCGCGTTCATGGCGTTCAGCTTCTTTGGCCGGTTGAGGGTGATATGGGCGGCGGCGTCCGTCACTCCATAAAGGATGGTCTCATAGGGCATGGTCAGGCGAGCCGGCCGCGGATTTCATCGCCGATGCGCGCCGCGCTGGGCAGATAGGCTTTTTCCAGCACCGGCGCGAAGGGGCTCGGCGCGAATGGCGGTGTGATGCGCCACGGCGGCGCTTTCAGTACGTCATGCGCCTGTTCAGAGACCCGGGCGATGATCTCGGCGCCGATACCGCAGGGGCCATGCGCCTCATGCACGATGCAAAGCCGCCCGGTGCGCATGACCGAGGCGATGATGGTATCGCAATCGAGCGGGCTCAGGCTCATCACGTCGATCACCTCGGCCTCGATGGCGTTTTCCTCGGCCAGGCTCTCGGCGGCGGCGAGCGCCGCGCGCACCATGGTCGAGACGCCGACGATGGTGATATCGTTCCCCGTCCGGCGCACTTCGGAGCGGCCGATCGGCAGGGTGAAATCCTCGCCCTCTTCCGGCACCTCGCCGGAGGCGCCGATCAGGCGCTTGGCGAAGAGACAGAGCACCGGGTTGTCGTCGCGGATGGCGGATTTAAACAGGCCCAGCACATCCCTCGGCGTGCTCGGCGTGACCACCTTGAGGCCGGGCACCTGGGCGAACCAGGCGCCGAGGCTCTGCGAATGTTGCGGCCCGGCATTCACGCCGCCCGAGCCGAAGGTGTAGACCGTGAGCGGCACGGTGACTTGCCCACCCAACATAAAGCGCAGCTTGGCCGCCTGATTGACCAGCGGGTCCATGCAGCAGGTGAGAAAATCCTCAAAGCCGATTTCGACGACCGGGCGCAGGCCCGTCATGGCGGCGCCGACAGCGGCCGAGACGAAGCCGTTCTCGGCGATCGGCGTATCGCGCACGCGCACGCCGCCGAACTCGGCATGAAGGCCGCGCGTCTGGGCGAATATGCCACCCGATTCGCCGACATCCTCGCCCATCACAATGACATTTTCATCGCGCGCCAGTTCCTCGCGCAGCGCCCGGTTGAAGGCCTGGTAATATTTGAGCTTGGCCATCAGGCGCCTCCCGCTTGGTGGATAAAATCTGACATATGGTACCCGTACGATCCCCTATCCCGGTTTCTCGGCAGGAGAGCGCCCGCCGGCGATGCCGGAAGCATCGTCAAGGGTGCTCGACGCCCCGAGAAGCTGGGATAGGGGACCCTTCGGGCGGCTTCCCAAGTCCACCGGCCGCGTTGCCCGATTCTTGTGATGGCACCGCATCACGGCGCATCGGGCGCCTATCCGGATGAACTTGGGAAGCCGTCGTACGGGTACCATATGTCAGATTCTATCCACTAGGCATAGACATTGGCGGTGAGGCCGTCGGGCGTCGGATCGACCGCCTGCTCGGCGAATGCCACCGCCGCCTCGATGGCGCTTTTCTCCTCGGCGTGCGCCGCTTCCAGACCCGCCGCCGCCACGCCGAAGCTCTCCCGCAGCAACGCTTCGAAGCGCATGATGGGGTCGCGCGCTTTCTCTTTCTCGGTCTCGCCCTCGGGCTTGTATTTTTGCGGATCGCCTTCGTAATGGCCGTGCCAGCGATAGGTCTTGGCCTCGATCAGCGACGGCCCGTGCCCGGCGCGGGCGCGCGCCACCGCTTCCTCCATGGTCTCGAACACGGCCACCACGTCGCCGCCGTCGATGGTGACGCCGGGCATGTCATAGGCCGGCGCCCGGTCGGCGACATTGGCGAGCGGCACATGGGTCTCGTATGGCGTCAGCTCGGCATAGCGGTTGGCCTCGCAGAAAAACACCAGTGGCAGGCGCCACAGCGAGGCCATGTTCATGGCTTCGTGCGCGACGCCGGCGCCCGACGCGCCCTCGCCGAAAAAGGCCACCGCGACGGCGCCTGAGCCCTTCACCTGCGCCGTCAGCGCGGCGCCGACGCCGAGCGGCATCGACTGGCCGACGATGCCGTTGGCGCCGAGCATGCCGACGGCGACGTCGGCGATATGCATGGAGCCGCCGCGGCCTTGCGAATAGCCCGCCTCCTTGGCGAACAATTCCGCCATCATGCGCTTGGCGTCGCCGCCCTTGGCCAGGCAATGGCCGTGGCCGCGATGGGTGCTGGTGATGTAATCCTCGGGCGTGAGCGTGGCGCAGACACCGACCGCGCATGCTTCCTGGCCGATCGAGAGATGGATGAAGCCGGGCAGCTCGCCTTCCTTGTATTTCGCCGCCGCCGCTTCCTCGAAATAGCGGATGCGGCACATCGCGCGGTGCATGCCGAGCGCCGCCTGCTGAGTCAGTTTACTCATCGTTTTTTTATCTCCTAACAACCCATTTCGCGGGCGATATAGAGCTGCTGAATTTCGTTGGTGCCTTCGCCGATCTCGAGGATTTTCGCTTCGCGGTAAAAGCGGTTGACCTTGGTGTCCTCCATGAAGGCCGAGCCACCATGCAGTTGGAACGCATCCATCGCCGCCTCGGTCGAGCGCTGAGTGGCGAACAGTTTGGCCATCGCCGCCTCCTTTTTGCATTCCATCTCGTTGGTGAACAAATAGGCGGCGTAATGGGTGAGGCGGCGCGACGCTTCCATGCCGCAGGCCATGTTCGACAGTTTGGCCTGGGTGAGCTGGAATTTGGACAGCGCCTGGCCGAACTGCTGGCGCTCCTTGGTATAGGCCAGCGATTCCTCGAGGCAGCCGCGGGTCAGGCCGGTGGCGATGGCGCCGAAGGCGATGCGCCCGAGATTGAGCCCGCCCAGGGCCTGGCGCAGCCCGGCGCCGCGCTCGCCCATCATGTTGGCGGCAGGAATACGGCAATCCTCGAACACCAGCTCGCGATTGTCCATGCCGTGCCACGCCATCTTCTTGAACGATTGGCCGAGTGTGAAGCCGTCGGCATCCTGCGGGATGATGAAAGAAGAGATTTCCTTCTTGCCGTCGTCGCGCATGCCGGTCACCGCCATCAGCACCGTGCCGTCGCTGATATCGGTTCCGGCGTTGCTGATGAATATTTTGTTGCCGTTGACCGTCCACTGATTGCCCTCGAGCTCGGCCTTGGTCGTCATGGCGTAGGAATCCGAGCCGGCGCCGGCCTCGGTGAGGGCGAAGGCGGCAAGATTCTCGCCCTTGGCGTAGATCGGCAGCCAGTGATCCTTTTGCTCTTGGCTGGCGAACTTGCGGAACATCTCGCTGACCAGCACATGCACCTGCCAGATCAGGGCGAAGGTATTGCTTTCGGTGGCGACCTCTTCAAGCGCCACGACATAGGTCAGCGGATCGATGCCGCTGCCGCCATATTGCTCCGGGATCAGCATGCCGGCCATGCCGAGATCGGACCATTTGCGCCACAGCTCGTAAGGAAATTCGTGGTCGGCGTCCATCCTGAGCTGCACCGGCGCGATTTCCTTGCGGGTAAAATCGCGCGCCAGGTTTTGAATTTCCTGCTGTTCCGGGGTTAATGAAAAATCCATCGCCTGCCAACCGTTTGCCAAGAGAACATTTGTTTGAATCAATATAGGGTGCAAGACTCCGGCGCAAGTGATGGAACGGGATCGCATGCAGTGGTTTGAATTTGAACCCTTTCCAAGAACGGAATTTGCCGAAGCCATGCCATGCGCCTGATCGACTTTTTCGAACGCGGCCTCAGCTATTATCCGGAGCGCGCCTGCCTGATCGACGGCGGCGGCGAATATTCCTACCGCGAAGTGGCGATGCGCAGCCACCGCACCGCCAACGCGCTGCTTGCCGGCGGCCTCGAACTCGAGGATACGGTGGCCATCCTCAGCCCCAACGGGGCGCCGGCCTTCGAGGCCTGGATCGGCGCCGCGCGCGCCGGAGGCGCCTGGGTCGGCCTCGCCGCCCTGGCCTCTATCGACGAAAATATCTATGTCATCAACGACCGCGATGCGGCGTGGCTGTTCTACCATTCCAGCTTCGAGGGTGAGATTGCCCGCATCAAGGCGGAATGCCCGAAGCTGAAACATGTCATTTGCCTCGACAGACCGGGCTTGAGCCACCCCTATTTCGACGACTTCATCGCCGATTTCGCGGCCCTGGCGCCGGAGCTGCCGG
The DNA here is from genome assembly GCA_913053235.1 of uncultured Alphaproteobacteria bacterium. GTDB lineage: Bacteria > Pseudomonadota > Alphaproteobacteria > UBA828 > UBA828 > PTKB01. The sequence goes on from CAJXFT010000108.1 coordinate 12,103, forward strand.
ATTGCCGCGACAAGGTAATCAGCCATTTCACGACCGGCGGCACCTCCGGCCGACCCCGGGGCGCCATATGGTCGAATCTGACCTGGGAGGCGTGGTGCGCCAATCTCTACGCCCATATGCCGGTGCGCAAGCCACCGGTTTTTCTGGTCGCCTCGTCGATGTCGCACGCAGCCGGCGCTTTTGCCTGGCCGGCTTTGGCCTTTGGCGGCACCATCGTGTGCATTCCGCGCGCCGAGCCGCTCGCCGTTCTCGAAGCGATGCACAAATACCGCGTCACCCATACCTTTCTGCCGCCGACCGTGATCTACATGATGCTGGCCCACCCCAAGGCCAGAGAATTCGATTTATCCGCCATGGATTACCTCGTCTATGGCGGCGCGCCGATGTCGGCGGACAAGGTCAAGCAGGCGATCGACCTGTTCGGGCCGTGCATGGCGCAGATGTACGGCCAGGCCGAATGTCCCGGAACGATCTGCCTGCTCTCGCCCGCCGATCATCTCGAGGCGCTGAGCGCCCCTGACAAGGAACAGCGCCTCACCAGCTGTGGCCGGCCGCCGGTCTTCGTGAGGGTCGAGATGATGGGTGATGACGGCAATCTCATGGCCGAGGGCGAACGCGGCGAAATCGTGGTGCGCGGCACTTTGGTCTCGCTCGGCTGTTACGGCGATCCGGAGGCCAGCGCGGCCAACCGCGCGCATGGCTGGCATCATACCGGCGATATCGGCTACAAGGACGCGGACGGCTTCGTC
>CAJXFT010000109.1 GCA_913053235.1 uncultured Alphaproteobacteria bacterium
TCTGCAAATAGCATTGACCATGTTGCCGAGTGGTTTCCCGGGCATGGTTGGCGCGTAGACCTCAACAATCGCAGCGCCGGCCATGCCCAGCGGCCGCCGGGCAACGCTCTTATCGTTCTAATCTGGCAGGTGGCGCTTCGCCCAACATTGAACACAGTGTAAATGTAGTTTCTATTGCAACTAATATTTGCGATTTGAGAATCACAGCCTGTTTTGTTTGCGGAATATTTGCCGAGCGGAAAGGGCGGCAATCGCGTCAATCGACATATGCGAACTTCGCCGTGAAATGACGCAACGCCGGCGGCTGCCATGCGATCCTCATTCCCTTCATGGCGCGGCGCCGCTCAAACACCTCGAGGATGACTTCCAAGACGTAATCCATATGGCTCTGCGTATAGACGCGGCGTGGAATGGCCAAGCGTACCAGATCCATGCTCGTCGCTTCTTCGCTGCCGTCGGGTTTTCGCCCGAACATGACCGTGCCGATTTCGCAGCCGCGAATACCGCCTTGGATGTAAATCTCGACCGCCAGCGACTGGCCGGGATATTGCAACGGCGGGATATGCGGCAGGAAAGCGCGGGCATCGAGGAACACCGCATGGCCAGGGCGATCCGCGCCCATTACCGGCGCGACGGCGACAGCGTCCTGGTCGAAGGCATCCGCCTCGATGGCCGGCCGATCCTCGGCCGTATCGACCTCACCTCGGCGGCGCGCCATTGCCGCTCCGGTGCCTGGTCATGAGACGGGCATGGCTCGGCGCGGCGGCGGCGCTGTTGATCGCTGTTACGCTAAGCGCCTGCATGCAGACCAACTACCGGCCACTCGACGCCGGCCAGGAAAGCGAAACGCCGTTCTCGCGCGATGTCTATTACCAGCTCGCCGACGCCTTCTATAGCGATGCGCCGCAATGCGTCATCGTGCTGCCGCCGGCCGATGCCGGCCTGCCGATGGGGCTGGCGCCTCTGATCGAGCAGGCGCTGGCGCTTCGCTTCGGCCAGAAGTTCGAGCGCGTAATCGGGCCGCGCCAGCGCCGCAACGCCGAGCGCGAGTTGGTGCTGGATGTGCGCGATGCCGTGGACAGGCGCTATCTGGCACGCAGCGAGAGCTGCCCGGCCTATCTCGAATGGCGTCTCAAGGATTTGGGCGACAGCCATTTTCTCGTCTGGTCGAGTAAGCAGTTCGGGCTCGAAGTGAAGCTGGCGCGCGCCGCCGACGACATCGTCCTGTGGCAAGCCGCGCACAGCACCCGGCGCTCCGAAGGCGGCCTGCCGCTCTCCATCCTCTCCCTCCCGGTCGCCGCCGCCGAGGCGACGATGTTCAGCCAGGACGACGACCAATTACCCTCGATGATTGATGATGTGGTGCGCCGGCTGGTTGTGACGCTGCCGGATGTGCGGTAGCATCTTGCTCCGGGAAGTGCTGACTGGAAATTTCAATAGACGGGTGGCCAACTCCTAACTCAACATTTTGGGCTGGATCATGCGAAGTGTGCTCATTGCTATATCTGTTGCAATCTTTGCAACCTTCCTTGCTCCTCGAGCATGGGCCGGGGAATTTGATGGATTGTGGGAAGCCAATATCGAGGTTGAGCCACAGTACGGTAAAAATTCCAAACATAGCGGAACAATACTGATAATCAATAATTCATTCGATTCCCGTGTTTTTGACAAAGATAACTATTATAGTATGATAAAAGGAGATATAGCACCGAATGGAGAAATTCAAAGCGGGTATTTTATGTGGGGAAATAAATCTTCGTCATACCCCATGCAACAAGGGCGTTTTACATCCACTTCGGCGACATTAAGAGGAAGTAAAGGAGTAGATTACTTTACGGTAAAACTGACTCGTATTTCCGATATGTCATCGCCGGGAGTGTCCGCCGAAGACCTTGGTGATGACGAGCCTGTGATGGAACGCCCCAAGATAGTTGTCGGAGATACATGGACTGAAATGGATTATGATTATATTTCCGGAGATATATACACAAAACAAATAACTAAAGTAACATTAGTTAACGAAGACGGCAGTTTTGAAATGGAAACAGAGGTGCCCGAACTTGGACATTTATACTATGGGAAGAAAGATAAACAACATAGGTATATTGGAGGTAAGGAAAAAATAGCGGAACAGTGATTCCGGGGGAAAAATCCGGAGAAGAAATACCATATCCGCTTTGGGTCGGAAAGAAATGGAGTGTCCTTGACTTTTCTGGAAAACATTTAGCATCTGGCATATATTATAAATACAATTCTTATTTCGAGGTAATGTCTTATGAAAAACTGTCGACAGAAGCTGGGGAATTTTGGGCGTTCAAGGTACATTTAACTATCGTAAACCTGGGACAGGATGGTGGGAGCACTGGCATCAGTTACGGAGAAGCGGACAGTTGGCTTTCGCCGGAAGTAAAGGGTACTGTTAAATACGAAAACAGCTGGGAAACCAGTGGCGTGCTGCTGGAGTTCAGGCCCGGCCCGGTCGAAACAATTAGTGCGGCCAATTCAAATGTGAAAATCAATAACAGTGGTTTAGCTGAAGTAGAGACAGAATCTCGATTCGACACCGATCCCTTGGAAACCAGTCTGGCGAAGTTGAAGAGGCTTGTGGATAAAGGCCTGATACCGGCTGATGAGGCGGAGAATTGGAGGCGGGAATTGCTCGGGCTGCCGCCTGTAGCCGATGTCCCGACCCGCCTGCCGGCCGCCAAGAACCCCGACGCCGTCGCGGTGATCATCGGCAACCGCAACTATGATGGGCGCATCCCCGCCGGTGCTTGCCATGGCGGCCAACGGCGCGGCGTGATAATATTCGCCCTCGCTCGGCGGGTTTTCCCCCGCCCTGCACGCTAAAAAGGTATATTCGGAACGGCTTCACAAGCGCCGCAATTTGTTGTATGGATGGTGCATGGCAAATGTACCGAATCCGATAGACGTTCACGTCGGCAAGCGCGTCCGGGCGCGCCGCACCCTGATGGGCCTCAGCCAGTCGAAGCTCGGCAAGGCGATCAACACGACCTTCCAGCAGGTGCAGAAATACGAGCGCGGCATGAATCGCATCTCTTCCAGCCGGCTCTACCAGATCGCCGAAGTGCTCGACGTTCCGATACCCTATTTCTTCGATGATTTGCCGGCCAATATCTCAGGGCGCAAGACGCCGGGCCTGGCCGATGTGGAGCGCGCGCCGTTCGAGGGCGATCCCATGGCCAGTCAGGAAACGCTTAAGCTGGTGCGCGCCTATTACCGCATCCAGAGCCCGCTTCTGCGCCAGCGCCTGCGCGAATTGGTGAAAGCCCTTTCCACTCAGACTTAACGCCACCCTGGCCACCGCGTTTAGAGCCTATCCAGGACCGGTGCATCGCCGGCGCTGGTGATGTGCTGTGACGTTCAGCCGGCCAGCAGGCCGCCGGCGAAGCCGATATCGTAGATCAGCCAGATGCCGACGCCGATGGTGGCCGAGCCGGTGAGCGCGTTCAGGGCGTTGTGCGACCAGGTGAGGGAGCGCGCCATTTTTTGCAGCGGCAGCGAAATGGCGACGGAGAGGAGCACCATGCCCATCATGGTGCCGAGGGCGAAGAGCGCCATGTACAGGAGGGCGGGCCACAGCGAATCGAACTCGCCGAGGGTGAGCAGGATAAGCGCCGCCGAGCCGGCCATGCCGTGCATCAGGCCGACGATAAAGGCGCGCGAGCGCATGCGCGCATGGCTGTGATCGTGCGGCGAGCGGCGGTGCGCCCCTTCGCCGGCATGCGAATGAGCATGGAAATGCGTCACATTGCCACCGTGGCGGTGGGCATGAAAATGGATGCGCTCGCGTATCAGGCGGCTGAGCACGTCACAGCCGAGCCAGACAAGCATGATGCCGACGCCCAATTCGAGGTATTGAGCGACGGTTTGCGGCACGACGCTGTCCAGGCAAATCACCACCGAGCCGACGGCGAACAGCATCAGCGTGTGGCCGAGGCCCCAGGCGGCGGCCAGCCTGGCGGCGGCCGGCAGGCTTTTGGAACGGGTTACCAGGGTGGTGACGGCGGCGACATGGTCGGCTTCGACGGCGTGCCGCAATCCGATCAGAAAGCCGAGGAGAAGAACAGAACCCATCGCACCGTGCCATGGCGTGCATGATTTTTTTTCTTATGAATTGGTTGTGCCCGTGACGGCGCAAGAAATCAATGCCTTCCTGGTCGAGAAGGGCGGGCGCGGGTTTCTATTGAGGCCGGTGCAATACCTTACGCGGCGCTCACGCGATGTGGCCGGATGCTATGCGGCGCCACGGCGTGCCACTCCAGGCTCGCCGGCACCCATGAGTTTCTTGGCCATCGAATGATCCATGACGGCGCCGGCGATATCCGCTTCGCCGAAGCGCGTGTCGGTAAGGATGGCGCGGGTAAAATTGGCGCCGGCGATAAGCGCGTCGCGCAGATTGGCGCCGGTCAGGTTTGCGCCGGTGAAATCGGCCCCGGTCAGGTTGGTCGGCCATTCGCGCCCCGTCGGCTTGCCCTCGGCATCCAAAAGGTCGGTCGGACCCAGATTTGCGTTGCAGAGATTGGCACCGACGAATTTCGCTTTGGAGATATTGCTGCCCGCCATCACCGTATTGGTAAGATTTGCGCCGCTCAGGTCGGTGGATGACAGATCCGCCATCAGGAACGAGGAGCCGCAAAGTTCCGCCTTTTTCAGCGACGCGCCGGTAAGAATCGCGGCGCTCAAATTGACCTCGCCGAGATCCGTGTGGGACAGGTCGGAGCCGGTCAGGTCGGCGCGCTCGCCGTTGGCGCCGTTGCTTTCGATCCACAGATAATGTTTGTGCAACACCTCCTGGATCATCCTCGGAAGGTTATCCTTCGAGCGCAGGAATTCGGCGCCTTCCAGGTTGGCGAGCGAGGTGTCGGCATTGCCAAATTCGGCGCCACGCAAATCGGCGTTGGCCAAATTCGTTTGCTTGAGATCGGCGCCGCGCATGTTGGCGCCGACCAGTTTCACGCCCTCCATATTGGCGCCGCTCAAATCGGCGTCGCTTAAATCGGCGCCGCTCAAATCCGAATTTCTGAGATCCGCGCCGCTTAAATCGGCGCCGCACAGGATGGCGTTCGACAAATCGGTTTGAAGGATGGTTGAATCCGACAGATGCGCCCCCGACAGATCGGCGCCCGAGAAGTCCGCCAATTCCGCCTCAAGAACGCGTTGTTCTGGATTGGCAAGGGTCAGCCCATCCCGGCGGCAGGCCCGCAACAGGCCGCCGTCGCGCAAATCGGCGCCGGCAAGGTTGGCGCCGGTCAAGTCACAGCCCTTCAGCTGCGCGCCCCTCAAATTCGCCCCCTTAAGCGAGGCATCCTGAAGTTTGGCGTCGACGAAACTGGCGCCGAACAGGTCCGATCCGCTGAGGTCGGCGCGCGTCAGGATGGCCTGCCCGAAATCCACACCCGTCAGCTTGGCGCGGTTCAATTTCACCCCGGTCAAATCGTAACCGTAGAGGTTTTGCAGGGCCAAATCGGCTGGCGATCCGCCGTTCTGGTTGAGCAGCCACTGGCCGTGCCGATCCAGCGCATCGACGAGGTCGGATGGCGTCATGAAGATATTCTTTCCCGAATCATGGCGCCATCCTGGCAGCGGAGCGTTAATTTTCCTTTAGGGATATTGTCCCTTTGGCATTACCGGGAATTAATAATTTCACCAACATCTTGCGTCGGTTGGCGGAATTCAGCGCGCCAGGGCGATGGCGTCTATTTCGACCAGCCATTCCGGGCGCACCAGGCCGGAGACCACGAGCGTGGTCGAGGCGGCGCGATGGTCTTCGCCGAGGTAGCGTTTGCGCATTTCTGCCAGAACCGGGACGTCATCGCGGTCCAGGATATAGCTGTTGGTCTTGACGATATCCTGGGGCGTCATTCCGGCCGCCGCCAGCACGGCGCGGATATTCCGCCAGACCAGCTCCGTTTGCGCCGCGAATCCCTCGGGCACGGCGCCATCGGCGGCGACGCCGGTCTGGCCGGAAACATGCAGCAGTCTTCCTGGCAGCGCCGTTTCGACGCCATGTTCGTAATGGCCGAACGGGCCGGCGATCTGTTGCGGGTTGTGGAATATGTGCATGTCGCGAAATCCTTTCAGAAAATTTTCGCCGGTTGCGCCCGGCGCGCGAGGGGATCGTCGGCAATCGGCCAATGCAGAATCGCCGCCAGCACGCCGAGCCCTACCGCGATCAACCAGACCTGATCGTAGGAGCCGGTCAAATCGTAGATATAGCCGCCCAGCCAGGCGCCGAGGAAACCGCCGATCTGATGGCTGAAAAAGACGATGCCGAACAGCGCGCCGAGATAGCGCGGGCCGAAAATTCGCGCTACCAAGCCGCTGGTGAGCGGCACCGTGCCCAACCACAGGAAGCCGATCAGGGCGGCAAAAATCAGCACCGAAGTCGGCGTCACGGGAAAGACGAGAAAGCCGGCGATAATGATCGCCCGGGCCAGATAAAAATAGCTCAGCACGTGCTTTTGGCGAAATTTCCCGCCCAGCCAGCCCGACGCGACGGAGCCGAAAATGTTGAACAATCCGATCATCGCGATGGCCGTCGCGGCGAGCATCGGCGGCAAGTCGTGATCGGATAAAAAGGGCGGCAAATGGGTGGCTATAAAAGCGACATGAAAGCCACAGACAAAAAAACCGCCGCACAGCAGCCAATAACCGGAGTGCCGGGAGGCTTCGTTGAGGGCTTCGCGCAGGCTATTGGCGGAGGCGCTGTCGACAACGCTCTTGCCCCTGACGCCAAGCGCCAGCGGAATGATCAGGGCGGCGATGACGGCTATGACGAGGAGCGCCGCCGACCATCCCATGGCGTCGATCAGGGCGCCGCCGATGGGCGCCATGAACAATTGACCCGAGGACCCGCCGGCGGCCGCTATGCCGAGCGCCATGCTGCGTTTTTCGGGCGGGAAGGCGCGCCCCACGGGGCCGAGAACCACCGCGAATCCGGCGGCGCTGACGCCCAGCCCGACCAGCACGCCGAGGCCGCCATGCAGCGCCCACGGCCCCGCCGCATTGGCCATGACCAAGAGGCCCACGGCATAGAACAAGCCGCCCAGCACCGCGATCCGCGCGGCGCCGTAACGGTCGGCCAGGCCGCCGAATATCGGCTGGCTGACGCCCCAGACGATCATTTGAATGGCGATGGCGAGCGAATACACCTCGCGCGGCAGTTGTAAATCCAGGCTCATCGGCTGCAGGAACAGGCCGAACGTGTTGCGCATGCCCATGCCGAGCAGCAGAATCAAGCCGCCGCAAGCGACGATGACGTATGGTGATGGGGACCGCGACAGGGCCTTTAGCATCGATTCCTCGCGCCGGGCGCCGCCAAGCCAAGCGGAGAACCCATTATTTCACTCGGCCGCCGCCGCCAACTGGTCGCGAAAGACCGATACCAAGGTTTCTTTCGGCACCATGCCGGGAATACCGAGGCGGTTGTCGATGACGAATGTCGGAACCGAGTTGATGCCCAACATGTCGCGCCCGAAACGCAGCTGTTCCTCGCATTCCTGTTTGTGCAGGCCATCGTCCAGCGCGGCGCGAAAATCCTTGCCGTCGAGGCCGATCTCGGCGGCGCAATCGGTGAGCACGTCGGCATTTCCGATATCCAGTTCGTCCTGAAAGAAGGCGGTGAACATGCGGTGGTTATATTCATCTGCCTTGCCCTGATCGCGCGCCGCGAGCGCGCCTTCGAAAGCGAGCTTTGTATAGGGTTGCGGCGACACCTTGGGCAGTACGATATGAACGCCCATACGCTCGGCCATAGGATATATCGAATCGCGCCAGCCGTTTTGCAGGTAATCGCCGTCGGGTTCCAATGTCGGCGTCGGGTAGGGGCGCAATTCAAACGGCATCCACTCGACCTCGACGGCGCCGTCGAACTCGGCCAGGGCTTCGTTGAGCGGGCCCTCGGCGAGAAAGCAATAGGGGCAGACGTAATCGGAAAAAACCTGAACTTGCAGGGACATGTCAAACCACCTTGCGCAGCGCGCTTTCGAGAATATCGGTTGCCTGGTCAATCTGGTTTTCGCTGGTCGTAACCGGCGGTACGAAGCGCACGACGTTGCCATGCGCGCCGCGTACCGAGAATAGCAGGCCGTCGGCGATACAGAGGCGGAAAATCTCGTCGGCTTCCTTGGCCGCCGGCTCCTTGCCGGCGCGCTCGCGCACCAGCTCGATGCCCTGCAGGCAGCCGCGCCCACGGACGTCGCCGATTATCTCGTAACGCTGCTGCAAATCGCGCATGCGCGCCTGCCAATAGCTGCCGATCGCCGCCGCCCGGGCCGCGACATCCTCTTCCATGATGACCTCGAGGCTGGCCAGACCCGCCGTGCAACCGATCGGATCGGAGGAATGGGAGTGCCCGAACGAGAGGCCGCCCTCAAGCGCTTTCTGCTCTATTTCGTCGGAGGTCACCATGGCGCTGATCGCCATGCCGCCGCCAAAATGCTTCGAGACGGTGATGATATCGGGCATCACGTCGCATTGCTGATAGGCGTACATGGCGCCGAGTTTGCCGAGGCCGGTCTGCGCCTCGTCGAATATCAGCAACGCGCCGCGCGCTTCCAGCCGCTCCTTGAGGGCGCGCACATAAGCGCTCGGTAGCTCGATCACGCCGCCGGCGCTTACCAACGGCTCGACGATGACCGCGGCGAGATTGCCGGCGCATTGGCGGTCCAGGGTATCGAACGAAATGTCCAACAGCGCTTGCCACCACGCATCGCCTTCGCTTTCGATCGGCGAGCGGTAGGCGTAGGGCGTCGGGATGGCGTAGAGATCGGGGATTGTCGGCCCGTGATTGGGGGCGGCGGCGATATAGCTCATGGCGCGCGACACATCGGAATAGCCGTGAAAGCTGAGATGCAGGGCGGCGATGCCGTTCTTGCCCGTGGCGCGGCGCGCGAACAGGATCGCTGCCTCGTTGGAATCGGCGCCCGATTGAATGAACAGCGAACGGCTGAGCGGCGCATCCAGCGTCTCGGCCAGCTTCTTGGCCAGCATCACCTGCGGCTCATTGTAATAGACCGAAGAAGCATGGGTCAGTTGCGTTAAGCCGTGGCGCACCGCCTCGGTCACGCGCGGATTGTTGTGGCCGAGCCAGGAGCACATCTGACCGGAATTGAAGTCGAGATAGGATTTTCCGTCGCGGTCCCAAACCTGGCTGCCCTCGGCGCGCACGAATACCGGCCCGCCGGACGCCGCGACGACATCCGACAACAGGGAACTGCGGATCAAATAGTCTTCGCCCGTTTGGCGAAGCTGTTGGCTGTCCATGGCGCTTCACTCCCGACGCATTGCCCGTTACGAGTTTAGGAGATCGCGCCGCCGGCCGCCTGTCAATTTTAGTTTATCGAACAATCCAGGACGCGTTGTAGGTCAGCTTCGCGGCGCCCGGCACCATTTCAGCGGATGAACCGAGCGGGCAGCGCGCCGCGTCGAGATTGTCGCGCCAGGTTCGGAAATCGAGGAGCTGGGCCGGATTCATCACACAGGCGGATTGATTGAAGGGGTGGCCGAGATGGAGCAGAACATGGCCGATTTCATGCGCCAGATAGGCGCCGGCGAGGCGCGCGGCTTCTTCTTCGCCGTAGCGCTTGCCACCGCGCAATTTGACAATCGGCACATAATCGTTGGCGAAGGGAAAGGTGCTGAGGAAGGCATAGGTGTGGAACGGGCCGTCACGGCTGTAGCTGGTCGTGCCCACCGATATACCGCCGCGCAGCGCCGAATGAACATCCATGCCGTAATATTCGGCACTCGCCACCAATTGGTTGGTGATGACTATATCATAAGGCAGCGCGCCGTGCGCCAGCGTGTCCCAAAAAGCCCACTCGTTATAGACCGTATCGTCGATCACCGCGCGCCTGTCGATTGCCGGCAGGACGCGCCAGACATAGAGGCGGCGCAGCAATGTGTCGGTCAATGCTTCGGCAAAGCCCTCGGCGTTATCGCTGGCCAGCGGCGCGATCAGATGCGGCGCCGCGAAGGCATAGATCTCCGCCAGTTGCGCATTGTTGGCGCGCAATCTCTCGAGCAAATCGGCGACCAGCAAGTGGCGCTTTCCGCTATCGCCCTTGAAATCATATACCCATTGCAAAAGGTCTTCGTCGGCGAGGCTGGGCCGCAAGGCGAACAGTTCCGAGATGCCGATTTGCTCCGGCTGGCCAAAAATAATTTCAATACCGAAGTGATCCTTGGCGACCTGCCGGGCTTCGGCGAGGACAATGGCAAGCTGCGCCTTTGACATGTGCGAAAAACGCGGATTGATGGCGTGGGCGACGCGAAACATTGCCTTGTTGCCATGGATTTGCGGGCGCGGCACGGGATACCATTCTTCGTCGGCGCGGCCCGGTTTCAGCGCCATGAGGCAAAGCGGAACCATAATGGCGAGCATGAAAAAAAGCCGGGCAAATGCGGTAATTGATCGAAAATTAACCATTTAGACACTATATCTCGTTGTCAATCGAGCCATGCATACCCTATACATGAATTGGTTCTTTGGAGTATCGGCATGGCCAAGGCTTTGGATTTATTCGATTACGCGACTGGCGAGACGAAGGACATGAGCGCCGGGAATAAGGCCAAACCATCCCATGGAAGCGAAAAACCGCCTGCCCGCCGCACGCGGAAACAGGCCAAGATAACGTCCGCCAGGAATGGTGTAAACGGCGATTACACTGCCGGCGATATCGAGGTTCTCGAAGGCTTGGAGCCGGTGCGCCGGCGCCCGGGAATGTATATCGGCGGCACCGATTCGCACGCCCTGCATCACCTTTTGGCGGAAGTTCTCGACAATTCCATGGATGAAGCGATCGCCGGCCACGCGACCTGGATCGAGCTGGTGCTGCATGAAGATGGCAGCGCCAGCGTGCGCGACAATGGCCGCGGAATTCCGATCGACGCGCATCCCAAATTCAAGAACAAGTCGGCCCTCGAAGTCATTTTGACGATGCTCCATTCGGGCGGCAAATTCGGCGGCAAGGTATATGCCACGTCAGGCGGGCTGCACGGTGTCGGCCTGTCGGTGGTGAACGCGCTCTCGGACGCGCTCACCGTCGAAGTGGCGCGCGATCAAAGGCTGTGGCGCCAATCCTATTCGCGCGGCGTGGCGCGGGAGAAGCTGACGTCGCGGGGAGAGGTGAAAAATCGCCGCGGCACGCTGATCGCCTTTCATCCCGACGGCGAGATTTTCGACGACGATGTCGGATTTAGCCCGGCCACCGCCTTTCGCATGGCGCGCGGCAAGGCCTATTTGTTCCGCGGCGTCGAAATTCGCTGGTCCTGCGCCCCTGAACTGCTGGCCGCCAATAGCGATATTCCGCAAAAAGAGGTTTTACATTTCCCCCATGGCCTGAGCGATTTCCTGGCCGCCGAAGTCGGCAAACGCGCGACCGCGACTGAGCAGCCTTTCGCCGGCGAAGCAAAACTCAATGGCGATACCGGGCGCGTCGAATGGGCGATCGCCTGGCCGGAGGACGAGAACGGATTCTTCTCATCGCATTGCAACACCGTGGCCACCCCCGGCGGCGGCACGCATGAGGCCGGCTTGCGCTCGGGGTTGATGCGCGGCCTCAAGGCCTACGGTGAATTGACCGGAAACAAGCGCGCCCAGCAACTCAGCGCCGAAGACGTGACCGGCGCCGCCTGCGTGGTGCTGTCGGTGTTCCTCAAAGACCCGCAATTCCAGGGCCAGACCAAGGACAAACTGACCAACGCCGAAGCCAGCCGCCTCGTCGAAGCGGTGCTGCGCGATCATTTTGATCACTGGTTGTCGGCCGATCCGTCGGCCGCCAATTTGCTCTTGGCATATGCGCTGGAGCGCACCGAGGAGCGCTTGCGCCGGCGCAAGGAAAAAGAGGTCAAGCGCAAGACGGCGACGCGCAAAGCCCGGCTGCCCGGCAAGCTCGCCGATTGCAGCGACAAAGCGGCCGAGGGAACCGAGATTTTCCTCGTCGAGGGCGATTCCGCCGGCGGTTCCGCCAAGCAGGCGCGCGACCGCAAAAACCAGGCCATCCTGCCGTTGCGCGGCAAGATCCTTAACGTCGCCAGCGCCAGCAGTGATAAATTGCAAGCCAATCAGGAGCTCAACGATATCGTCCAGGCGCTCGGCTGCGGCACGCGCGGGCGCTACGACGAAAAGGCGTTGCGCTATGAGCGGGTGGTGATCATGACCGACGCCGACGTCGACGGCGCCCATATCGCGTCGCTGCTGATGACCTATTTCTACCGCGAAATGCCCGAACTGATCGCCAATGGGCATCTGTTCCTGGCGCAACCGCCGCTCTATCGCCTGTCGCAGGGCAGCAAGACCGCCTATGCCCGCGACGACGAGCATCGCGATGAGCTGTTGCGCGGTGAGTTCAAGGGCCGCGGCAAGGTAGAGATCAGCCGCTTCAAGGGATTGGGCGAGATGCCGGCGGCGCAGCTTCGCGAAACCACCATGGACCGCAAACGGCGAACCCTGTTGAAGATATCGATCCCGAGCGGCGAGGAAAAGAATACCGCGCGGCGCGTCGAAGACCTTATGGGGCGAAAGCCCGAGACGCGTTTTGCATTCATCCGCGAGCATGCGGGATTTGTTTCCGACCTCGATATTTGAGGCGTTCGCGGGCGAAATGGGGGTGGCGCCAACATAAAGTGAGAAGGTGGTTGGCTTTTGATGACGTTATGCGGTAATGCTTGCCGCCCCGCTATTTGGGCCGGGCTTGACAGGTGAACTCAAAGACCCTCCGAACAAATTGCAATGCTTTGTTAAACCCCCATTTCCCAGATGAAACCGATATTTCATGCGGCGGCAACATGCTTCTGCTATAA
>CAJXFT010000110.1 GCA_913053235.1 uncultured Alphaproteobacteria bacterium
AGACCCTCCAGTTCTATCAGGAAAACGGCGCCGACCACGTCGGCGCCGACCTGATTGAGCAACTCCATGGTCGCCCTTGCCGTGCCCCCGGTCGCCAGGAGGTCGTCCAGAATGGCGACCCGCTGGCCCGGTCTGATGAGATCCTTTTTGATCTCCACCGCGTCGGTACCGTATTCAAGCGAATATTCATGCCCGATCGTATCGCCCGGCAGCTTGCCTCGCTTGCGTATCATGACGAAGCCGAGGCCCATCTTGAACGCCAGCGGAGCGGCAACGAGGAAGCCGCGCGATTCTATGCCGACCAGAAGATCGGGCTTGTGCGGCGCGACCGCGGCCGCGAGTTGCTCGACGGCTTCGATCCACGCGTCGGAGTGCGCCAAAAGCGGCGATATGTCGTAGAACAAAATTCCCGGTTTCGGAAAATCGGGAATTTCGCCGACATGGTCTTGTAATCTTATCGACATGAGGCAGCGCCGCTTCGGCGTCGGAAAATTGCCCGTGTTACTGCGTCGCCTCTTTCAGATAGGCGATCAGATCGACGCGCTGCTTTTCCTTCTTGATGCCCTTGAACGCCATTTTGTTCTTCGGGATATATTTCTTGGGGTTGGTGACATAATCGGTGATCGTCTTGTCATCCCACACGATGGCGGCTTCTTTCATGGCTTTCGAAAACTTAAAGCCTTCGAAAGTGCCGGAGGTGCGGCCGAACACGCCGTACAGATTGGGCCCGACCTTGCTCTTTCCACCTTCTTTCAAGGTGTGGCAGGCCTTGCATTTCTTGAATACCTTGGCGCCTTTCTTGACATCTCCGTCGGCGAGCGCCGCGCTGCTGACGATGACGAAGAGCGCCGCGGCGCCGACCGCCAGAATGTTCCGTAACCTCATCGAAATTCTCCTCATGCCTGGATCCGTTAATCGGCGCACAATATGACGCCACCGCGGGCCGTTCAAGCGGCGCGATTGCCGGGCGGTAAATATTCGCCGCCCGGCATAACCGCTTCAGGTATAAGGGCTACTTTCTTCGATACGCCTCGTCGAGATAGAAGCGGCTGTCCTGATCCTCCACCACCGCATGGCACTCGGCGCAAAATCCCACTTTGTCGGAGTTTTTTCCACCCGTGGTGCCGAAAACCTGGCCGTTGGGCATGATCAGCGTATAGCGCCAATCCTGAGAATCGGAGCTGAATCCGGCGGCCATCTTCTCCATCAGGAACATCGGACCGGCGCCGACCTTGCCGTTCGGCTTGACCGAGAAGCTGTCCTTGGCGAGCACGGTGCCTTCCGGCGCCGGGCCGGCATTTTCATAGAGGCCGTAATTGGAGCCTCTGGCGTTGGCGTAATTGTTGACGAAACGGCCGCCATGGGTATCCGAGATGTAGGGCTGCGTGGCGTAATTCGTCCATGACTGATAGGACTTCACCCACTGATTTCCCGATTTGGCGTAGCCCGACTTCAAACTGGCGCGAATGCAGGCATAGGCGGCTTTCGCCTGGGCGCCGGAAAGCTCGACATCGTCACCGCCGGCGGCGCAGGGATTGCACGGGTTGCAGGCGCCGCACGGATTGCACGGATTGGCCGCCGCGCAGGGGTTGCACGGATTGGCCGCCGCGCAGGGGTTGCACGGATTGCACGGATTGGCCGCGGCGCAAGGGTTGCAAGGATTGCACGGGCTGGCGGCGGCGCATGGGTTGCACGGGTTGCACGCGCCGACGCCCGGCACCACGCAGTCGGCGGCGCCGCACGGCGATGCCGCACATGGATTGCACGGGTTACACGGATTGCCGGCGCCACACGGCCCACACGGCCCACAGGGATTGCAGGGATTGCAGGCGCCGCAAGGATTGGCCGCCGCGCACGGATTGCACGGGTTGCACGGGTTGCACGCCCCACATGCCGCGCCACATGGATTACACGGATTGCACGCCGCCAATATTATCGTTCCAACATCGGCGCCGCGCGGAATTGCCGTTGGGTTCTCGGCCCTGGTGGCGCCGGATGCCGGCTGAATTCCACCTCCCGCCGCGACGCTCATACCGATCACCACGGGGATAAATGTGCCGGAAAGTAACTTTCTTTTGAGTTCCATGCTGCGCTCCCTGCCGCAATTTTTTCGTTTGATTCGCAATTGAATATTCGCCACGGACCGCTCAACCGCAACGCAAACCAGGTCAAATTCTTGTGATTTTTCGCGCCGCGCCGGGCGGGCTAGCCTTGAGCCAAGGTGAAAAACACGATTTTCCGCATAGCCCCGGCGCTGTCGGCAACCATGCTCGGCTTCGTCATTGCATTCGGTGCAGCGCACGGCACGCTTGCCGATCAGGATTTCAGCGCGCCGCAAACCGTCACCATCGCCGGCGGGCCGTTCATCGCCGGCTCGAATGCGGCCGAGCGCGAAGCCGCCTATGTGCTCGACGAATTGGCCTACGGCCACGGCCGCACGCGGCAATTCGGCTGGTACGACCGCGAGCGCCAACGCGCCACCTACAGCTTGCCGGCATTTGCCATCACCCGCACGCCGATCACCAATGCCCAATATGCCCAATTCGCCGCCGAGACCGGCCACCCGGCGCCGAATGTCGACGAAATCACCTGGGCGAGCTATCGCCTGATTCACCCATTTTCGCGCGTCAGGCGCCATGTCTGGCGCGACGGGAGACCGCCGCAAGGCCGGATGGCGCATCCGGTGGTTCTGGTTGCGCACGCCGACGCCGAGGCCTATGCCGCCTGGCTCAGCGCCAAGACCGGGCAATCATGGCGCCTGCCGAGCGAGTTGGAGTGGGAAAAAGCGGCCAGGGGGGTGCGGGGAAAGCGTTTTCCGTGGGGCGACAGGTTCGACCCGGGGCGCCTCAACAGCCATGATTCAGGGCCCTTCGATACGCTTCCGGTGGGCCGCTTTCCCGGCGGCGCCAGCCCGTTCGGAGTTCTCGACGCGGCCGGACAGGTGTTCGAATGGACGTTATCGCCGGGCAATCCGGGGCGCTTTCTGGTCAAGGGCGGCTCGTGGGACGATAAGGGATGCGGCGTCTGCCGCCCGGCGGCGCGCCATGCCCGCCCACAGGCGATAAAACATATATTAATCGGCTTTCGCCTGGTCTTGCTGACAGAGTAGGCCCGGGCGCTGCCGCGGTAGCGTGGGCAAACCTCCGTTCGCATGAATATGTTGGCCATAAATATTTTGTGGATCATGACCGCCGCGCTGCCTAAGCTGTTGCGATCCGCCAACCCCGCATCAAGGTTCGAGCCAGGCCCAAAGCATGAAGAAAGCGCAAAAACAGGAATCCCATCACCAGTTGGATATGGTGACGCAACCGGTCAAACGGCTGCGCATAATGCTGGCCGCCGGCGAAGATGTCGTCGAGGTAAAGCGCGTTCTCGATTTGACCGACGACAATGTGGTCGGTGAAATACTTCGCAATCAGGGCACGTTTTACGAATGGGATCATTATCCCAAGGGCGACGTGTTCGACAACAAAACGCATTCGCAATATTTCTATCATGCCCACTCGATAGGCGGCCGCGATCCGGAACATGGCCATTTTCATACCTTCATGCGCGCTCGCGGCATGCCGAAGGGCACCAAGCCGATCAACCGCCCCGACCGTTCCCAATGGCCGAGCGGCGGCGACGCATTGAGCCATATCGTCGGAATTTCCATGGACGTCAGAGGCGCGCCGATTCGCCTGTTTACCACCAACCGCTGGGTCACCGGCGAGGCCTGGTACAAGGCGCGCGACGTCGGCAAAATGATCGCCCTTTATACGATCGGCCATGCCCAGCCCTCCTGGCCCGCCAACCGCTGGGTCAGCGGCATGATCCGCCTGTTTTGGCCGCAGATCATCATGTTGCTTCAGGCGCGCGACATCAGCGTCCAGAGCTGGGAGAAGCAGAATCCCGGGCAGGACCCTTTCGAGGACAGGGGTTTGGAGGTTACTTCGCAGACCGATATAAACGTCGAGGTCCAAATCGCCGCCGTCAAGGCGGCGCTGGCGGCGAAAGAGAAAGCGAAAAAGGCAAAAAGCGGCGAATCCTGAAAGATTCCCGCCGCACGCCGTTTCCGCCAAAGCCGATCAAATAAAAAGACCGCCTCTGGCGGTACGCAGGAAGCGGTCCTTTTGCGGGAACTTACTCTCCGTCAGGCTATCCGCCGCATGGATTGCACGGATTGCAAGCGCCGCAAGGGTTCTTGGCCGCGCACGGATTGCACGGATTGCAGGCGCCGCAAGGGTTCTTGGCGGCGCACGGGTTGCACGGATTGCAGGCGCCGCAGGCGGCCAGAACGATGGGCTTCTCACCGGCCGAAACGGCGGTGGGAAGCAAGGAAGCGCCGGCCGTCATGGTCACAACGGTTACCGCTACGATGGTTTCTTTCAACATTGCTTCACTCTCTCCTATGATTTCACGTTTGCTTCGACCGGAATCATCGAATCCGCGATTGCGGGTTTTCGAAACCTGGACAGTGAGGGATAATGCTGGAAACCAGCTCCGGGAAAAAGGGTCTCGCAGCGGTATCGCGATAAATTGAAAGCCTGTTACCGCCTTTCAATGGCCTTAAAAATGCGATTGCCATGACCGAAAACGAACGCGCCGCCCTGGCACAATTGGCCCACAGGCTCGCCCTCAGGGCCGGCGTGGAGATCATGCGTCTCTACCGTCGCGATATCGCCGTGCAGCGAAAGGTGGATTCCTCGCCGGTGACGGAAGCCGACGAAATTGCCGACGCCCTCATCGTCGCCGGGCTGGCCGACGCGGCGCCCAATATTCCGACAGTCTCCGAGGAAAGCGTGGCGCAAGGGCGAATGCCGGATATCGGCGGCGGCCGGTTTTGGCTGGTCGATCCGCTCGACGGGACCAAGGAATTCATCTCCGGCACCGATGAATTCACCGTCAATATCGCTCTCATCGAAAACGGCAGTCCGGTGCTTGGCGCGCTCCACGCGCCGGCACTGGGTGAATGCTATCTGGCCGATGGCGGCGGCGCGTTTCTTATCGGCGAGGACGGCGGCAGGAAGCCGATTCGGGCGCGCGCATTGCCGGCCGATGGCGCCGTCGTCGTCGCCAGCCGTCACCACCGCGACAGCGAAACGGACGAATTCATCGCCCGCCACCACACCGCCAGCGTCACCAGCGCCGGCAGCGCCCTCAAATTCGGCCTGCTGGCCAAGGGCGAAGCGGATCTCTATCCGCGCTTCGGCCGCACCATGGAATGGGACACCGCCGCCGGTCACGCGGTGCTGGCGGCGGCCGGCGGCAGCGTGAGAAGCCTCGATGGGACGGCGCTGCAATACGGCAAGCGCTCGCTCGACAACCCTCATTTCGTCGCCCGCGGCTTGGAATGACGAAGCCGTTTGCCGGCGCGCAACTCCTGCCGATGGCTGAGGACAATATAGCCGTCGCCGCCGATATTCTGCGCAATGGCGGCCTGGTCGCCTTCCCCACCGAAACGCTTTACGGCCTGGGCGCCGATGCGTGCAACGAGGCGGCGGTGGAGAAACTGTTCGCGGCCAAGGCGCGGCCAGCCGAAAAACCCCTGATCGTTCTGGTTCAGGATCTCGGCGAAGCCGGCCGGTACGGCCTGTTGGGTGAAGACGCCCAACTCCTCGCCGGCGCGTTTTGGCCCGGCGCGCTGACGCTCATCGTCAATCGGCGCCAATCCTGCCCGCTTTGCCGCGAGGTCAATCCGCGCGGTGCGACGGTGGCGCTGCGCGCGCCGGGCGGCGACATCGCCATGCGCCTGCTGCGCGCCTTCGCCGGCCCGCTCACCGCGCCGAGCGCCAATCGAAGCGGGGCACCGCCGCCGCGCACCGCCGAGGCGGTCATGGACGGCCTCGGGCCGGCGATCGATGCCGTTTTGGACGGCGGTTCCTGCGCCGGCGGCGAATCGACGATTGTCGACCTCAGCGCCGGCCGCCCCCGGCTTCTCCGCCAAGGCGCCATATCGCGCCGCCGCATCGAGGAAACCCTGCCCGCGCACCGCTCCTTGGTATAATTTCCTGATGGGCGGCATGGCGGTTTGGTTGCGGTCATACAGCGCTCGGCGTAAAATTCGCTATTCGACCCGCTCAATTGCTATGGACGGTCCGCCGCATGATCAAGATTCTGGTAATCGAGGACGAAGAGCCGATTCGGGACAAGATCGTTACCGTCCTCAAATATGAGAATTATGAAGTTATCGAAGCGCCGAACGGCCGAGAGGGCGTTGTATCGGCGCGCGCGAATCGGCCGAATTTGATCATTTGCGATGTGCTGATGCCGGATTTGAACGGTTACAGCGCCTTGGAGGCGTTGCGCGAGGACCCGGAGACTTCCGTCATACCGGTAATTTTCCTGACCGCCGCCGCCAGCCGCGCCGATATGCGCAAGGGGATGGAATTGGGCGCCGATGACTACATCACCAAACCTTACACGGTCGAAGAACTGCTCGCCGCCGTGCGAACCCGCCTGGAACGTCAAGAGATCATCAAGGGCGGCGGCGAATCCGGCGCCATGTCCGCCCGGGGCACGGCGAAATCGTAACCGCGGCGGGCGCGCCGCCGCCATGCGACGAGCGATTTGGATTGCTGCGCCACAGCCTTCTCATAAGAAATATATTTCGCCGGCTCCGGGTTGCCGCGTTGTTGTCCCTTGTCGCCGCCGCCGCGGTGGCCGCCTGCGCCTCGCCGTACCAGCAAATTGCCGGACCGGACGACGGAACGGCGCATTTCGATGGCGGCATGTTCGTCGCCGCCGACGGCGCCCGCCTGCCGTTGCGGCGCTGGCTTCCCGCCGCGGAGCCGGGCGCCGTAATCCTGGCGCTGCACGGGTTTAACGATTATTCGAACGCATTCGACGCGCCGGGGCGCTATTGGCAGAGCCGCGGCATCGCCACATTCGCATACGATCAGCGCGGTTTCGGCGCTACCGAGCAGGCCGGTGTCTGGCCGCGGCAAAGCGCACTCATCGCCGATATGAGGGCGGTGCTGAGGATCCTGCGCGAGACCTATCCGGGCCTGCCGGTCTATCTGCTGGGCACCAGCATGGGCGGCGCCGTCATGCTCAGCGCGGTGGCGGAGAAAGCACCTAATGCGGACGGCGTGATTCTCGTCGCGCCGGCCGTTTGGGCGCGCTCCACCATGAGCCCGTTCTATCGCGCGCTACTTTGGCTGGGCGCCCATCTCTTTCCGACCATGGAATTGACGGGCAAGGGACTCGGCGTGGTGGCATCCGACAACAGGGAGATGATCCTCGGCCTTCAGAGAGACCCCCTGGTGATCAAGCGCACCCGGATCGACGCCATGTGGGGTCTGGTGAATTTGATGGATTCGGCGCTCAAGGGGAGCGACAGGCTGACGCCGCCGGCATTGGTATTGTTCGGTGCCAAGGACCAATTGGTCGAGCCCGGCCTGGCTTCCGAGATGGTGGCGCGCCTGCCGCGCGATATTCCGGTGGCGGTTTACGAAAATGGCTGGCACATGATGTTGCGCGATCTTGGCGCCGAGACCGTGTTGCGGGATATCGCCGTATGGGTCACTGACCGCAACGCCGAATTACCGTCGGGTGCGGTGGCCGCCGGAAATATTAAGTTCTCTCGGCCGGCGCCATAGCCGGCGTTTGCGCCGCGCTCAACGCTTGTCCTTCCCAGACGGGATCGTCGAGCCAGCAACTGAATTCTTCGTCATCGACGGGCCGGCTGATGTAATAGCCCTGGGCACAATAACAATCCATGCTCTTCAGGAGGTCGTATATCTCGCGGCTTTCCACCCCTTCGGCGACCACTTTCATGCCCAGATTATGGGCCAGATCGATAACCGAACGAACGATCGTCTTGTCATCGACATTCTTGTGCATGTTGAGCACGAAGGAGCGGTCGATCTTGATTTCGCGCGCCGGCAGGCGCCGCAAATAGGCGAGGGATGAATATCCCGTACCGAAATCGTCGATGGCGATATCGACACCCAGCTCCGAGAGGCTGGTCACCACTTCCATCGCCTTGTCGGCATCGATCATGATGGCGGTTTCGGTGATCTCCAAAATCAGGCCTTCCGGCGGCACGTTATGAAATCGCAGGCGCTCCGAAATATGCTCGGGCAAGCGCGCATCATGCAGCGCCCGCGACGACAAATTGACCGATATGCTCATCGGATTGCCGGAATCCTGCCAGATTCGCGCCTGCGCCAATGCCATGTCCAGCACCGTCAGGGTGAGGCTGTTAATCAGGCCCGTACGCTCCACCAAAGGGATGAAACTGTCGGGATAGATCAGCCCCTGATGCGGGTGATTCCAGCGCACCAGCGCTTCGGCGCCGATAACCCGGCCGTCTTTCATCGCCACTTTCGGCTGGTAATGAAGAATTAGCTCGTTCTGGTCAATCGCGTCGCGGATATCGCCCGCCAAAATCACCTGGCTGGCCGGTGCCTTGCTCTGATCCGGTGCGCAGGCGACGAAACCGCCGCCGGACCGCTTGGCCTCCTCCATCGCCACCAGCGCCAGACTCACGACGCCTTTCTCGTCCATACCGTTATCCGGATAGAGCGATATTCCGATACTCACGCCGAGGACCAGACGATGGCCGTCAATCTGCATCGGCGCTTCCACCGCATTGGCGACTTTCTGTGCGACGACGATGGCGCCGTCGATGGTGACGGCGGTCGGCAACACGATGCCGAATTCATTGCCGCCCAGACGCGCCGCCGTGTCGGAATCGCGAACCACCCGCGATATTCTCTTGGCGACCTCCTTGAGAACATTGTCGCCGGCCTGATGGCCGAGGCTGTCATTGATATCCTTGAACGCGTTGACATCGAGGACGAGCAGGGGAAGCTTGTGGCTTTCGCGCCGGGCCAAGGCGATAAAGCTGGTCAACTGATCGTAAAATAAGGCGCGGTTGGCCAAACCCGTCAGGGAATCATAGTTGGTCAGGCGCTCAAGATCCTGATTGACCCGATCGAGCTGCGAAGCGAGACGCCCGAGATTATCGTGCGATTGGCTGAGTTCGGCTTCAAGCTCCACCAAACGCGACTTCGAACCGTCGACGGCGCGGCGCTCGAACTGATTTGGCAATGTTTCCAAACGCTTGATTCCGAACTCTTCGTGGCCACGAATATCGCGGACAGATGATTGAGCGTTGCCCGACTTCCAAATAACGGAATGGACACACTGAAAATTCTTTTAATAGACTACGGAACAACGCCTAACCGTTCGTTAAGTATGGCAATTTGAGCCGATCCAAAGCGCACCCGGCATTCTCGCCGACTAGCCTCTCAGGGCCGCCAGCTGATCGCCATAGCCCGACGGGTCCACCGCGACGTCGATCAGGCTAGCGCCGTCATGGGCGAGCGCGGCGCCGAGGGCGGGTTGCAAGGGCTCTTGCAGCCCTATTTTCCAGGCGCGGCAGCCCAGGCCGGCCGCCGCGGCGGCGAAATCCACCGCCGGATAGCGTACGCCGACCGGGCGATGCTGGCGGCGCTGTTGTTTCACATCGATGAGGGAAAGTGCTGCGTCGTTGAGGACGATAACCGTCAAGCGGCAGCCCAGGCGGGCCGCCGTGGACAGTTCGGCCAGGCACATCATCAGGCCGCCATCGCCGGTAAAGGCGACGATCCGGCGCTCGGGCTCGACCAGCGCCGATGCGATCGCCGCCGGCACGGCGAAGCCCATGGTCGAGAGGCCGGTGGATTTGAGCACCCGGTGCGCCTCCGGCGCCTGGATGCGCGCCATTATGGAGATCATATGCGCGCCCGCATCGACGGTGAAGCGGACATCGCCGCCGGCGGCGGCGCTTACCGCGTCGACCACACTCTCCGCCGTGTGCCCTTTCCCGCCGGCCAGCCGCAAGCGCTGTATCATCGCTTCTTGAAGGCCGGAGATCTCGTCCTGTTGCCACTCGGAGCGGCGACACGACGCCATCAGCGCTTCCAGCGCCGGCGCCAACGGGCCGATCAGCTCGGCCGCCGGCGGCCACGGATATTCCAGGCCGGCGCGGTCGCTGAGCGCCAATAGCGGCGCATCATGGCGCCACGGCGCCGCGATCAGCTCGACCGGCTCGACACCGGCCCAAACGATGAGGTCGGCACGCCGGATCGCCGCCGCCTCGCCGTCGGCGCCGGTAAGATGGCCGAGCATTTGGCGGTGCGAATCGGCGACCACGCCCTTGGCCTTGTAGCTCGTCATGACGGGGCAACCGAGCCGCTCGGCAAGGCGCGACAATGCGGCGCCGATATCTGATGGCGTGGCCTGCAGGCCGATCAGCAGAATCGGCCGCCGGCTCCGTGCCAGCAGGGCGCCGGCCTTATCGCGCGCGCCATCCGGGCCGTCACCGGCATGGCGCTCGCCGCTTTCAATCGCCGCTCCCTTCGCCGCCGCCAGGGTAACGGACGCGGCCGCGTCGCCGGCCGCCAGTTCGACGAGAATGGGGCCCTCGGGCGGGCGCCGCGCCAGGGCCACGAGATCGGCAAATTGTGCGGCCCCCGATTCCGCCTCCAGGCGCACGCATGCCTTGGCGATGGGGCGAAAAAGCGCCTCAAGATCAAACAGTTGATGCGGCGGGATATGCTGCCCGGCCTCGCGCGAATCGCAGATCAGCAGCAACGGCGCGCGTTCGAGATGGGCATAGGCGAAGCCATTGACGGCGCTCGCGGCGCCGGGGCCGATGGCGGTCAAAACGACGCCGGGCGCGGCGCTCAACTGGCCGGCGACCGACGCCGCCAATGCCGCCGCGGTCTCGCCCCGGCACAGGATAAACCGCATGCCCGCCCTGTCGGCCGCGGCGATCAAATCAAGGCTGGAACCGCCGCCCGGCACGCCGAACAGAAACCTCACGCCGGAGGATTTGAGCACCGCGATCATCGCCTCGGCGAGCGGCACCGACGTCACCCCGGCAGCGGTCATGCAGGCGTGCGGGCCATGCCTTCAGCCGCCTTTCAACCGACGAATTTCCTCGCCGCCGTACACGACTTTGCCGATCGATAGAGCGGTTTCGGACAAAGATCGCGCTTCTTTTATTTTTCCCTGCGATTGCAGTATCTTGGACAGCTCAAGCGGTTCCACCAATTGGTCGTCCTGGCTCGACGCGGCGAGCGCAAAAACAGGCCCGGCGAATATCAATATGGCGAGCCAGCGCGCTACTCTCAAAACAGGTATTCCCATTGCCGATTTTGTAACCCGGCCATTCTATTGGCAGCCGTCCGCGCTCGCAATCCGGCGCCGCCGGGAATGTTAATCAACGTCTCCGCCCTTTTCCTGCTTGTGCCAATAATCCTTGCCCAGGGTGGCGCAGAGGCTCAATTCGTGAACCAGAACATCTCGGCCGGTCGGCAGGATGAGCACGCAATCGATGCCCGATTTCCCGGATTCCGCCGCATTGGCGAAATTTTCGCGCATACGCAGCGTTTCCTCGTAGGTCACGCCGACATTGGCGCAACCACCCGTTGGCCAGGGTGTATCTATGACGCGCGCACAAATATCGCGCAGCTCGTCGGCATCGGTGGCGAAGTAGACGAGAACGGTCTTGCCTTTGAGCTCCGCATATTCGCCGTCATAGGGTTTGACGATGACGATTTCGGCATCGCAGGCCGCTCCGAGCAAAAACAACCCCACCAGCGCCGCCATGGACATGGCGCGCATGACAATCCGACGGAATCGGGCCACCTGAACAATCCTCCAAGCCGCATATTTTTATGCGGCACAACCTCAACTCTAACTGTATAACTCCCGGGCTTGAAATCCACGACCAAAGGTAAAGACATAGTGAGCGAAAAGAGCAGCGGCGCCGGGGCAACGAAATCAAAAGCGAGTTCGAAATCCAGATCGGCGGATGCCAAATCACCCGCGTCGGATGCCAAACCGGCGGCGTCGGATAAAACGGAGTCGGCAAAAAGCACCGATGACGCCGGCGGCGCCGACGATTCCGGCACCAAAAAATCGGGCAAATCCAGCGAAGAGAAGTCGCAAAAACAAACGGTCTCCTCGAGCGATGTGCATTACGGATATTTTTCCAGCGTTCGCACGCCCGCCTACCGCAAGGGCTGGGATGAAATTTTCGGCAAGAAGAACTCCTCGGGCGCCGGCGCCGGCAAAAGCAGAACCGCCGCAACGCCCCGGAAAAAGGCGGCGATCAAAAAACCGATCACCCTCGAGCTCGATATCGGCGAGCTGCCCGAGGATTTGCGCGCGGCACTTGGCGACGAAGTCCGCCGCAAGGTCAAGCGCCGGCGCGTCAATTACGACAAGCGCAACGCCGCCGGCGCGGTACGCTGGAATATCGTTTGCGAGATCGAACGCTGAACGAAAACTCCGTGAGGCGATGGTGGGCGCAGCTGGGATTGAACCAGCGACCCCTACGATGTCAACGTAGTGCTCTCCCGCTGAGCTATGCGCCCTCGGCTTTTCGCTTAGCATCGGATCGAGCGCGAGGCAAGTCCCGCGAAGCGAACCCTTCTATGCCACCTCGAGAACGCGGTCGATCTCGTCGACCAGCGTGCGCAGGTGAAACGGCTTGGAGAGAACCTTGGCGTCGGATCGCCGCGAAGCATGGCTGTTGAGCGATACGGCGGCAAACCCGGTGATGAAAATGACCTTCATGCCGGGAATCTCCAAACTGGTTCTGCGTGCAAGTTCCAACCCGTCCATACCCGGCATAACGATATCGGTGACCAGCAGGTCGAAATCGCCGCCCGCGATGTGCGGCAGCGCCTCGAAGCCATCGCGAACCGAGCATACCTCATGACCGACCCGGGTGAGCGAGCGGGTCAGGAAGGCGCGCATGGATTCATCGTCTTCCGCTTAGTGTCCGTCCGGAAAGAAGTTGATTCGTTGGAATCGTTTGTGATTCTGTATTGG
>CAJXFT010000111.1 GCA_913053235.1 uncultured Alphaproteobacteria bacterium
CAAGTTGGTACACTTTTGCGCCGCCCCGTGGCCGGTTTTTACGCCGCCGTTGACAATCGCCGTCGTTCTCGTCGGCGGCACCCTGGCGACCGGCGGGCGCGGCCATTATGCCGGCATTCTCGGCGGCGCCCTCTTACTCACGGCGGTCGCCACCCTGGTCACCGGCAGCAATATTCCCATCGCGTGGCGCGATATCGTCTTCGGCATCGTCGTGTTGGGCGCGGTGTTGACGCTGAGGGAACGCAGCCACTGATCCGCTACCCGCCGGCGACCACCGGCAATTGGATATGCGAGGGCCGCAGCGAATCGTGAAACACGGTCTGGCTCGCGGTCACCATTTTATCGTCCTCGCCGAACGGCTTGCCGTTGTTGGGGTTGCGGTCGAAATGCGGGAAGTTGCTGCTCGACACCTCGACCCGAATCCGGTGACCGGCGGCGAAGCGGTGGCAGGCCATGCCGGCTGAAATGGCGAATTCGTAAATTCGGTTGGGCTCGAGCATCACCTCGCGTTCGAGCGATTCGCGGTAGCGCGCGCGGATGATGCCCTGAGTGATGTTGATGGCGCGCCCGTCCGGCCACACATCGCAGAGCTTGACGGTAAAATCGGTATCCACCGCCGAGCTCGCGGCGTGCAAGACGGCGCTCACCTTGCCGGCAACAAAGAGCGGCGCTTCGAGCGGCGCCGAGCTGTAGACCAGCACGTCGTTGCGGTACTCGGCCGGGCGCTGGTCGGCCGGGCCCATGGGCGCGCGGTCGGGCAGGCAGCAGGACTGGCCGCCCAGGCTCTCGACCGGCGCTTCCGGGCTGTAGATGAAGAAATCGGCGCCCTCCTCGCCCGGCGCCTGGCGCGTGAGCGAGCCGTCGCCCGACAGCGAGTTGGCCCGCCCGCCGCTATGCAGATACCAATTCTCAGCCGCGGTTCCGGCCAGCGGCCAGGCATCGCAATCGCGCCATTCATCGGCGCCGGTGACGAAAATGCGCACCATCGGAAGGGCGTCGAGTTTGCCGCGCTCGCCCTTGAGCTGGGCGTCGAGCCAGGCGATCTGGTAATCATCGACGAAATTGCGCGCCTCGTCGCCAAAATCGATGCAGCCGACCTGCTGCGTCCACGGGATGTGGTACCACGGGCCGACGAGCAGGCGATGCTCGGCGTGCGCCGCCCGTGACAGGGTCTCGTAGCTCTCCAGCGTCTTGGCGATGAAGCTGTCATACCAGCCGCTGACATGGAGGCAGGGGATATCGATGCCGTCCAGGCGCGGCGGCAAGTCCCATTCGCGCCAATAATCATCCATGCTTGGATGGGCGAGATAATCGGCGATAAAGGGCAGCGAATCGGGCTTGGTGAAAAAGGGCGTATCCTTCAACGGCGATCCGGGATGCCATTTTCCCGATTGTTGATCGGCCTGAACGACTTCCGCCAGCGCCGCCATATCGCCCTTGCGGATCGCCGCGTCGGCGGCGATGACCACGCTCCACTGGCCCAGCGTCGCCATCGACAGGGCGCCGCCGACATAGACAAAGCCGTCATGCATGCCGGAGGGATAAAAGGCGGGAATCGCGGTTTTCAGCGCCGGTGGGCTGAGATGGGCGGCGAGCAGTTGATTGATGCCGGGGATTGAAAAGCCGTAGCTGCCGACCTGGCCGTCGCACCAGGGCTGCGCCGCGCACCATTCGATGGTGTCGAAGCCGTCCTCGCCGTCGAGGCGCAGCGGATAAAATTCACCCTCGGAAGCGTAACGCCCGCGCGAATCCTGCACCAATACGGCGTAGCCGTGGCGGGCATACCAGGCGGGATGGGCATAAACATAGGTTTGCGCCGCATCCTTGTTGTAGGGAAGGCGCAGCAACAGCGCCGGCACCGGCCCGCCATGCGCCGGGCGAAAAAGATTGGCGCGCAGGGTCACGCCGTCGCGCATTTTGATGGCGACATCCTTCTCGGCGTGGATACCGGCGGCTTCGAAGGCGCTCGCGGACATAATATTTTCCCCTGTTCTCATGAATCCGGCCTTTTTCTGTTAACACTAGATATTAGGCAGGCTTTAACCAACAGCGCATAGTCTGTCGCATAACCATCCCATGCAATTGTCCCGGCCGATCATCGACCAATGACGAACAGAGCCGCACAAGCCATTCGTATTCTCGTCATCGACGACCAGAAGGCGATGCGCAGCATTATCCGTAACCTGTTGGCGGTAGTCGATATTCATCATGTGATGGAAGCCGCTGACGGCGTTGAGGGCTGGAAAAATCTGCTCGATCGCCGCCAACCCACTCCGGATGTGATCATCTGCGACCTGCATATGCAAAATATGGATGGCATGGAATTCTGCAACCGGGTGCGCCTCTGTAAGGATGAGCGTATCCGCGCGATTCCGGTGCTTATTCTGACCGGCGAGCGGGACAAGATGTCGCTCGAGGTCGCCGAGCAGGTCGGCGCCACCGCCGTGCTCGGAAAACCCATATCGGCCCCCGATCTCTGTCATCAAATCGAAAGCGCCGTCGGCTTCGCCTTCATCAATTGATTTTTCGCCGCATACGATCGGCCGAAACCGGGCATTTTTTCCGCGCCATCGCCGCGCCTGAACGAGCCTTTGGCTGGACAGGGATGATTCAGCCAAACTATAGTGCGCGCGCAACAGGCTAACGCATGGCGCAATCGCCAAAAAAAACAACGACAGTAGGCAATATGGCCAAGGAAGAATTGCTTGAGTTTTCGGGCATCGTGACGGAGAAGCTGCCCGACACGATGTTCCGGGTGAAACTCGAGAACGATCACGAGATCATCGCCCGCCCGGCCGGCAAGATGCGCAAATACCGCATCCGCGTTCTGGTTGGCGACAAGGTCGATGTCGAGATGACGCCCTATGATTTGACCAAGGGCCGCATCACCTTCCGCCACAAATAGCCGATTCGCCAAACCCCGAACATTTATTCCGGCGCGGCGCCTTGCGGGCCGTAGACGCGCAAGCTTTGCGCCACGGTAATGCGGTAATCGGCGAACAATTCGCGCCTGCCGAGATCCTGCGCCGCCGCATGGCCGGGATGGCGGCGCCACGCCACCAC
This sequence comes from uncultured Alphaproteobacteria bacterium, assembly GCA_913053235.1. GTDB lineage: Bacteria > Pseudomonadota > Alphaproteobacteria > UBA828 > UBA828 > PTKB01. The sequence continues at coordinate 3,064 of CAJXFT010000111.1, forward strand.
TGCATCTTCGTCGCGCCAAAATGAAATCGAGACGAACTTACCCGCCTCGGCCAGGCTCTCTAAACGCTCGATGGAAATGAAGCCGTCCTGTTTCTCAAGTTCCGGGCGCAGCTCGCCGGCCAGGTCGAAATAGCGCTGACGCCCGGCCTGGTTCGGCTGGACTTCGAAAATCACGACGATCATTATGCCCTCCATGCGCTCGGTCTATTTGCCAACCTATCATTAAAATAGGGGGAATCATAACTCATCCGAGATTTGTCGATATTGGCGCCTGCGTGTTCGACGCCTATGGCACTTTGTTCGATTTCAACGCCGCCGCCGCCCGCTTCGAGGGCGAACTCGGCGGCAAGGCGGCGCGGCTCAGCGAAATCTGGCGCATGAAGCAGCTGCAATATACCTGGCTGCGCAGCCTGATGGACGATTATGCGGATTTCTGGACCGTCACCGGCGAAGCACTCGACTTCGCCCTTGAAGCCGTGGCCATCGAGGATGAAGCGATTCGCGGCAAATTGATGAACGCCTATCTCACCCTCGATGCCTATGCGGAAGTGCCGGAGATGCTGCAAAAGCTCAAATCCGCCGGTGTTCAGACCGCGATACTCTCCAACGGCGCGCCCGAGATGCTCAAGGCCGCCGTCGAGGGGGCCGGCATCGAAGCGCTGCTCGACGTCACCCTCTCGGTCGAGGATGTCGGGATCTACAAGCCGCACCGCTCGGTCTATCAGATGGCGGTGGATGCGCTGGGCGTCGGCGCCGAGCGCATAAGTTTTCAGTCGGCCAACTCGTGGGATGCGGTCGGCGCCACGCATTTCGGCTTCCGTGTCGCCTGGTGCAACCGCTTCGGCCAGCCCGACGAGCAATTGCCGGCCCGGCCCGATGTGCAGATCGAGAGCCTGGCGGAATTGCCGCCGCTGCTCGGCATCGCCTAGGCGCGGCGATAATTGCGCACGCCGAGCCCGGCATTGAAGGCGACCGAGACCAAAATGATAGCGGCGCCGATGAAGGCGAGGCGGGCCGGAACCTCGTCGAAGCCGAGCCATACCCAGATCGGTGCGAACACCGCGTCGATCAGCACCACGAAAATCAGCGTCGGCGCCGAGATATAGCGCGCCGCGTAAAAATAAAGCGTCAGCGGCAGCGCCAGTTGCACCGCGCCGAAGGCAGCCATCATGGCGATATCATGGCCGCCGGCTTCGAAGGGGAGCGCCAAGGGCAGCGCCGCGAATCCGGCCACCAGGGCGGCCACCAGAACCGCCGGCTCCATCTGCACGCCGCGGAACTTGCGCGCCACCAGGGTTTGTACGGCGATGGCGACGGCGATCGAAAAAGCCAGCAGATTTCCGTAGAGGCCGCTCAGCTCGGCGGCGCCGGAGAACATCACACCGATGCCGCACAAGCCGCCTATTATGGCAAACCATGTGTGAAGGGCGACATGCTCGCCGAGGAAAGGCCGCGCCAGCAGCGCCACGACCAGGGTCGAGGTGGTCATGATGGCGGTGACATTGGCGACCTGGGTGAACTGCATGGCCAGCACATAGGCGATGATCGCCCAGCCGGTAAACAGCCCGATAATCAGACTCGGCAGCGCCGCCGCGCGCAAGCTGGCGAGCGTCCGGCGGCGCTCGCGGGCGACAAAGACCAGGATCACGGCGATGGCGGCGAAGAAACAGCGCAGCGCGATGATTTCCCAACTGTCGATGGAAACCGAGCGCACGAAATAGCCGCCGCTGGAAAAACACAATCCAGCGCTGACGGCAAGCAATGCGCCGATAACGGGACGCGGAATCAAGCGCCCGCCCGCCTCGCCGTCAGATCAACAACCCGCCTCACCCGGTCATATAGGCGTTGGCGGCGCGCAGCACCGTGGCGTCGTCCATCCAGCGGCCGGTGAGCATCAGGCCGACCGGCAGGCCCGACACGCCCTGGCACGGCACGCTGATCGAGGGGTGCCCGGTCAGATTGATGGGCGCGGTGTTGTGCACCATGTTGAGCGCGTTGGCGACATAGGTCATGCGATCCTCTTCCACCGAGGGCAGCGTCGCGTGCGCCTGCATCGGCGTCGTCGGCATCAGCAGGATGTCGTGGCTGGCCAGCACCTTGTCATATTCGCTCGACAGCACGCGCGCCATGTTCTGCGCCCGCGCATAGAAGGCGCCCTGATATTGCTCGCGCATATAGTGGCCGACCAGGATGCCCATCTTGGCGGTCGGCGAGAAATCGCCGCCATTGGTTTGCACGGCGCGCGCCAGATGGGTCATGAAGCGCGGGCTGTAGAGACCCTTGGTCTGATAGACGTAACCGCCGTGATAAAGATTGTCGGTCGCCCCCTCGATGGCGACGGCATTCCAGATCGGCAGGCCGCGGCGGTGATAGGGGATCGAGACGCTTTCGACTTCGGCGCCGAGCGCGCCGAGCCGCTCGGCCGCCTGGCGCACGGCGCTGTCGACCTCGCGCGTCGAAGCGCCCTCATGGCCGAAGGCTTCCTCGACCACGGCGATCTTCAGCCCCTTGGCGCCGCCGTCGAGGGCCGCCATGTAATCGCCGGGCTCGACCGTGCTCGGCTGACGCGGGTCGATGCAGGTATCGTCGGCGCCGGCCAGCACCGAAAGCATTAGCGCCGTATCGGCGACGTCTTTGGTCATCGGACCGATATGGTCGATCGAGAGATCGAAGCCGACGATGCCGGTATAGGGAATGAGGCCATGGCTCGGTTTGAGCCCGACAATGCCGGACCAGGCGGCGGGGATGCGGATCGAGCCGCCCTGATCGCCGCCGAGCGTCAGATCGACCATGTCTTGCGCTATGGCGATGGCCGAGCCGCAGGACGAGCCGCCCGGATGATGGTCGGGATTGACCGGATTCCTGGCCGGGCCGTAGCCGCTGGTATGGCCGGTGCCGGCGAAACCGAAATCGTCGGTGTTGAGAATATGGGTGATGTGGCCGCCGGCTTCGAGGAGGCGCTTGACCACGGTGGCGTCGCTGTCGGGCGTATAATCCCATAACAGGCGCGAGGCGCAGGTCAGCGGGATACCGGCGACGCTGATGGTGTCCTTGAGGCCGATGGTCTTGCCGGCGAGCGCGCCGCCGCTCGGCGCGACCGCCCTGACGCTGCACAGCCGCACGACGCCGTTCAGAGGATCGTCTTCGGGCTCGGGCCGGGCGCCGACCTGACGGGTCGCTTCGGTGAGCGGGCGTACGGGATCGGGAATCTGATCCAGCGCGTCATAGGAACCCATGACGCCGTACACGACGTCGTAATAGGTTTCCAGCTCGGCCTCGGTCAAATGCAGATGATGGCGTTCGCTGATGTCCTTGAGATTTTCCCTGGACGGGCGTCTTACTGTCATTTCCGTGATCTCCCCCTGGCTGTTTACGTCTGCAAGACCATCTTGCCGAAGAAATTGCGGTTGGCGGTCAGTGTCGCCGCTTCGCTCGCCTTCTCGAGCGGCATGACGGCGTGGATCGCCGGCCTGAGCTTGCCTTCGCCGAGGAGGCTCAGCACCTCGGCGGTTTCAAACAGGCTGGCGAGTGCGCTGCCCTGAAAGCGCACATGCTTGCGGAACAGGCTGATCACATCCACTTCCACACTTTCTCCGGCATGGCAGCCGCAGGTGATGACGGCGCCGGCCTTGGCCACCGCCTCCAGACTCTTGCGCAAGACCTCGCCGCCGACCGATTCGATCACCAGATCCGGTCCCTTGCCGGCGGTCAGATTTCGCGCCTCTTCGGCCAGATCCTGGCTGTTGTAATTGATCACGCCATCGGCGCCCAATTCCCTGGCGCGCGCCAGCTTTTCGTCCGAGCCGGCGGAGGCGATGATATTGGCGCCATGCAGCTTGGCGATCTGGATGGCCGAGCTGCCGACGCCGCTGCCCGCCGCGTTGACCAGCACGTCTTGTCCGGCGTGGATATTGCCGAGGGTGACGGCCATATGCCAGGCGGTGGCGAAGCAGAGATGGCCGGCCGCCGCGGTTTCGAAATCGAGCGCATCCGGCATGGCGACGAGCTGATTCTCTTTGACGCAAGTATATTCGGCGTAGGTGCCCCACATGAAGAGGCCGAGCGCGCCATTGGGATTCTCGCACAGATTTTCCCGGCCCGTGCGGCACAGGCGGCAGCTGCCGCAGGAAGCGATGATGGAAATGCTGACCCGATCGCCCGCCTTGACGCTGGTGACGCCGGCGCCGACCTCAGCCACTTCGCCGGCGCCCTCGATGCCCGGGACATGCGGCACCGGCGTCGGAAAGCCGGCGATTCCTTCGCGAATATCGTGATCCAGGTGATTGACGCCGGCGGCCCTCAGGCGCACCACCACCTCGCCCGGTCCGGGCGATGGCGTGTCGACCTCCTCATAGAGCAGCTTGTCGGGGCCGCCGGTTTCGCGAATGATGACCGCTTTCATTGCCTTCTCCCTCGATCGCCTTTTTGTAGAGCGCGGCCATCATAACCATTCCCTCGCCCGCCGCCAGTCACAGCCTCGTGCGTGCGATTTGGCGGCGCCGGTTTTTTTTACTATGGTCCGGCGCGGATCGGCGAAAAGGAATAAAACATATGTTGCGTGCAGCCGCCATCGGTCTCGGCTGGTGGGCCGACGAGCTGACCCGGGCCATCGACGGCAAATCGGAGAAAATCCGTGTCACCGCCTGTCATTCGCGCTCAGCCGAAAATCGCGCACGCTTTTGCCAGCGTTTCGGCACGGCGCCGTATGAATCCTATCAGGCGGTGCTGGCGGACGGCGACATCGACGCCGTGCTGTTGTGCACGCCGCATTCGCTCCACGCCGAACAGGTCGAACAGGCGGCGCGGGCGGGAAAGCATGTGTTCGTCGAAAAGCCCTTCACCCTGACGCAAGAGAGCGGGCGTGCCGCCGCGCGGGCCTGTTCGGATGCCGGCCGGGTGCTCGCGGTCGGCCACAATCGCCGCTTCGCCGCCGCGACGCGCGAGGTCAAGCGCATGCTGGAGGCCGGCGAATTCGGCACGGCTCTCCATTGCGAAGCCAATTTCTCCAACCCCAGGCCGCTCAGCTATGCTCCGGATGGCTGGCGCGCCAACCGCACGGAAAGCCCGGGCGGCGGCATCGCCGGCATGGGCGTGCACATGATCGACGCCATGACCCATTTTCTCGGGCCGGTCACCCGCGTGACCGCCCAGGCCAAGCGCCTCGCGGTGGCGGTCGATATCGACGACACCACCTCGGCGCTGTTCGAGTTCGACAGCGGCGCCACCGGCTATCTCGGCACCTTCTCGGCCTGCCCGCAAACCGTATTCTTCAATCTCTACGGCACCCACGCCAATGCCTTCGCCGAGCCCGATGCCAACCGTCTGAGGGTTCACCGGAGCGAGGAAGAGCCGGCCGAGGTGGCGCTGACACCGGTCGACACCCTGTTGGCTGAATTGGAGGAATTCGCCGATGCCTGCGCCGGCGGCGCGGCGTTCCGCGTGCGCCCGGAAGAAGCGATCCATACGGTGGCCGTCATGCAGGCGATGGTCGCCGCCGCCGAGCGCGGCGATGCGGTTGCCATCGGCGGCGCGCCGAGCGTAGCTATCAAATGATTCTCAAGGCCATTATCATCCTCGGCGGCCTGGCGATCTTCGGCGCCATGATCTATGACCGCTTCACCGGCAAGCGCATGACGCGCAAGATTCTGTGGCCGCTCGCGGGCGGTATTGCCGCCATCTTCATCGCCATCGCGGCGCGCAGCTTTTTGGGTTAGCGGCGTATGATGGCGGTGCCGGCGGCGGACCTTGTGTCGCGGCGCGCCGGCCACTAGATTCCAGCATTATGGGCAATATATTCCAACGCCGCCACGCCGCCACCTGGGCCGCCGCCGGCACCTTGCTTATGTTTCTCCTGCTCGCCGCCGGTGCGGCGCGGGCGGACATGAAATCCGGCATGGCGGCGCTCGAAGCCGGCGATTCCACGGCGGCTTACTCCGAGCTTCTGCCACAAGCCGAGGCTGGAAATGCGGCGGCGCAATATGAAGTCGGCCTGATGCTGGATGGCGGGCGGGGAACCGCGTTTGACGCCGATGCCGCCGCCCAATGGTTCCGTGCCGCGGCCGAGCAGGGCCACGCCCGCGCCCAGCACGCCATCGCCACCTATTTCGAGGAAGGCAAAGGGGTCTATCAGGATTTCGCTCAGGCCGCCCATTGGTACGGCCGCGCGGCGGCACAAGGCAATGCCAGGGCGGCGCGCAATCTCGGCAATCTATATCTCGAAGGCAAAGGCGTTGCGCGCGATCTCATACACGCCGCCGAGCTGTTCCGCCGCGCCGCCGATGGCGGCAATTCCAAAGCCTACAAGAATCTCGGCTACATGTATTATTTCGGCACCGGCGTGGTGAAGGATTTGGAGCATGCCGCCGATCTGTTCCGCCTCGGCGCCGAGGACGATCAAACCAAGTCCGAATTCGCCCTCGGCTTCCTGCATTTTCACGGCGACGTGGTCGAAAAGGATTTGGCCATGGCATATTCACTGTTCCACCGCGCTGCCGCAAAGGGACATGTCGACGGGCAGATTTTTCTCGGCCGCATGTTGGCCGAGGGCGAAGGCGTGGAACGGGATATCGCCGAAGCGTGGTTTTGGTTTACCCTCGCCGAAGCGCAGAAACCCAGCATCGCGGCGTATTATTTCAATAAATACGACGGAGAGATCGACACCACCCACAAGGAAGCGGCGCGCCTGAAAGCCCGCCTGTGGGTGCCGAAAAGCTGACAGCCGCAAGCGGCCGCAACTATTTACGGAAACCGGTGATCAGGCGCATGCCGTTCTCAAAGGTCGGATAAGCCCACAGCCAATTCAAAGAGACCGCTTCCCGGCATTCTGCTACCTGCCGCCGCGGGAGAATTTTTCCGTTTCAATAGGCAAGAAACTTGCTTCGTTTTTGGATCGCGCTAACGAAAGATTCACGCTTGGCAATTATTCTTGCCAGCGGGAAGCGCGGAGTTGCGAACCTGGGAGGTGCATCTCACTGTCGATACATCAGCGCCGCGAAGAGATGACCGAATGTATCGACGCAAGTTTATTTGACCCTGGATTGGAGAATAAAATTGACCGATACATCAATGGAAGACACCGGCACTCAACCGCCTTCCGGCGAAGGCGTAGATATCACACAGATAGCGCAAGAGGCGTTTGACGAGGCGCAGGCCAATGGCCTCGAGCCCCAACAAGCATTCGAAGCGGTAGCCGACGCGATCAGAGAAGCCGGCGCAGAAGCCGGTTACCCGCCAGAGGGTATTGAGGAGGGCTTAAGCGCCGCCAGTGAAGCCTTTCAAACAAGCCTGAACGAAGGCGGTGACCCGGCGACGGCCTTCGATGCCGCCATGCAAGCCGGCGAAGAGGCGGCAGGCGATATGCCGCCGCCCGACGGAGAGTGGGCCGAAGGCGATATGCCGCCGCCCGAGGGAGAGATGGCCGAAGGCGATATGCCGCCGCCCGAGGGAGAGTGGGCCGAAGGCGATATGCCGCCGCCCGACGGAGAAATGGCCGAGGGCGACATGCCGCCACCCGAGGGAGAATTTGCCGAAGGCGAGACGCCGCCACCCGACGCTGAAATTGGCGACATGCTCGACGCGGCCATGTCACCGGAAGGCAGCGAGCCGGCGGCCGATGAAAACATCGAGCCCAGCGGCGCTGACCTTGCATTGGAACAGGCGGTCTGCGAAGGCGAGGCTGATCAGGCGACACAAGAGCCTGCCGATACCTACGCGGATATGGAGGCTGACGGTCTGGCCGAAGGAGAATTTGTGCCGGACGAAGGCGCTGAGCAGCCCGTGGAGTCCGCCGAAGCGTAAACCTCGTTTATGCTTTGGAAATACAGGGCGGCGCCTTCCACGAAGGCGCCGCCTTTTATTTGGCCGAACTCGCAACTCCGACAGCGTCAAACGGTGGCTTCAGTCCGGTTCGCGAAAGGCCTGCGAGAAATTCTTCGTGATGGGGTAGGTGAAGTAAGTTACCAAGCGCCGCTCGCTGACCTTGAGATCGGCGGCGGCAAGCATGCCGGGGGTCAACTGAAAACCTTCCGGCAGCAGGTTGAGGGCGGCATCCTTGATCTCCACCCGGCCCCGGTAAAAGGCGCCTTCTTCACCGTCGAGCGATTCGGAAATGGTGTCGCTGGAGATAAATGCGAGAACCCCCGGCAGATCGCCAAATTTCTGGAACGGCAGCGCGTCGAGCTTGATCTTGACCGGCGCGCCGATCTTCACGTCGCTGACATCCTTCGGGTCGATATCGACCTCCAATGCGATGGCGACGTTTGAGCGCACCAGGGTCATGATCGGTTCCCCTTCACGCACGATGGAGCCCTGCGAGATCGTCGGCAGATCGAGTATGGTGCCGTCGACCGGAGAACGGATAATGAGATCCTTGGATTGGCGTTCCAGTTTCACAAGCTCTTCGCTGAGCTGGAAATGGACTTCTTCCTCCATCGCCAGCTGATCGGATAGACCCGCCGCCCATTGCGCCACGAAAGCCTGGTGCTCGGCCTCCTGCGCCAAAAGCTCGGTGGCCAGCTTCTTCTTGCCGTCGATCGCCTCGGTGTGGCGCCGCACGGCGCTCAAACTTTCATCGGTCGCCATGAGGTAGTTCAGGAGAGAGCCGATTTCCTCGTCGTACAAATGCTTGCGCACACCCTCTATGCGCTTCTTGGATTCCAATTGCTTGCGCGTGATCTCGATTGTCGATTCCGCCGAGCCGATTTCCTGGCTGAGCTTCGACAGCTTGGCGGCAAACGCCCTGATGCGTGAACGGTACTCGTCGAGCCGCTTGGACAGGATATCCATATTGGCGGGGCTGAGGTCGAGGCCCCGGGGAACGGCCTCATTCGTGCTGCTCAGATAGCGTTCGGCCTCGAGGCGCACGATGCGCTGATCCACCGCCGCCAATTTCTTTCGCGCCACATTGCGATTGGCCACGATGTAGGTTCCGTCCAGCCTGGCGATGACCTGATCCTTGGCGACGAATTGGCCGCGCTGTACGAGGAGCGCCTCGATCACGGCGTTGGATGTGGCCTGGATTTCGATGTTGGGGACCTTGGTGGTCAGCTTGCCGCGCACCGAGACGGTGGTGTCTATAAAACTCAGCGAAACGAACAGGACGGCGGTGATGAGGAAAGCAAGCACCGTGCCTGAGACCATCATCATCAGGCGCGCCGGACGGGCGTCATAAACCGCGTCGGTGTCGTCGATATCCTCCGAGATGGTGCCCGAGGCGTCATGCGAAAGGGCAAGCCCGGCGGCGTCCTGCTTGCCCTCCCCGGACACCGACAAAAGGCTTTCCGCCGAGCGCAGATTGGCCGAGCGCACATAGCTCGAAAGCCGCTTCATCAGGGATAATGTGGTCTCCGGGTTCTTCGAGATATGGTTGAGGAAGGTGTTCTTGTTGACCTCGGTCACCACCGAATCGCAGCGCGCCCGGGCGCCGGCGCTACGCGATCCACCGTCGACAATAGCCATCTCGCCGAACAGGGTGCCCGGCGCGACCTCGCTCAGAACCACCGTCCCCTCGTCGCTGGTTTTGACAATTTCCACGACACCTTCGTTGAGGATGTAGGCGAAGCCGCCGGTTTCACCTTCGCGGAATACGAACTCGCCGCGCGGGACGGATTTTTTTGCGGCCGTCATTCCGCCGCCGCTCCCAGGGCCAGCAGATTCTGCTCGATCGACCACA
>CAJXFT010000112.1 GCA_913053235.1 uncultured Alphaproteobacteria bacterium
CCGGCCGCCCACCCTGGCGGGAAGGGTGATCGAGCCGCGCCGCGAGGTCACGGTTACGCGGTCGCCGTCGCGCACGCGGATTTTCTTGGCGTCAATGCCGTTTACCTCGACGAACGGCCCGGGGACGAGGCCGTGCAGGGCCTGGCTGCGCCGCGTCATCGTCCCGGTATGGTAGTGCTCCAGCATGCGCCCGGTGGTCAGCACGATGGGGTATGACGAATCGGTTTCCTCGGCCGCGGGTTGGTATTCGGCCGCGCAGAACTGGCCCAGGCCACGGCTAAATTTTTCACGGTGCAGGATCGGCGTGCCGGCATGACCGTCCGACAGGCACGGCCATTGCAGCCGCTCGCCGGCCTTCAGCCGGGCATGCGAAATACCGCCGTAGGAAGGCGTCAGCCGGCGCATCTCGTCATTGACCGCCGCCGTCGACGCATAGGTCATCGGATGGCCCATGGCGGCGGCGATATCAGAGATGATCTCGCGGTCGCGGCGCGCCTGGCCCGGCGGCGCCACCACCGGCTCGGTGATTTGTACGCGGCGCTCGGTATTGGTGTAGGTGCCGTCGCGCTCGGCATAGGCGGACGCCGGCAGCACGACGTCGGCGAGCCGCGCCGTTTCGGTGAGAAAAATATCCTGCACCAGGAGAAAATCCAGATTCTCAAGCGCCTCCACGACATGGGTGATGTCGGCGTCGGAGAGCACCGGATTTTCGCCCATGATGTACATCGCCTTGATCTTGCCGTCGAGCGCCGCGGGCAGCATCTCGGTCACCGTCAGGCCGGGCGTGGCGGAGAGCTGGGCGCCCCAGGCATTCTCGAACTTGGCGCGGGTTTCGCCGTCGCCGACCTGCTGGTAGCCGGGATAATAGTTGGGCAGCGCGCCCATGTCACAGGCGCCCTGGACATTGCTCTGGCCGCGCAACGGATTGACGCCGGTGCCGGGCCGGCCGATCTGTCCAGTGATCATCGCCAGGTTGGCGAGCGAGCGCACATTGTCGACGCCGGTGGTGTGCTGGGTGATGCCCATCGAATAGACGATCGAGGCGCGCGCCGCCGTGGCGTAAAGCCGCGCCGCCTCGACGATAAGCTCGGCCGCCACGCCGGTGATCTCCGCCACCCGCTCGGGCGTATAATCGGCGACCAGTTTCTCGACCGCCGCGAAGCCCTCGGTGCGCGTTGCGATGAACGCGCTGTTGGTCAGGCCGTCGCGGATGATGACATGCATGAGGCCGTTGATCCACGCCACGTCGGTGCCCGGCTTCTGCCGTGCCCACACGGTGGCGATGCGGCTCAACTGGATTTGCCTGGGATCGAAGAGCAGGAGTTTGGCGCCGCGCGCCACCGCCTCGCGGATATTGAGGCCGATGATCGGGTGGCTCTCGGTGGTGTTCGATCCGGTCACCAGGATGACCTCGGCCTTCATCAGGTCATCGGCGGAATTCGTCATCGCGCCCGAGCCGAACGACAGCGCCAGCCCGGCGACGGTGGAAGAGTGGCAGAGACGCGCGCAATGATCGATATTGTTCGTGGCCATGGCGGTGCGCACGAATTTCTGGAACAGGTAATTGTCTTCGTTGGAGACCTTGGCCGAGGACAATCCGGCGAAAGCGTCGCCGCGGTATTTGTACAACTGGCGCGAAACGACGGCCAGCGCCTCGTCCCAGGAGGCTTCGCGAAAGCCGTCTTCGCCGCGTATCAGCGGCGTCTTGAGGCGCTCGGGATGCGAGACGAATTCGAACGATCCGAACCTTCCCTTAACGCATAGACGGCCATGCGATACCGGGGCGTCGGCATCGCCGCGGGCGCCGACGAGGATGTTTCCGCGCGCGCCGAGGATAATCCGGCAGCCGACGCCGCAATAGGGACAGACGGTCGAGGCTTCGCGCTCGGGCTTGAGATATTGCCGCGCGGTGAGCGCTCCGGTGGGGCAGCGCTCGACGCATTCGCCGCATGATTCGCAGATCGAATCCTTGATCGGACCGCCGCCGAACGGCTCGACGGCGCTGGCGAAGCCGCGCTTCACCAGATCGATGGCGCCGAGATGCTGAACCTCGTCGCAGGCGCGCACACAGAGGCCGCAGAGAATGCATTTCTGCATGTCGATGATGTAGCAGGCATTCGAATCGTCGGTTTTCGCGGCGCGTTCCATGGGCTGCAACAGGCGCTCGCGAACCCCGAGATGCTCGACCATCTCCTGCAACCGGCAATCGCCGCACTGGGCGCAGGTCAGGCAGTCGAGCGGATGGTCGGAGAGCAAGAGCTGCGCCGTCCATTTGCGCACTTCGAGAATCTCGGAGTCATCGGTCGTGACCTTCATGCCCTCGGCGGCGGGCGTGGTGCAGGCGGTGGGCAGGCCGCGCATGCCATCGACCTTGACGATGCAGAGACGACAGGCGCCGTAGGGCTCGAGCTCTGGATCGTCGCACAGCGTCGGCACGTAGATCTCGGCGCCGCGGCAGGCGTCGAGCACCGTCTTGCCCTCCTCGACGGTGACCGTGCGGCCGTCGATCATCATGTTCAACATGGCTGCTCCTCATCGCGCGCAACGAGCTTCTTGCCGAAATCGCATCTCAGGCAGCGCCCCGCTTCGAGGCGTGCGTCGGCGGCGCAGAGCGAAAATTCGACCTCGTCAAAGCTGGTTTTGCGCTCCCCAGGCGCCAGCTTGGGCGCTTCAAGGCGCGCCGTTTTCGTCGGCGCCGCGCTGGGGTCGAACGCCGTGTCGAGCGCGCGCGGCGCGTTCCACGGAAAGCGCGCCGGCTTGTCCGGATGCAGATAGCGCTCGATGGTCTCCGCCGCCTGACGGCCATGCGCGATCGCCTCGACCGCCGTCGCCGGGCCGAGCACGGCGTCGCCGCCGGCAAATACGCCCGCGACCTCGGTCGCCAGCGAGGGTTCATCGACCACGACCGTGCCCCATTTGGTAAGCGGCGGTCCGCCGCTCGGGATGATCGGTTTCTGGCCGATGGCGCGGATGATATGCGCCGCCGCGATCTCGACGAAATCGCCTTCGATCGGCACCGGCCGGCGCCGGCCGCTATCGTCGTAATCCCCGAGGCGCATGCGTTGCAGCTTGATCGCCACCGCCGTCCCGGCATCGTCGCGGATGACCTCGAGCGGCGCGACGAGAAACTCGAACTTGACGCCCTCCTCCAGGGCCTCGCTGATCTCGTCGGGCTGAACCGGCATTTCCTCGCGCGTCCGGCGGTAGGCGATGGTGACGCTCTCGGCGCCCAGCCTGAGCGCCGTGCGCGCCGCGTCGATCGCGGTATTGCCGCCGCCGATCACGACCGCGGCGCCGCCGCCGATCGGCGCCACCTCGCCGAGCTCGACATTTTTAAGGAACTCGATGCCCGAGGCGACGCCCGGCCCCTCCTCGCCCGGCACACCCATCGCCATATCGGCCCAGGCGCCGCTGCCGACGAAGATGGCGTCATGCTCCTTGCGCAAGCGCGCCATGCTGGGCTTCTTGCCGATCGCGGTGCCGCACTTGATTTTCACGCCGAGGCTGGTGATGCGCTCTATGTCGCGCTCGAGTTCCTGGCGCGGCAGGCGGAAGGAAGGGACGCCGTAGCGCAGCATCCCGCCGGGCTCGGGCATCGCCTCATAGACGGTGACTTCATGGCCGAGACGGCGCAGGAAATAGGCCGCCGTCAGTCCCGCCGGGCCGGCGCCGATCACCGCCACATGGCGCTGCTCTTCGGGTGGCCGCTCGATCACCGGCACGCTGACATCGGTCGCGGAATCGACCATGTAGCGCTTCACCGAGCGAATCGCCACCGGGGCGTCCTCGTCCTCGCGCCGGCAGCGTTTCTCGCACGGGTGCGGGCAGACGCGCGCGCACATTGACGGGAACGGGTTGCGCTCCATATGGCTCCTGAGCGCCTCTTCGTCGCGGCCTTCCGCAACCAGCGAGAGATAGGCCGGGATATCGACCTCGCTCGGGCAGCGGTTGGAGCAGGTGGCGACGAAGAGCGATTCGCAAACCCCGGCGGGGCAGCGCTTTTCGCGCACATGGGCGAGATATTCGTCGCGGAAATATTTGATCGTCGTCAGCACCGGGTTCGGCGCCGTCTGGCCAAGGCCGCAGAGCGACCCCTTGCCGACCGCCCGGCCGAGCGATTCGAGCTGGGCGATGTCCTCCTCGCTGCCGCGCCCCTCGCAGATAGCGTCGAGGATCAACCGCATTTGCCGCGTGCCCAGGCGGCAGGGTACGCATTTGCCGCAGGATTCATTCTCGGTGAAGGTGACGAAGTAGCGCGCCAGATCGACCATGCAGCTGGTCTCGTCCATCACCACGAGGCCGCCCGAGCCCATGATCGAGCCGGCCTCGGCGAGCGATTCATAGTCGATCGGCAGATGCATCATATGGGCCGGGATGCAGCCGCCCGAGGGGCCGCCCGACTGCACCGCCTTGAGTTCGCGGCCGTCCTTGATGCCGCCGCCGACCTCGTAGACGAGCTGGCGCAGCGACATCCCCATCGGCACCTCGACGAGGCCGGTATTGTTGACCTGCCCGACGAGCGAAAAGATCTTGGTGCCCTTGCTGGTTTCGGTGCCACACGCCGCATATTCCTCGGCGCCGCCGGCCAGGATGTGCGGCACGTTGGCCCAGGTTTCGACATTGTTGATATTGGTCGGCTTGCCGAACAGCCCCTTGGTGGCGGGGAATGGCGGGCGCACCACCGGCATGCCGCGGCGCCCCTCGATGCTGGCGATGAGCGCCGTCTCCTCGCCGCAGACGAAAGCGCCGGCGCCTTCCTTGATGACGATATCGAACGAGAAATCCGATCCCAATATGTTGTCGCCGAGCAGTCCGCGCTCGTGCATCTGATCGATCGCCTTGCGCAGCAGCTTGATGGCGAGCGGATATTCGGCGCGAATATAAATATAGCCGTGCGACGAGCCGATGGCGCGGGCGCCGATCGCCATGCCCTCGAGCACCGAGTGCGGGTTGCCTTCGAGCAGCGAGCGGTCCATGAAAGCGCCCGGGTCGCCCTCGTCGGCGTTGCATATGACATATTTCACACCGCCCTCGGCGGCGCGGCATAATTTCCACTTCTGTCCGGTCGGGAAGCCGCCGCCGCCGCGCCCGCGCAAGCCGGCGCGCCGCACCTCGTCGATGATGCCGTCCGGCTCCATATCGAACAACGCCTTGGCGAGCCCGCCGTAGCCGCCCTCGCGGATATAGTCCTCGATGCGCGACGGATCGATGCGATCGTTGAGGCCGAGCACGATGCGCTTCTGGTGGCGGTAGAACGGGATTTCCTCCTCGGCGGCGATGCGTTCCCCGGGCATCGTCGGGACGCGGGCCGGCATCTCATAGAGCAGGCGCTCGATCACTTCGCCATGGGCGACCGTTTTGCCGATGATATCGCCGCCGTCATCCGGCTCGACGCCGCAATATAGCGTGCCGGCGGGGCGCAGCGCGACGAGCGTGCCCCTCTCGCAGAAGCCGCGGCAGCCGGTGG
Source organism: uncultured Alphaproteobacteria bacterium (assembly GCA_913053235.1). Taxonomy (GTDB): domain Bacteria; phylum Pseudomonadota; class Alphaproteobacteria; order UBA828; family UBA828; genus PTKB01. Next base: position 5,468 of record CAJXFT010000112.1, read on the forward strand.
TCACCAATTCGACCTCGCGGTTGAGCTTGGCCTGCTTCAGCGCCTTCTCGACGCCGTCGAGAACATCGTCGCCGCCGCACGCCTTGCAGCCGGTGCCCATGCACACCATGACGCGCGGCTTGTCGGCGTCGAACGAGGCGGCGAGATCGGCGCGCAATGCCTCAAGCTCGGCAGGGAGCGCCAGTTTGGTCATTCGCGCCCTCGCGGAGCGTCGGAAATATTCTCAATGATCTCCTTCATCGAGGTGCTGGTTTGCTGGCGCAATACCTTGTCGTCGAGGGTGACAACGGGGGCGAGCGCACAGGCGCCGAAACAGGACACCGATTCCAGCGACAGGAAACCGTCGGCGGTGGTCTCGCCCGATTCAATCTCGAGATCGGCCTGCATATCCTCGATGAGCTTGCCGCTGCCACGCACATAGCAGGCGGTGCCGGTGCAAACCGTGACGCGGTGCCGGCCTGGTTTTGTGAAGCGGAACTGGGCGTAGAAACTGGCGACGCCCTCGACCAGCGCCGGCGGCACGGCGAGGTGGCGCGCGATCGCCTGCATGGCATCGCCGGGCAGATAGCCGAGTTCGGCCTGTGCCGCCTGGAGCATCGGGATGATCGACGCGCGCGTGGCCGGAAAGGCGGCGCCCGAGGCGGCGAACCAGCGCTCGACCTCGGCGTCGAGCCGGCGCTCGCCGCGCCGCGCCGCGCCGGGTTTGCGCTTGCGCCCGGCCTTCTTGGACGGAATCCGGCTTGCCGGCCTGTTCATTGAATCGTCCTTCGATGTTTGCCGCGCGGCGGAACGGCCGAGCAAGAGACGTGGAGCCTTCAGGTTGCGACACAATGTCGCCGGAGTGAGCGCTCTGCACATTGACATCAATCAAAAAAGGCCCATTCAGGCAAGCCGATCGCGGCTGGATCGGGCGGCGCCAATGCGATAATCTCGCGGTCGCGCCGATGTGACGAACCGGTCAGGCCTTGAACCCCCAAAATCACCGGTTTTTGGAGGATTGGATGAGCCAATTTAAGGAAAATCGCACTGACTTCTCCGTCGAGTGCCAGCACCAGGATGGGCTATGCGAGGTGGTTCGGGGAAACATTCTTTTCCTGGACGAGGAAAATGAATTGGCCGCCGTCGAGCACCTGCAAATGAAATGCGGCTATGTCGTGATCACGCCCGATATGTCGCGGAAAGGCAGGGCCTTGCTCTACCACAGCAGCTGTCAGCGCATGACCGATGTGGTGACGCGGATATTCGAGGATTGCCTGGGGCCGCCGGCGCGCTTTGCCCAGCCGATCTCGGAATTGACGCTCGGTGAGCTGTACCGCCGCTCAGTCACCATTTCCTACGATGATTGCCGGGCAAAAGTAGACGATTTCCGGTTTTAGGGCGCGCCCGGCACTATCCCGCTTTTGTAACAATTTGTAACCATTCTCTTATTTTCCTGAAATCCCCCTGCAATAAAGCTGCTTTATGGTGGCGCCCCGTAATTAGCCTTTCTTTAGGCGAGGGAAGCCGGGGCATATGCGGATTTTGTCGGTCGAAGACGATTACGGCACGGCGCGCGGCACAATTTCGATCCTTCGCGCCGAGGGCCAGGGCTACATGCTGATGGAAGCGGAAATGGTTGATGAAGACAGGCGCCACGCCGCCTGGGCGTAATCAACAAGGAGCCGCCTAGGCGCAATCACCAAGGAGGAGAAAAAGAATGACGACCGGATTGAAGAAGCGGCCGAGGACCAAGACAAAACGCGGGTCGTCGAGCACGCCCTGCTCCGTACATGATTGCAGCGCCTGCAAAATACGCGATTTGACATTTTGCGCCGGCATCGAGGCAAACGAGCTTAGCGATCTCAGTTCCATTTCGCGGCGCATGCTCTTCGCCAAGCGCCACATCATATTTCAGGAAGGCGATGAGGCGAATGCCGTTTTCAACGTCACCAGGGGCACGGTGCGGCTCTTTAAAATGACGCAGGACGGCCGCCGTCAAGTGACCGGCTTTCTCCTGCCGGGCGACTTTCTCGGGCTCGCCAGCCGCTCGGGCTATGCCACCAGCGCCGAAGCGATTACCGAGGTGGAGCTGTGCCGCTTCGAGAGCGACAAACTCGAAACTTTGTTCGAGCGCAACCGCCAGCTTGAACGGCGCCTGTTCGAGATCGTCGATGACGAGCTGGCCGTGGCGCAGGATCAAATGCTGTTGCTCGGCCGCAAGACGGCAAGGGAACGCATGGCGTCCTTCCTGATCAACCTGTCGGAGCGCGAAGAAATACGCGGCGGCCGCGACGGCGCGGTTTATCTGCCCATGGTCCGCGAAGACATCGCCGATTATCTCGGCCTCACCATCGAGACGGTGTGCCGCACCCTCTCCCAGCTCAAGCGCGAAGGCTTGATACGGCAATCGGCGGGCCATGAGTTTGAACTGCTGAGCAACCAGGGTCTGCTTGAAATGTCGGGACCGACGTAGCGGCACGCCGCAATTCGTTTCCATGGCTTTGACCCCAGGCAACATATTCGGAGAAATAATCGCCGCCTAAATTCCAAATGAAACCGACAGGGAGCCAATTACAAACCAACGTCATTGCGGCGCCGGCGAAAATGACGGTTCGAAGGTTAGGAAAATTAGGGTATTGGTCCCATTCTCGGTTTTCTGAAAAATACCAAAATCGGCCAGCGCATCGTCTTTGCGCTGGCGCTGCCCGCCGCGGGAATGCTGGTGCTTTCCGGTTTTTTGGTATTCGACAAATATCAAACATTTGCGGAAATGGGCAAAATTCTGGAGCTCGCGCAAGTGGCGCCGGCGATCAGCGCCGTGGTCCATGAATTGCAGAAAGAGCGCGGCATGTCGGCCGGCTTTATCGCCGGCAAGGGAGCCAAATTCGCTCAAGGCCTTCCGGCCCAGAGAAAGTTGACGGACGACAAGCGGGCCGCCCTGGCGGAAACCCTGAAATCCTTTGACGCGGCCTCCTTTGGCACCGGCCTGGTCAGCAAGATCGACGCCTCCCGGCAAGCCCTGGCGGCGTTGGGCGACATGCGCGCGCAAATTAGCGGCGGCGCTATCGGCGCGCCGGAAATGGCGGCATATTTCACATCGACCATCGCCAAGTTGCTGCGCATCGTCGAGGAAATGACGGTCCTCGGTAGCGATGTCGACGTGACCAACGCGATCACCGCCTATACGGCCTTCCTGCAAGGCAAGGAACGCGCCGGCATCGAAAGGGCGATGGGTGCCGTCGGCTTCGGCGCCGGAGAATTCACGCCCGCCACCCATCTCAAATTCGTGCAACTGATCGCCATGCAGGAGATTTTTCTCACCCGCTTCGATATCTACGCAAGCGCCGAGCAGAAGGCGTTTCTGCAATCGGTGCTTGTCGGCGCGGCGGTCGACGAGGTCGATCGTTTGCGCCAAATTGCCATCGCCAGCCCGCTCACCGGCAGCCTCGGGGGCATCGAGGGCGCCTATTGGTACAGCGCCGCCACCGAGAAGATCAACCTCCTGAAAACGGTCGAGGACAAGGTTGCGAGCGATCTGCAAGCGATGGCGGCGGCGATCGAAAGTTCGGCCTTTGCGGTGTTCCTGATATTGGTCGGCGCCACGTTCATCCTTTTACTCGTCACGGCGGCGATGGTGTTCACCGTTGCCACCGGCATAACGCGCCCCATCGTCGGCATGACGGGCGCGATGCGTTCACTCTCCGAAGGCAATATGGCGGTCGATATTCCGGGCGCCGACAGCAGCGGCGAAGTCGGTGAAATGGCCGCCGCCATGCAGATCTTCAAGGACAATATGATCAAGGCCGAGAAATTGGCCGCCGAGCGCAAGCTGGCCGAGGACGCGCTTCGCGACAGTGAACAGCGCCAGCGTCTGATCAGCGATAATGTGCCGGCGTTCATTGGCTATGTCGATTCAGACGGCAAATATCGCTTCGCCAACAAGTTCTATCAGAGGGCGCTTAATCGCCCGCTCGACCAAATTGTCGGGCACCATGTCAGTGACGTTATCGGGCACGAAAATTACACCGCCAATTCGGAATCGTACCGCCGGGTTTTTAGCGGCGAAACGTTCACCAGTCACGTCAAGGTTATATCGAATGACGGTCGCTCAATGCATGTTCTGGCTCATTACATGCCCGACCGCGCGCCGTCGGGCACTGTGCGCGGCTATTATATCATGGCGCAGGACATCACCGAATTGAAACAGCGCGAAGAAGCCTTACGCGAAAGCGAGGAGCGCTTTCGCGCGATATTCGAAGACGCCGCGTTCGGCATCGCCACCGCGGATGTGGATGGCCGAATGGTCAATTGCAATCCTGCACTGTGCAAAATGTTGGGATATGATTTCGGCGAACTCGACGGCAAGCCATGGTCGGAGTTCACCCATCCCGACGATATTGCGGAGAATGCGGAGCTTTCCGAGAGGCTTGGTCAGGGTGAGATCAAGAGCTTCCGGATGGAGAAGCGCTATATCCGCAAGGACGGCAGTCTGCTGTGGGCTTATCTTACGGTTTCCAGCGCCGGTGACGATATCGAGAGATCTCGTTTCCGCGTCGCCATGATCGAGGATATCACCGAGCGCAAAGTGATCGAGGCGGCGCTCAGAAAAACCCAGAAGATGGATGCCGTCGGCGAATTGGCCGGCGGCATCGCGCATGACTTCAACAACATCCTCGGCATCGTCATGGGCAATTTGGAGATACTGCGCTCCATGATTGCCGAAAACCCGAAGGCCGTCAGGCGCATTGATACCGCGCTCAAAAACGTTAAGCGCGGCGCCCGCCTCACCAAACTGCTGCTCGGCTTTTCAAGCCGGGCGACGGGAGACAGTGAAATCGTCTCGGTAAACGAGATTGTGGCCGACAGCGGTGAATTCGTCAGACGCTCCCTCACCAAGATGATTGCCGTGGAATTCCGCTTGGCGGAGGGCCTCTGGCCGGTCGATGTCGATCCCGGCGAGCTTGGCGATTCAATCCTCAACCTCGCCGTCAACGCCCGCGACGCCATGCCGGATGGCGGCGATTTGATCATCGAGACGGCCAACAAGGAGGTCGACGAAAATGACGCTGGGCGCGATCCCGGGCTGACGCCGGGAGAATATGTGTTGTTGTCGGTGCGCGACACCGGCGAAGGCATGAGCAGGGAAACAATCGAAAAGATTTACGACCCCTTCTTCTCGACCAAGGGAAGGGACAAGGGATCCGGCCTCGGACTCGCCATGGTCTACGGTTTCGTGAAACGCTCAGGGGGACATATATCGGTCCACTCCGAGCCTGGCGGCGGCTCCGAGTTCCACATTTTCCTGCCGCGCTCGCTCGAGAAAAGCGGTGCGGCGAAATCCCCTGACGATGCGGCGAAGGAATTGCCGGGCGGTAGTGAGACGATACTGGTGGTCGACGACGAGCGCGCGATGCTCGAAATTTCCATCGACCATCTGACGGAACTCGAATATCAGACTGTTGGCGCCGAGGATGGCCGCCAGGCTCTGCAACTGCTCAAGCAAAACGGCGGGATCGACCTGTTGTTTTCCGACGTGATCATGCCCGGCGGCATGGATGGTTTTGAGCTCGCCCGCCAGGCACGCGATATTCATCCCGGACTTGGAATTTTACTGACTTCCGGTTTCGCCGAAACGGATGGCAAAGCGGATAGCCAAAATGACCCTCTCGTCACCGAACTAAGAAGCAAAATCCTGGAGAAGCCATACAACAAGAAAGAACTGGCCGAGAAAGTGCGCCAGACCCTCGATGAAAGCGGCTGAACTGGCGGGCTCCTCAAACGTGGGTCGGCCGGTTCGGTGTGTAGCAGGCCCAAGAAACCGCCAGGCAGCATTTCACGATGGCATTTTCGGCGGCGGGCCGTCTCCTGACTTCAAGGAGAGCACGACATTATTGCTCTCAACATGGATGGACTTTTTTGCATTCTTGGGCAGTGGAATTTTTTGCCTGAAACAGAGCAATATCAGGGCCGCCGCTATTTGAGCGGCGTCGAATGTGACCGGATCCTGATTCGACACGTGCAGCCGGGCGGAGATTTTGCCTTCCTGAAACAACTCGACTTTCGTCGGCATGCCAGGTTGATCGAGCCCGCCGCCACGACGGCTATGCCTGAACAGAGCCGTCATCAACTCCTCATAAGTGAATTTGATAACCCTGGCTTCGCTGGGCATTGTCAGCTTTCAAACGTCATTTGTCTTTGCCGGATTTGGCTACTGCCTGCGTGCCCTGCGAATCCCCGCCAACCGACTGATTCGTGAATATCCAAGCACCATGTGAAGCCGCCCGCCAAGAAGCGGCGGCGGCGCCGATTAAAAGGAAAGGCGCCACCGGTGTCAACGGCGGAGCGCGCGGTGTTTTGCCTTAAAAGAACGCGGCGCCGGTCTCAGCGTCGAAAACATGGAGTTTTTCGCTGTCGAAGGTGATGCCACAGGGGTCGCCGGGCTGCCCCAAATCGGCAATCTTGCGCTTGATCGTCATGCGGTCGCGGCCGAGATCGGCCTCGATGAGCATGTCGCCGCCCAACGGCTCGGTGACGAAAATCTTCGCCGAGAATTCGGCGCCGTGATCGGCGCCCATCTCGATGCTAAGATCGTCCGGGCGGATGCCGAGGCGGACCTCGCCGGTGGCGCCCTTGGCTTCGAGAACCCGCGACTGCTCGGCGCTGAGCGCCAGCTTCATATCGTTATAGACGAGCGCGGCCGAATCGCCGGCGGCCTCGATGCGGCAATCGAGAAAATTCATCGGCGGCTCGCCGACGAAACCGGCGACGAATTCATTGACCGGATGGTTATAAATCTCACCCGGCGTGCCGAGCTGCTGCAGGACGCCTTCATGCATGACGGCAATGCGGTCCGCCATGGTCATGCCTTCGAGCTGATCATGGGTGACGTAAATCGTCGTCGTCTCCAGGCGGCGCTGCAAATGCTTGATCTCGCCGCGCATATGCGAGCGCAGCTTGGCGTCGAGATGGGCGATCGGCTCATCGAACAGAAACACCTTGGGCTCGCGCACGATCGCCCGGCCGATGGCGGTGCGCTGCTTTTGGCCGCCGCTGAGCTCGACCGGCTTGCGCTGCAACAGCTCCTCGATTTCCAGCATTTGCGCCGCCCACACGACGCGCTCCTGGATATCCGCCTTGCGCATTTTTTGCATCTTGAGCGGATTGGCCATGTTCTCGAACACCGTCTTGTGCGGATAGAGCGCGTAATTCTCGAACACCATGGCGATGT
>CAJXFT010000113.1 GCA_913053235.1 uncultured Alphaproteobacteria bacterium
TGCCCGAGACTATGGATTTGCCCCAAATCCCTTTTTCGGCGTGTGCACGCTTGCAACATGTAAGCCAATTATTCGAAGAGTAGCTGCGGTTGGAGATTGGGTTATCGGCACTGGAACCAGCAAGAGAAATAGAGATGGTTTTCTTGTATTTGCCATGCGAATCACATGCACAATGTCATTTAATGAATATTGGAATAACGAGAGGTTTCGTCGGAAAAAACCAAATTTAAGAGGGAGTAAAAAACAAGCTTTTGGAGATAATATCTATTTTAAAAACGGCCCAGAAGATTGGCATCAACAGGATTCTCATCACAGCTACCAGGATGGCAATCCAAACCCTTTCAACATAAGTAATGACACGCAGACTGACAGAATTCTTCTTAGTTCCGACTTTACATATTGGGGTGGATCAGGTCCCACTTTACCAGAGATAATACGGAATTATAATGGCTGTGATATTTGCGCCGGCCGTGGCCACAAGAGTCGGTTTCCGGCCCCACTCGTCGATCAATTTATCGCGTGGTTTCGCTCCCTTGGCGTAACTGGCTACGCTGGAGCGCCTTTAGATTGGCCGAGGACGCCATGATTGATGAAAACCGCAAGGGAGATGTTAGTCACTCAATTCTCTTGCGAGATTACATAAGAAATATCAAGCCAACTGATACGCTTCCCAAGAGCGCATTAAACCCCGTGCTATTAGGACTATTTGGTGAAGTCGGTAGCATAATGACAACCGCCAAAAAGCTTCATCGAGAGAAGAATGCCTACTCTGCATACCGTAACGCGGTGGAAGAAGAATTTGGTGATACCTTTTGGTATTTCACAACCCTTTGTAGTCGCCTAAATATCGGTGTCGATGACATTTTGTCCGAAACGGCAAGCGCCGAAAGCTACAGAAAAGCGGTCGCTTCAAGTGACCTCCGTGATGGCGCAATTTCACATGATTCTTCAGTCGAAAAATTTCCTACTCCGGATGAGACGCTATTGAAACTTGGAGAATCTGCGGCAGCTCTGCTAAATATTGATCAGCCGGGTGAGCAAAATAGAAAGCTCCTTCAGGATTTTGCCGACCAATACCTTCGAGTTCTTCAAGCAGCACAATTGAACTTCACCCAAGTCCTCAGCACGAACATATCAAAGACTTGAGGTCGGTTTCTATCCCCTGACGTGAATGCATTACCTACATTTGATAAGGCATTTGACGAAGAGGAAAGATTGCCAGAGCATTTTGAAATAAAAATCACTCAACGAAAAAGTGGGCAAAGCTATATACAGTGGAACGGTGTTTTCGTTGGTGATCCGTTGACTGACAATATATTCGAGCCAGACGGATATCGTTTTCATGATGTATTTCATTTTTCTTATGCCGCCATTCTTCATTGGTCTCCAACATTTCGTGCTCTGTTAAAGCAGAAGCGTAAAAGTGATAAGAGGATTGATGAGAATGAGGATGGTGGCAGAGCGATTGTTATCGAAGAAGGCCTTACTGCTTGGATATTTTCACGCGCGAAGGAGCTTGAATATTTTAAAAATCAAGATAGAATTTCGTTTGATCTACTAAAAATTATTCAACAATTTGTTCGTGGATATGAAGTCGAGCACTGCCCATTAAATCTTTGGGAACGCGCAATTTTGGATGGGTATAGAGTCTTTAGACAGGTGCGAGACAATGAAGGCGGAATCGTGATCGGAGATCGCGAAAATCGTTCAATTTCTTACCAAAATATTATAGGAGAATAAATTGTGGGGTCCGTTCAATTTGTAAATGCTCTAAGTAGGATGAAATTTGACAATACATTTAACCCTTATGCTAATCGTTGTAAGCTCTACGACCTGGATGACGCACCGAACCGACGCGCAAAATTGTTGTGCGCAATTCTAAATGCAGCAGTTGATTCGGAGATTGACGCGATTTGGATCGGACGCGATTTGGGTCATCGAGGCGGCAGGCGAACGGGATTAGCTTTGACCGATGATCACCATCTGTATGCGCACGCGCAACGTTGGGGTATTTCGGTGGAGCGCTCTACGAAGGGAAAAGTAGTGGCGGAGCGTACGGCAGCCATAATATGGAGCGTTCTTTCAAACATTCAGATGCCAATTTTCTTATGGAACGTGTTTCCACTTCACCCGCATGAACTGAATGAGCCGTTCAGCAACCGTTCGCACAATGCCCGTGAACGAAGGGCGGGTGAGGAACTCCTTTCTCAACTCATTAATCTGTTGGAACCTCGCCGATTAATAGCTGTCGGAAACGTTGCTGAACAGACGGCGCGACGTTTGGCCGGTCGCCATGAGGTAATTAAATTGCGACACCCCAGCTACGGTGGTCAAAACTTATTTCTTCATCAAGTGAAGGAATTATATGGTGTACCCGACACTGCTCATGAAAAATTTCTATAGAGAGCGAGCATGCATTTCATTCGAACCATCTCTGGTACTCGCATCTCATGGATACATTAGATCCAATAAATTGCTATGTGTAGTTTGACAACGGAACAATTGGCGAACCGTCAGGTGAATAGCTAGGTTACTCGCTGATTCTACCGCCCTATTTTCTACGTAACCTAAACCGCCGCCACACTCCGCCCCCCACCCCGCTTGCACCACCCCCACATTCAGCGTTAAAACCAGCCCCAACGGATCGGGAGTTTTATCATGGCACGCAACAAGATCGCGCTGATCGGCGCGGGTAATATCGGCGGCACGCTGGCGCATTTGGCGGGGCTTAAGGAGCTTGGCGATGTGGTGCTGTTCGACATCGTCAAGGGCATTCCGCAGGGCAAGGCGCTCGACCTGGCGCAATCCTCGCCCGTGGAGGGCTACGACGCCGCCATGTCGGGCACCAACAGCTATGCCGCCATCAAGGGTGCCGATGTGGTGATCGTTACCGCCGGGGTGCCGCGCAAGCCCGGCATGAGCCGCGACGATTTGCTCGGTATCAACACATCCGTCATGGAACAGGTCGGCGCCGGGATCAAGAAATATTGCCCGGGCGCCTTCGTCATTTGCATCACCAACCCGCTCGACGCCATGGTGTTGGTGTTGCAGAAGGCCTGCGGCGTGCCAACCAAAAAAGTGGTCGGCATGGCCGGGGTGCTCGATTCGGCGCGCTTCCGTTATTTCCTCGCCGAGGAGCTCGGCGTCTCGGTGGAGGACGTCAGCGCCTTCGTGCTCGGCGGGCATGGCGATACCATGGTGCCGCTCACGCGCTACTCGACGGTGGCCGGGATTCCGCTGCCGGACATCGTGAAAATGGGCTGGCTTAAACAAAAACGGCTCGACGAGATCGTTCAACGCACGCGCGACGGCGGCGCCGAGATCGTCGGCCTCTTAAAGACCGGCTCGGCCTTTTACGCGCCGGCCTCGGCGGCGATCGAGATGGCCGAGGCCTATCTCAAGGACAAGAAGCGGGTGCTGCCCTGCGCCGCCCGCCTGAACGGCGAATATGGCGTCGAGGGGCTCTATGTCGGCGTGCCGGCGGTGATCGGCGGCGGCGGCGTCGAGCGCATCGTCGAGATCAAGCTCGACCGCGGCGAGAGGGCCGCGTTCAACAAATCGGTGCGCGCCGTCGAGGGGCTGCTGGCGGCGATCAAGGCGCTTAAAAAGAAGAAATAAGCCCGTGAATATTCACGAATATCAGGCCAAAGGCCTGCTCGCGCGATTCGGCGTCGCGGTGGCGCGCGGCAAGGCGCTGCTCGAGCCCGCCGCGGCGGCGGCGGCGGTCGAGGAACTGGGCGGCCCGGTATGGGTGGTGAAGGCGCAGATCCATGCCGGCGGGCGCGGCAAGGCGGGCGGCGTCAAGCTGTGCAAGAGCGCCGAGCAAGCGGTCGCGGCCGCCGAGGGCATGTTCGGCCAAGTTCTGGTCACCCATCAGACCGGCCCGGCCGGCAAGGAAGTGCGCCGGGTCTATATCGAGGATGGCTGCGCTATCGCCACCGAGCTCTATGTCGGCGCGGTGATCGACCGCTCATCGGGGCGCGTCGCCTTCATGGCGTCGAGCGAAGGCGGCGTCGAGATCGAACAGGTCGCCGCCGAGAGCCCGGAGAAGATCATCACCGTCACCATCGATCCGGCGGTCGGCTGCCAGGCCTTCCACGCGCGCAAGCTCGCCTTCGGCCTCGGCCTCGAAGGCAAGACGGTCAAATCGGCGCTCAAGCTGTTTCCGGCGCTCTACGACGCCATGCTCGGCAGCGACGCCTCGATGCTCGAAATCAACCCGCTGGTGGTCACGAAGGACGGCGATCTGCTGGCCCTCGACGCCAAGATGAATTTCGACGACAACGCGCTCTTCCGCCACCCCGATATCGCCGCGCTCAGGGACGAAAGCGAGGAAGACCCGGCCGAGCGCCAGGCCGCCGAGCACGAGCTCAACTATATCAAGCTCGACGGCTCGATCGGCTGCATGGTGAACGGCGCCGGCCTCGCCATGGCGACGATGGACATCATCAAGCTCAACGGCGCCGCGCCGGCCAATTTTCTCGACGTCGGCGGCGGTGCGACGCGCGAGCGCGTGCGCGAGGCGTTCAAGCTGATTCTCTCCGACGCCAACGTCAAGGGCGTGCTGGTCAATATTTTCGGCGGCATCATGCGCTGCGACGTGATCGCCGAGGGCATCGTCGCGGCGGCCGGCGAGATCGGCATCACGGTGCCGCTGGTGGTGCGCCTCGAAGGCACCAATGTGGATGAGGGCAAGGCGATCCTCGACGATAGCGGTTTCGCCATCATCTCCGCCGACGATCTCGGCGACGCGGCGCAAAAAATCGTCGCCGCCGTGGCGGAGGCCGGCTGATGGCGGTTCTCGTCGATGCCGATACCAAGGTGCTGTGCCAGGGCTTCACCGGCGCCCAGGGCACGTTCCATTCCGAGCAGGCCATCGAATACGGCACCCGCATGGTCGGCGGCGTCACGCCGGGCAAGGGCGGGAGTGAGCATCTCGGCCTGCCGGTCTTCGATACGGTGGCGGAAGCGCTGGCGGCGACGGCGGCGGATGCCAGCGTCATCTATGTGCCGGCGCCGTTCGCGGCGGACGCCATCCTGGAGGCGATCGACGCACGCGTGCCGCTCATCACCTGCATCACCGAGGGCATCCCGGTGCTCGACATGGTGCGCGTCAAGCGCGCGCTGGTGGGCGCGAAAAGCCGCCTGATCGGCCCCAACTGCCCCGGCATCATCACGCCCGATGCGTGCAAGATCGGCATCATGCCCGGACATATCCACCGCCCCGGCATGGTCGGCATCGTCTCGCGCTCGGGGACGCTGACCTATGAAGCGGTGGCGCAGACCAGCGCCGCCGGGCTCGGCCAGTCGACCTGCATCGGCGTCGGCGGCGACCCGGTGAATGGAACCAACTTCATCGATTGCCTGGAATTGTTCCTCGCCGACGACAAAACGCAAGCCATCGTCATGATCGGCGAGATCGGCGGCACGGCGGAAGAAGATGCGGCGGCGTTTCTTAGTTCACAAATTGTTAAGAAGCCTGTGGTTGGCTTCATTGCCGGATTGACCGCTCCGCCGGGCCGACGCATGGGCCATGCCGGGGCGATCATCTCCGGCGGCAAAGGCGGCGCGGGGGACAAGATCGAGGCGATGAAAAGCGCCGGGATCGCGGTCTCGCAGTCGCCGGCGGCGATTGGAACCACAATGGTGGAGCTGCTGAAAGGCTGATTCCACCGGGCCGCGAAAGCGGTGGAATTGGCATGAGCAAACTGGACGCGTCGTTTCTGCACGGATCGAATACCGCCTTCATCGAGGCGTTGTACGACAGCTATTGCCATGGCCCGAACTCGGTCGAGCCGAGCTGGCGCGCCTATTTCGGCGCCATAAACGGTGCCGGGGCGGCGAGCGCCAAGGCAACCACCGCCAAACCCAATGGGGCCAAGACCAACGGCGCCAAACCGGCGGCGGCGGCGGCCGCCGCCGCGGAAGTGCGCTCCGTGCCGGCCGAGGCCGAAGCCGGTGTGCCGGCGGCGACGGTCGATTCTATCCGCGCCCTGATGCTGATCCGCGCCCACCGCGTGCGCGGCCATCTGCTCGCCGATCTCGATCCGCTCGGGCGCGACGGCGACAACAGCCATCCCGAGTTGGACCCCGAATCTTATGGATTTTCCGAGGCCGATTACGACCGCCCGATTTACGTCGACGGGGTGCTCGGCATGCAATGGGCGACGCTCACCGACGTCGTCTCGGTGGTGCGCGATACCTATTGCGGGCGCATCGGCGTCGAGTTCATGCATATCCAGGACCCGCAGCAAAAGGCGTGGATCCAGATGGCCATGGAGGGCAGCCGCAACCGCGCCGATCTGAGCGATGGCGACAAGCTCGAAATTCTGCGCCAGCTCGACGAGGCGGAAGGCTTCGAGCATTTTCTCGATATCAAGCATCCCGGCACCAAGCGGTTTTCGCTGGAGGGCTCGGAGAGCATCGTGCCGGCGCTGGAAACGCTGATCGAAGGCGCCGCCGCCTGGGGCGTGCGCGATATCACCATCGGCATGTCGCATCGCGGCCGCCTCAATGTGCTGACCAGCATCATGGGCAAATCCTACGCCGCCGTGTTTTCCGAATTCCAGGGCCAGGCCGCGCACCCGGCCGATGTCCAGGGCTCGGGCGACGTCAAATATCATCTCGGCGTCTCGACCGACCGCGTGCTGCCGGACGGCGCCCGCATTCACCTCTCGCTGACGCCCAATCCGTCGCATCTGGAAGCCGTCAATCCGGTGGTGCTGGGCAAGGTGCGGGCCAAGCAGAAGCTGCTCGGCGACGATGAGCGCGGCCAGGTGATGGGCATCCTCCTTCACGGCGACGCCGCCTTCGCCGGCCAGGGCATGGTGGCGGAAACGCTGGAGCTGTCGAATCTGCGCGGCTACCGCACCGGCGGCACCATCCATATCATCGTCAACAACCAGATCGGCTTCACCACCAGCCCGAGCTTCGCGCGCTCCTCGCCCTACCCTTCCGACGCGGCGAAGATCATCCAGACGCCGATTTTCCACGTCAACGGCGACGATCCGGAAGCGGTCGTGCATGTCTGCCGCATGGCCGCCGAATACCGCCAGCGCTTTCACCACGATATCGTCATCGACGTGTTCTGTTACCGCCGCCACGGCCATAACGAGGGCGACGAACCGGCCTTTACCCAGCCCATCATGTACCGCGCCATCGACAGCAAAGCGACGACGCGGCAAATCTATTCCGAGCGCCTGGTCTCCGAGGGCGTGCTTTCTGAAACCGAAGCGGCGCGCCTCGCCGAAAATTTCCAGGCCCGCCTCGAAGGTGAAATGGAGGCTTCCAAGAGCTACAAGGCCAACAAGGCGGACTGGCTCGAAGGCGCTTGGCGCGACATGAGCGCGCCGCCCTCCGAACATGGGCCGGGAGAAACCGCGGTCGAGGGTGATGTGCTGCGCCGGATCGGCCAATCCATCGCCGCCGTGCCGGAGGACTTCAACCTCCATCCGCGCCTCAATCGGGTGCTCCGTGGGCGCCGCAAGATGATCGAATCGGGCGATAATATCGACTGGGCGATGGCCGAGGCGCTGGCCTTCGGCTCGCTCCTTTTGGAAGGCAACCCGGTGCGCCTGTCGGGCCAGGATTGCTCGCGCGGCACCTTCTCGCAACGCCACGCCGCGTTCTTCGATCAGCAGAGCGAGGCGCGCTATCTGCCGCTCAATCATATCGCGGACGGCCAGGAGCACATCGAGATCGCCGACAGCCCGTTGTCCGAAGTCGGCGTGCTCGGCTTCGAATACGGCTATTCCACCGCCGAGCCCAACACGCTGGTTCTGTGGGAAGCGCAGTTCGGCGATTTCGCCAACGGCGCCCAGACCGTCATCGATCAGTTCATCGCCTCGGGCGAAAGCAAATGGCTGCGCATGTCGGGCCTGGTGATGCTGCTGCCGCACGGCCATGAGGGCCAGGGGCCGGAGCACAGCTCGGCCCGCATGGAGCGCTATCTGCAACTCGCCGCCGAGGGCAATATCCAGGTCGTCAACTGCACCACGCCGGCCTCGTTCTTTCACGTGCTGCGCCGCCAGATGCGGCGCGGCTACCGCAAGCCGCTCATCGTGATGTCGCCGAAATCGCTGCTGCGCCACAAGCTGTGCCGCTCGGCGCTAGAGGATTTAGCCCCCGGCAGCCATTTCCAACGGGTCATCGGCGAGGCGCCCGGCTATGCCTCGGGCGACGATATCCGGCGCGTCGTGCTTACGAGCGGCAAGGTCTATTACGATCTGTGGCAGGCCCGCGAGGAACGCGGCATCGCTGATGTGGCGCTGTTGCGCATGGAGCAGATCGCGCCGTTCGCCGGGCGCAGCGTGACCGTCGAGCTGGCCAAATACGGCCGGGCGGAAATCGTCTGGTGCCAGGAGGAGCCGCAGAATCAGGGCGCCTGGAGCTATGTCGCGCCGCGCATCGATGCGGTGCTGGAAGGGCTCGGCGATCCGGCTCGGAGAATCCGCTATGTCGGCCGGCCGGAAGCCGCCTCGCCGGCCAGCGGTTCCTACAAAGCGCATGTCGAGGAGCAGGACATGCTGGTCGGCGAAGCGCTCGCCTGAATGGAGCAGAATGATGACCTTTGATATTACCGTACCCGAACTCGGCGAATCGGTGACCGAAGCCACCGTCGCAAAATGGTTCAAGGCACCGGGCGAAGCGGTGGCGCGCGACGAGCCGTTGGTCGAGTTGGAGACCGACAAGGTGGCGCTCGAAGTGAACGCCGCCAGCGCCGGCGTGCTCGCCGATATCGTCGTCGCGGAAGGCGAGGATGTCGAAGTCGGCGCCGTGCTCGGCCATCTCA
This sequence comes from uncultured Alphaproteobacteria bacterium, assembly GCA_913053235.1. Taxonomy (GTDB): domain Bacteria; phylum Pseudomonadota; class Alphaproteobacteria; order UBA828; family UBA828; genus PTKB01. Next base: position 8,792 of record CAJXFT010000113.1, read on the forward strand.
CCGAAGGCAACGGCGCCAAGCCGCCCGAAAAAACCAACGGCGACGGCAGGGCGGCGGCGCCAACAGCGAAGCCTACCGCCGTGCCGGCAGAGGAGCCAGTGCTGTCGCCGGCGGTGCGCAAGCTGATCGAGGAAAACGCTCTCGACGCCGGCGCCATCCAGGGCAGCGGCAAGGACGGCAGGATTCTCAAGGGCGACGTGCTCAAGCTGCTCGAAGCACCGGCTGCGGAAGCACCGGCTACAGAAGCGCCGGCAATTGCCGAGCCCGCCGAGGCGGTCATTGAACCGACCCAAACTGCGCGCGAGGAGCGCGTACCGATGTCGCGCCTGCGCCAGCGCGTCGCCGAGCGGCTGAAGCAGGCGCAGAACACCGCCGCCATGCTGACCACCTTCAACGAGGCGGATATGCACAACGTCATGGCGGCGCGGACGGAATACCGCGACGCCTTCGAGAAAAAGCACGGCGTGCGCCTCGGCTTCATGTCGTTCTTCGTCAAGGCGGCGATCGCCGCGCTCAAGGATATTCCCGCCGTCAATGCCGAGATCGACGGCACCGACATCGTCTATAAGAACTACTATCACATCGGCGTCGCGGTCAGCGCGCCGCAGGGCCTGGTGGTGCCGGTTCTCAGAGACGCCGACATGATGGGCTTCGCCGAGATCGAGAAGCGCATCGCCGCGCTCGGCGCCAAGGCGCGCAACGGCAAGCTCTCGATGGCGGACCTTTCGGGCGGTACCTTCACCATCTCCAACGGCGGCGTCTTCGGCTCGCTGATGTCGACGCCGATCCTCAACCCGCCGCAATCCGGCATCCTCGGCATGCACAAGATTCAGCAGCGCCCGATCGCCGTCGGCGGCGAGATGGCGATCCGCCCGATGATGTATCTCGCGCTCAGCTACGACCACCGCCTGATCGACGGCAGCCAGGCGGTCACCTTCCTGGTGCGAATCAAGGAATGTATCGAGGCGCCCGAGCGGTTATTGTTGGACCTCTAGCGAATAAGCTCCAACATCGAGGGCACAGCCAAAATGAGCGAAAACAAATTCGACGTCGTCGTTATCGGCTCGGGGCCGGGCGGCTATGTCGCCGCCATCCGCGCGGCGCAGCTGGGCCTCAAGACGGCGGTTGTGGAAAAACATGCGGCGCTCGGCGGCACCTGCCTCAATGTCGGCTGCATCCCGTCCAAGGCGCTGTTGCAGGCGAGCGAGGAATATGCCCATGCCGGCAAGGCGCTCAAGCGCCACGGCGTGATGGTCGACGGGCTCAGCCTCGACCTCGCGGCGATGATGGCCCACAAGGACAAGACCGTCGGCGATCTCACCAAGGGCATCGCCCATCTCTTTAAGAAAAACGGCATCACCCGCTTCGAGGGCTTGGGCGCCCTCGGCGCCGCCGGCGAGGTCACGGTCAGAGCCGCCGACGGCTCCGAGACATTGCTCGGCGCCGGCGCCACCATCATCGCCAGCGGCAGCGCGACGGCCAGCCTGCCCGGCATCGAGATCGACGAGAAACGAATTCTGAGTTCGACCGGCGCGCTGGCGCTCGGCGAGGTACCGGGCCATCTCGCGGTCATCGGCGCCGGCTATATCGGCCTGGAGATGGCCTCCGTTTGGGGCCGCCTCGGAGCCAAGATCACGGTCATCGAATTTTTGGACCGCATCCTGCCCGGCATGGACGGCGAACTGGCGGCGCAGTTCCAAAAATTGCTGCGGCGCCAGAAAATGAAATTCAAACTGTCGACAAAGGTGACCGGCGCCAAGTCCGGAAAAAACGGCGTGACGCTGGCCATGGAGCCGGTCGCCGGCGGCGAGGCGGAGACGCTCAAAGCCGATGCGGTGCTGGTCGCGGTCGGGCGCATCCCCTACACCGAAGGGCTCGGCCTCGAGCAGGCCGGCGTCGCGCTCGACAAAGGCGGGCGCATCGAGGTCGACGAAAACTTCGCCACCAATGTCGCCGGCGTCTACGCCATCGGCGATGTCATCAAGGGGCCGATGCTGGCGCACAAGGCCGAGGACGAGGGCGTCGCGGCGGCGGAAATCATCGCCGGCCAGAAGAGCCATGTGAATTATTCCGCGATTCCCGGCGTCGTCTACACCCAGCCCGAGGTCGCCACGGTCGGGCAGACGGAGGAGCAGTTGCAAGACGCCGGCATCGACTATAACGCCGGCAGCTTCCCGTTCATGGCCAACGGCCGGGCGCGTGCCATGTCGGCGACCGACGGCTTCGTGAAAATCCTCGCCGACGCCGCCAGCGACCGCATCCTCGGCGTCCACATCATCGGCGCCGGTGCCGGCACGCTGATCGCCGAGGCGGTGCTGGCGATCGAGCTCGGCGCCTCGGCCGAGGACCTCGCGCGCACCTGCCACGCCCACCCGACATTGAGCGAAGCCGTCAAGGAAGCGGCCTTAGACGTTGATGAACGGGCCATTCACATCTGATAGGCCTTTCCTCCCCGGCGGGAAAGAGGGGCTTGTCACCCGCGGCCTGAGACTCAACCGGCTTCGATCGAAAGCCGACCCGTGCGGCGCGACTTGGGCTTGCGGATGACGATATCAATATCGCGACCCAGCATCAGCAGCAGCCGCAACAGGCGCTCCAAGGAATATTCGCGAAAATCCCCCTTGAGGAGACGCGACACATCCGGCTGAGACAGGCCGAGCAGCTTGGCCGCCTGAGATTGATTGAGTCGCCGGCGGCGAATGATCGTGTCGATCCGATTGACCAGTTCGGCCTTGAGAAGATGCGCATCGGCATCGGGCCAGCCCAAATCGGCAAAAACATTCCCGCTGCCCTGCTCGATCGCAACTTCATCTGATTCGCTCGTATCATTTCTTGCCATAGCTTGCCTCATAGTATTTTTACGCGGCCTTAAGTCGCTGTTTCACCAAATCCATTTCCTTCTTTGGCGTCGCAATGCCTCTCTTCGATTTCTTTTGAAACACGTGAAGCACGTACACCGCGCGCTCAAACCGAACCGTGTAAACGGCCCTGTATGCATCACCATCCCTACGAGATACCGCCTCTAATACTCCAGTGCCCAACCCCTTGAGGGGTTTCGCGTCATGGCTCTTCGAGCCGGCCTGAGCCTGATACAGCGCGAAGCCCATATGACCCTGAACAATTTCAGGAAATCTTTTCAGATCAGCCTTACTCGAGGCGAGCCATATGAGGGGTTTCAGTTTGCCTTGGTACATCAGAAATTATGGTGATTTCACCATAAAATATCAAGCACCCTATCTCCGCGCTCGCGGGTGGGCGCTGTTATACGCCGCCATCAGGCCGGCTTCGTCGATTTCGGTGTAGCGCTGTGTCGTGGTCAGGCTGGCATGGCCGAGGAGTTCCTGGATGCTGCGGAGATCGCCGCCGTCGGCCAGGAGGTGGGTGGCGAAACTGTGGCGGAGCGCGTGCGGCGTGGCGCTCGGCGGCAGGCCGAGGGCGATGCGGAGACGGGCCATGCCGGCCTGGATGGCGCGCGCGCCCAGGCGCCGCCCGCGCACGCCGACGAAGAGCGGGCCGCCGGCCTCCAATGGGTGCGGACAGGCGGCGCGGTATTCGGCGATCGCGCGGTTGACCAGCGGCAGCACCGGCACGCCGCGCTCCTTGCCGCCCTTGCCGCGCACCAGCAGCACGTCGGCGGCG
>CAJXFT010000114.1 GCA_913053235.1 uncultured Alphaproteobacteria bacterium
CACGATCGAGGAAGGCGAGCGTTACCGATTCGGCAACCTCAGCGTAAATGCCAAGTTGCGCGACCTGAATGCGGCGTCTCTGCTTCCGGTTCTGACCACCGTATCGGATGAATGGTATGACGCCGATGAAGTCGAGGATACGATTCAGGCGCTGACCGACGCGGTCGGCAACCAGGGATACGCATTCGTCGATATTCGTCCCAAGATCAAGCGCAACCGCGAGGAACGCCGCATAGACGTGACCTATGAGATAGAAGAAGGGCCGCGCGTCTATGTGCAGCGAATCAATATTGTCGGTAACGTGCGCACGATAGATGATGTGATTCGGCGCGAATTCCGCCTGGTCGAGGGCGACGCATTCAACGCCGCCAAAATTCGCCGCTCGCGCCAGAAAATCAGAGATTTGGGCTTGTTCGAAACGGTGAATATCGAAACCGAGCAGGGCGACCAACCCGACCAATCCGTATTGATGGTTGCGGTTGAAGAGAAATCGACCGGTGAACTCAGTTTCGGCGCCGGATTATCCACCCTTGACGGGTTTCTCGGCGATATCAGCATCAGTGAGCGCAACCTCTTGGGGCGCGGGCAGGATTTGCGTTTGGGACTCACATTTTCAACGCGCCGGCAGGAAATCGATCTCAGCTTTACCGAACCCTATTTTTTCGACCGCGATATCGCCGCCGGATTTGACGTATTTCGAAAAAGCGCCGACTTCCAGGATGAGAGCTCGTTTGACCAGGACACGCTGGGATTCAGTTTGCGCGCCAAATACACCGTCGCCGAAGACCTTCGCCACGGCTTAACATATACCTTGCGTCAAGAGAAGATCAGCGATGTCGACGAAAGCGCTTCAAGATTGATCCGCGAGCAGGAAGGCACATCATTAACTTCTTCTCTCGGGCATTCGCTCACCTATGATAAGCGCGATAGCCGCCTCAAGCCGACCGAGGGATATTTCATTCTGTTCGGCCAGGAAGTGGCGGGGTTGGGTGGCGATGTGCGATATTTGAAGCATACGTTGACTTATACCTATCATTGGCCGCTATGGTCGGACTGGGTTGCCAATGCGCGCCTGCGCGAGGGTCACGTCGTTGGATTGGGCGAAGATGTACGCATTAACGATCGCTTCTTTCTGGGTGGCTCAAGCCTGCGCGGCTTCGAACCGGGCGGTGTCGGTCCGCGCGACCGCAACACAAGCGACTCACTCGGCGGCAATATGTTCTACGTCGCCACGGCGGAGGTAACGGTGCCGCTCAACATAACCAAGGACTTTGATGTGGATGCGGCGTTATTCACCGATTTAGGCACGCTTTCGCAAGTCGACGATAGCGGTGCGGAAGTGGTGGATGTCGGCGATCCGCGGGCGTCGGTCGGATTCGGCTTCGCCTACGTGTCGCCGTTTGGCCCCATTCGGATCGATTTCGCGCGCGCCGTGGTAAAAGAGAGTTTCGACCGGACAGAGAATTTCAGATTCAGCTTTGGAACAAGATTTTGATCATGATTAGATATCTTGTCTTCGCGCCTTTTATCCTGTTTGCGCTGCTTTCGTTTCACGGCGCTTCGCCGATTGCCAAGGCTCAGGATATCGCGCCGGCGGTCATCGCAATTGTCGAGATCGAGGTCATCATGCGCGATGCCTCGGCGGCACAGTCGATTCAGGCGCAGGTCGAAGCGAAACGCGGTCAATACCAGGCGGAAATTTCGGCCGAGGAGGCCCGCCTGCGTGAACTCGAGCAGGAACTCGCGCGCCAGCGTTCCGTGCTTTCGCCGGACGCATATACCAAGCGGCGCCAGGAATTCGAGGGAGATGTTGCCGCAGTTCAACGAATTGTCGTCGACCGCCGCCGCGAACTTGAACAGGCCTATGCCGGCGGGGTGCGCCAATTGCAGCTCGAAATATCGAATATCATAACTGAAATCGCGGCGGAGCGGGGCATCACCCTCGTCGTCCCCGAGGCGCAAACTCTTTTTGTCGACAAGAGCCTGAGAATCTCGCGCGAAGTTCTCCAGCGCTTGAATGAGAGATTGCCGGATTTGACGCTGCAATTTGGGCTGAACTGATTCGGGATAATGGCGGATCCGCGATTTCATTCATGTGCGGGGCCGTTCACGCTGGCTGAACTGGCCGCGCTGAGCGAAGCCGAGATGAGCGAGGATTCCGATTCCGCTCTCTGCCTCGTCGATGTCGCGCCGCTGGATCGCGCCGGCCCCCGGCAATTAAGCTTTCTGGACAATCGGAAATATATCGCGCAGTTTGAAAAGAGCGAGGCGGCGGCCTGTATCGTGGCGCCCAGCCTGGCGGCGCGGGCGCCGAAGGGAATGGCGCTGTTGCTGTCGGACTCGCCGTACAGGTCATATGCCCTGGCGGCGCAGGCTTTTTACCCGGTGCCGGTACCGGAGCCGCATATTGCCGAGACGGCAATTATTGAAAATGGCGCGCGGGTCGACGAAACATGCCGCGTCGAACATGGCGTCGTTATCGGCGCCGAGGCGATCATCGGGAAAAATTGTTTGATCGAAGCCAATGCGGTGATCGGGCCGGCTGTTGAAATTGGCGATGGTGTGATCGTTGGCGCCTGCGCGTCGCTCAGTCACTGTCTGATCGGCGACCGCACGCGAATATATCCCGGCGCGCGCATCGGCCAGGATGGTTTCGGCTTTTCGCCGGACCCCGGCGGGCATACCAAAGTGCCGCAATTGGGGCGCGTGATCGTCGGCGAAGATGTCGAAATTGGCGCCAACTCGGCGATCGATCGCGGCAGCGGCCCCGACACCATCATTGGCCAAGGATGTTGGATCGACAATCTCGTTCAAATCGGGCACAACGTGGAAATGGGCAGAGGCTGTGTCGTGGCGGGCATGGTTGCCATTGCCGGCAGTGTGAAAATCGGGGATTTCGTTTTCTTTGGCGGGCAAGTCGGTATCGCGGGACATATCACGGTCGGTTCCGGAGCGAAATTCGCCGGGCAAAGCGGCATTACCAGGGATATCCCACCCGGCGCAACGATGGGCGGAACGCCAGCCGTTCCGATCAGGGATTGGCATCGGGCATCGATTTTTTTGTCCAGGCTGTCAGACAGGGATAAGTGAATTCATGAGTGAGACGAGCGAGAAAAAGGTAGTCGAGAGCCTTGATATCGAACAGATCATCGAGGCGATTCCGCACAGATATCCGTTCCTGATGATCGATCGGGTTGTCGATGTGGTGCCCGACGAAAGCGCTCTTGGCCTGAAGAACGTGTCGATCAATGAGTTCTATTTTCAGGGGCATTTTCCACGCCGGCCGGTCATGCCGGGCGTGTTGATCATCGAAGCGATGGCGCAGACGGCGGCCGTCCTGGTGGTCAAGACGCTGGGGCCGGAGATGGCGGGAAAGCTGGTTTATTTCATGTCGGTGGACAATTGCCGTTTTCGCCGCCCGGTATTTCCGGGCGATCAGCTTTTCGTGCATGTGATCAAGAAACATCGGCGCCGAAATGTTTGGAAATTCGAAGCGACGGCAAAGGTTGACGACGAAACCGCGGCACAAGCGACTTACGCCGCCATGATTTTGGAAGATACATGACGCAGATTCACCCGACCGCCATCGTCGCCCCCGAAGCCACACTCGCCGACGATGTATCAATCGGCCCATACTGTGTCGTCGGCGAGAATGTTGTCCTCGGCAAGGCTGTTCGTCTGCTCTCCCACGCGGTTGTCGATGGCCATACGCGGGTTGGCGAAGGGACGGTGATTTTTCCGTTCGCCTCGATTGGGCTGTCACCGCAGGATATGAAATATTCCGGCGAACCTTCTGAACTCGAGATCGGTGCCAGGAATGTAATTCGTGAGCATGTGACCATGAACCCGGGCACCGAAGGCGGCGGCATGATTACGCGGATCGGCGACGACTGCCTTTTCATGGTGGCTTCTCACGTCGCCCATGACTGTCAAATCGGCGATCACGTCATCATGGCGAACAATGCCGCGCTCGGCGGCCATGTCTCGGTCGGCGAATGGGCAATTCTCGGCGGCCTTTCGGCGATACATCAATATGTGCGAATCGGCCGCCATGCCATCGTCGGCGGCATGAGCGGCGTCGAGCATGACGTCATACCCTATGGTTCGGTGATGGGCGACCGCGCGCGCCTGGCGGGTTTGAATCTGGTCGGCCTGAAACGGCGCGGCTTCGGCCGCGACATCATCCACGACATGCGGCGCGCCTTCCGCCTGCTTTTTGCCCAGGAAGGTACCATGACGGAACGGCTGGTGGATGTGTCCGACCTCTTCAATGCGGTTGAACCGGTCATGGATATCGTCGAATTCATTCAGCGGGAGAGCACCCGCCCGATCTGCCAACCGAAAGGGGACGGTGGCGACTAAGCTTGGAATCCTGGCCGGCGGCGGACCGCTTCCGGCCCGTATCGTACAGTCATGTCTGGCCGCCGGGCGCGAGGTATTCGTCATCGCCTTCGAGAACGAGGCGGACCCGAAGACCTGCGAGGGTGTTCCCCATATGTGGGTGCCGCTCGGCAAGGTCGGCACCACCATCAAACGGTTGAAAGCCGAACATTGCACGGATGTCGTATTTGCCGGCCCGGTGCGCCGGCCTTCGTTCAGCAAACTCAAGCCGGACATGCGGGCGATCAAACTGCTCGGAAAAATTCGCAAGGCCGCCGGGCAGGGTGATGATGCGATTCTTTCGATTTTGGTCGAAGAGCTGGAGGGCGAAAATTTCCGCGTCGTCGGTGCCGATGATCTGCTCGCCGACGTCGCGGCGCCGGCGGGGAATTTGAGCGACCGGGCGCCCGGCGAGGGCGACCGGAAGGATATCGAATTGGGCGTGCGGGTGGCACGTGCGCTCGGCGCTCTCGATGTCGGCCAGGCGGTTGTCGTGCAGCAGGGCGTGGTGCTGGGCGTCGAGGCGATCGAGGGAACCGATGCCCTGTTGCAACGTTGCGCCGGCGTCAAGCGGGAAGGGCAGGGCGGCGTTCTCGTCAAGCTGAAGAAACCGCACCAGGAACGCCGCGCCGACCTGCCGACCATCGGCGCCGATACGGTGCGCCGCGCCGCCGAGGCGGGGTTGAACGGCATTGCGGTGGAGGAGGGGCAATCCCTCATCCTGGACCGCGCCGAGAGTGTTGCCGAGGCCAACCGGCTGGGCTTGTTTGTCGCCGGTATCAAGGCGTGAGTGACGCCGCTGGGGAGGCTCCGCTTATTTTCCTGGTGGCCGGTGAGGCGTCCGGCGATGCGATCGGCGCGCGCCTGATGGTGGCGTTGAAAGAGCTGACGGGCGGAGAGGTCAGGTTCGCCGGCGTTGGCGGCGAGCATATGCGGAGCGCCGGGCTGCAAAGCCTGTTTCCCATGCGCGAGCTGTCGATCATGGGACTATTCGAGATCCTGCCCCATGTGCCGAACCTGCTGCGCCGCATTCGACAGACGGAAACGGCGGCCAGACGCATGGCGGCCGGCGTTGTCGTCACCATAGATTCACCTGATTTCTGTTTCCGTGTCGCCAAGCGTTTGCAGGGAAGCGGCATACCCGTGGTGCATTATGTGGCGCCGCAGGTTTGGGCCTGGCGTTCCGGGCGGGCGCGCAAGATAGCCAAATTTCTCGATCACCTGCTGCTGCTTTTTCCCTTCGAGGAAAAATATTTCGAGCGCACCGGGCTGGCGACAACTTTCGTCGGTCACCCCTTGGCCGAGGAAACTATTAACGTTGCCGACGGCGCCGCATTTCGCCGCCACCACGACATCCAGGCGGATGAAACAGTGCTCGCGGTGATGCCCGGCAGCCGGTTCTCCGAGATCTCCCGCCATCTGCCGATATTCGGCGCCACGGTAAACGCCCTGGCGGCGCGCCAGGCGCTTCGCTGCGCCGTCATTCCGGCGCTGCCCGCTCTCCGGCGGGAAATCGCCGCGGCGGCGGAAAACTGGAATGTCAGGGTGGTGATCGTCGATGGCAGTGAAAGCGAGGTCAAATTCGCCGCCATGGCGGCGAGCGACGGCGCCCTTACTTCCTCGGGCACGGCGACCCTGGAATTGGCGATCGCCGGCGTGCCCATGGTGGTTGCGTACCGAGCCAATCCGGTCACCGTCGCCGTGGCACGGAGGATCGTTCAGGTGCCTCACATCGCTCTCGCCAATATCGTCGCCGGGCGCCGCGTCGCGCCCGAATTTCTGCAACAGGAATGTGCGCCAAGCCGTCTCGCACCGGCGCTCGAGAACATATTGCTTGACGCCACGGTCCGCCATGATCAAATCGAATGCTTCCGCGCCGTATCGCGGCAGTTGGGCATCGGCGGAACCGCGCCAAGCGAATTGGCGGCGCAAGCCGTCATCGCGGTCGCCCGCGGCACATCACCGAACAGGGAGGGACGAAAATGAGCGACAGCGGCTCCGACGCGCGGATGCTCCACACCATGATCCGGGTCAGGGATCTCGATAAATCGATCGAATTTTACACCAATTTGCTGGGCATGAACCTGCTGCACCGCAACGATTTTCCGGGCGGAAAATTCACATTGGCTTTCGTCGGTTATGGCGATGAGGGTTCGAACGCCGTGATCGAATTGACGCATAATTGGGATCAGGAAGAGGATTATGATCTCGGCAACGGGTTTGGCCATGTCGCGATCGGCGTGCCCGACATTTACGGCACCTGCGAAAAACTGGCCGCCGCGGGCGCCAATATTCCCCGCCCGCCGGGGCCGATGATGCACGGCACCACGGTCATCGCGTTTGTCGATGACCCGGATGGCTATAAAATCGAGCTGATCGAGAAAAAGTAAGAGCAGGAGTAAGGCGCGCGCCGGCGCCGATCCCGTACGCTACAACAACAGCGTCACGGCGACGAAAGCAAAGCAGCCAACTCCCATACCGACGAGCGCCCAGCCGAGCGCGCCGCGCCACACCGGCGGCTTGTTGTCATTGGCCGGCCAGGCGTGCCAGGGATAACGCGCCGGGCGCGTCGAGCCGGCTTGGCGTTGGCGGGTGCGAAACCCGCCTATCCCGGCAGGTTTGCGATGCGGGTTTCCGCGCGCGCGCCCGGGCATATTGATCACCGCCGATCGAGGGCAACGTAGCTGCGCTGCCGTTCGCCCGTATAAAGCTGGCGCGGGCGGCCGATCTTTTGATGCGGGTCCTCGATCATCTCGTTCCATTGCGCGATCCAGCCCACCGTACGCGCGAGGGCGAAAATGACCGTAAACAGATGGGTCGGAATGCCCAGGGCCTGCAGGATGATGCCGGAATAGAAATCCACATTGGGATATAATTTCCGCTCGACAAAATAATCATCCTCCAGCGCGATGCGCTCCAGCTCGCGGGCGATGTCGAGCATTTCGTTGTCCAGGCCCAAATCGTTGAGCACTTCGTGGCAGGTCTTGTGCAGCACCTTGGCGCGCGGATCGTAATTTTTATATACCCGGTGGCCGAAGCCCATCAGGCGGAAGGGGTCGTCCTTATCCTTGGCTTTGGCGAGGCACTCGGGAATCCGGTCGACCGAGCCGATTTCATCGAGCATGTGGACGACAGCCTCGTTGGCACCGCCATGCGCCGGTCCCCACAGGGTGGCGATGCCGGCGGCGATACAGGCATAGGGGTTGGCGCCCGACGATCCGGCCAGGCGAACCGTCGACGTGGAGGCATTCTGTTCGTGATCCGCATGCAAAATTAAAATGCGATCCATGGCTTCCGACTGAACCGGATTGATTTCATAGTCCTCACACGGCACCGCGAACAGCATATGCAGAAAATTCTCTGAATAGCTGAGATCGTTGCGCGGATATACGAAAGGCTGGCCGATGGCGTATTTGTGGGCCATGGCGGCGATCGTCGGCATCTTGGCGATGAGGCGGTGCGATGCGATCATGCGCTGGCGCGAATCCTGGATATCGGTGGTGTCGTGATAAAACGCCGCCAAGGCACCGACGACGCCGATCAAGACGGCCATCGGGTGGGCATCGCGCCTGAATCCACGAAACAGGTAATTGATCTGTTCGTGCACCATGGTGTGCTCGGTAATGGTGGCGTCGAACTCCTTCTTCTGGCCTGCGCTCGGCAGTTCGCCGTAAAGCAACAGGTAAGAGACTTCGAGAAAATCGCTGTTTTCGGCGAGCTCATCGATGGCATAGCCGCGGTGCAGAAGTACTCCCTGGTCGCCGTCGATATAGGTAATTTTGGATTCACACGAACCGGTCGACGTGAAGCCCGGATCGTAAGTGAACTTTCCGGTGCCGCCGTAGAACTTGCGGATATCGACCACGTCCGGCCCCAAACTACCTGAAATGACGGGAAGCTCTATCGTTTCGCTGGTTGCGTTGTCCGTTAAAGAGAAGGTCGTGTCGGCGGCGGACGAACCTTGTTGCGCATTGGCGGTCATGAAATTTCCAATCGTGGTTCTGGATAAAAAATACGCTCTTGGGCGAAACGCCGCGCCGAGAAACGCTCTCCCCGAGGCCTTTATGATAAGCCGGAAGGCGTTATTTATCAAATATTGGAAGGCCGTCAGGGCGTCTGTGCGGCAATATCACTCAGGCGCCCAAGCGATTCTTCCCTGCCCAGCGATATCATGACGTCAAATATACTGGGGGAAATGGTTTTTCCCGTCATAGATGCCCTTAAGGGCTGAGCAACCTTCCCCATTTTCAATGAATGACTGTCGGCAAAGCCGCGCACCAGTGTTTCCAGGCCGGTTTCGCTCCAATCCTCCAGCGCCTCCAGTTCGGTCAACAATTCGGCCATCATCACGCGGCTTTCGGGAGTGATGAGCTTGGCCGATTTTTCGTCCAGGGTGAGCGGTCGTTGAAGGAATAAAAACAAAGCATTTTCAGCCATTTCCAAAAGATTCTTCGCTCTTGGCTTGAGGCCAGGCAGTAATATTTCGAGGCGCTGGAGCTGGGCTTCGTCCGGCGCCTTTTCGAGCAGGTCGGCAAGCAGCGGCTGTAACAGCGAAATCAGCCCGCCATCTTCGGCCTGGCGAATGTAACTGCCGTTGAGGCTGATCAGCTTGTCCATGTCGAAGCGCGCCGGCGAGCGGCCGATCGAAGCCAGCTCAAACCACTCGATAGCCTGCTCGCGAGAGATAATTTCATCGTCGCCATGGCTCCATCCCAGGCGCAGGAGATAGTTGCACATCGCTTGCGCAAGGACGCCCATTTGCGCATAGGCGCCGACGGCAAGCGCGCCGTGGCGCTTCGAAAGCTTGGCGCCATCGGAGCCGTGGATGAGGGGAATATGCGCATATTGCGGCGGCTGCCAGTCGAGCGCCAAGAAAAGCTGCGTTTGGCGCGCCGCGTTGGTCAGGTGATCGTCGCCGCGAATGGCGTGGCTCACCTGCATGTCATGATCGTCGACGACGACGGACAGCATATAGGTCGGAGTGCCGTCCGAACGTAGAAGAATCATGTCGTCGAGCTGCTCATTGGCGACGCGCACCGGGCCCTGCACCAAATCCTCGATCACCGTTTCGCCGTCCGTCGGCGCCTTGAAACGGATAACCGGCGCGATGTCGGGCGGCGCTTCGGCGGGGTCGCGGTCTCGCCAGCGCCTGTCATACCGCATCGGCCGGCCTTCGGCGCGCGCCTTTTCGCGCATTTCGCTCAATTCTTCGGGGCTGCACCAACAATGATATGCCTTGCCCGCCGCGAGCAATTGGTGGGCAAGCGCGGCGTGGCGCTCGGCGCCGGCGGATTGGAAGACGGCCTCGCCGTCATGCCCGAGCTCGAGCCAATCGAGGCCGTCGAATATGGCCTGAACGGCTTCGCTCGTCGAGCGGGCGCGGTCCGTGTCCTCGATGCGAAGGAGAAATTTGCCGCCGTAATGGCGCGCATAGAGCCAATTGAACAATGCCGTTCTGGCGCCGCCGATATGAAGAAATCCGGTCGGCGAAGGGGCGAATCTGGTGATGACGGTCATGCTTTCTTGGCCACCATTCAAACGTTAATGTTGCGATGCCTTGGGCGCCCGGCATGTAGCATATTCCGTAGGCGATAGGGAAACTTCTCCCCATCCGCATGGCGGGGCACGAGGCGCCGATGCCGCTCCTTGGTATTACATGGGTACGCCATGCGCTCAGCTATGGCCAATGATGTCTTGCACGGCCTGGAAACCCTGAGCCGCGCCGCCGGCCGGACGCAGGAGCGGTTTGTCGGCGAGATGTTGCTTGGCGAACGGGAACGCTGGCTGCTGTGGGCGCCGGTCGCATTGGCGCTCGGCGTCGCCGGATATTTTTCACTTGCCGTCGAGCCGCCGATTTGGCTTGGGCCGGCATGGGCGGGTTCGTCGCTTGGCCTCGCATTGCTGTGTCGGCGGCGCACATGGCTTGCCCTGCCGTTGCTCGGGCTCGCCTTGGTCGGTTGCGGAATGGCCGCCGGTCAGATCAGAACCATGAACGTCGCCGCGCCCGTCCTGACGGAGAAGATTGGCCCCGTCGAAGTGCGCGGCCGCCTGGTCGAGAGCGGGATCGGCGCCGGGCAGCAGCGTTATATCTTGGACAATTTGTCGATACGCGGCATTGCGGCCGATGAAACACCGTTGCAAGCGCGCATTACGGTTCACGTGCCGCGACGCGGCGACAAAGGCGCCGGCGCGGCTCTACGGATTCCCGCACCCGGCGATTACATTCGCCTCACCGCGTCGTTGCGCCCGCCGCCCGAACCGGTGGCGCCGGGCGCGTGGGATTTTGGCCGGCAATCCTGGTTTCGCGGCATTGGCGCGGTCGGCTTTTCCTACGGCGCGGCGGAACTTCTCGAAGCTGGTGGCGAGCGGCCGCGCGGCGGCTTGTCGGTATGGCTGCGCGATCTGCGCCACCGGATATCGGCGCGTATCACCGCCGCACTGGGCGAGCGCGGCGGCGGGCTCGCGACGGCCCTGTTGACCGGCGATCGCAGCGCCATTCCGGATTCCACATTGGATAATATGCGCGCTTCCGGACTGGCGCATCTGCTGGCGATTTCCGGGCTCCATGTCGGGCTGGTGGCGGGAATCATATTTGTCGTCGTGCGGCTGTTGTTGGCGGCGATCGAGCCGCTGGCGTTGCGCTACCCGATCAAGAAATGGGCGGCGGCGACGGCCCTCATAGGCTCGTTGTGCTACTTGCTTCTGTCAGGCGCCAGCATACCGACGCAACGCGCATTCATGATGACTAGCCTGGTTTTGCTCGCGGTAATTCTCGACCGCACCTCGCTCTCGATGCGCTTGATCGCGCTCGCCGCCTTTCTGCTGCTTCTGTTCAGGCCGGAGAGTCTGATGGGGCCGAGTTTCCAGATGTCATTCGCGGCGGCGGTCGCCCTCGTCGCGGCTTACGAATATTTGCACCGGCCGTTGGCCAGCCTGGCATCGGGGGCGAGTCTCAAATTTCGCCCGCTGCTCTACCTCCTCGGCATCGCCGTGACCTCGATAATTGCCGGCGGCGCGACGGCGCCGTTCGCCATCTACCATTTCAACCGCTTCGCCGAATACGGCCTGCTGGCCAATCTCGCGGCGGTGCCCTTGACCGGTCTCTGGGTGATGCCGTGGGGCCTGTTGGCATTGCTCCTCATGCCGTTTGGGCTGGAGGGATTGGCGCTCGAGCCGATGGCTCTCGGGTTGCAGGCGATGGACTGGATCTCAGCCAGTGTCGCCGCCCTGCCGGGATCGGTGATTCACGCCGGCGCCATGCCGCCGCTGGCGCTCGCCCTGATCGCGCTCGGCGGGGTGTGGCTTTGTATCTGGCGCCGGCGCTGGCGTTTGGCCGGGCTCGCTTTGGTCGTGCCGGGCCTGATCCTGATGCTCAGCCACCGCTCGCCGGATATATTGATCGATGGCGATGGCCGCTTGATGGCGACGCGCGCCGAAAGCGGCGAGATGTGGCTTTCCTCGCTGCGCCGGGCCCGGTTTGCCGGCGATATCTGGCTCCGGCGGGCCGGCCAGGAGGATAGCGCGGAATGGCCATGGCGCGAAGGCGCCCCGGCGCCGGCGGGGCTGCGCTGCGATTCACTCGGCTGCGTTCAGGATATCGACGGCCAACGAATAGCTTTTATCCGCGACGCCCGCGCGCTGCCCGAAGATTGCGCCGAAGCCAACCTGGTGATCAGCCTGGTTCCGGTAACCGGGCCATGCGAGACGCCGCACACGGTCATCGACCGTTTCGTACTACTGACATGGTCCCGGGTTATCCCATTTGATACTAAACACACTGTATTTCTGCGGATTTGACGATTCTCAATTTGGTGTTTTCCCACGCTTTCCCTTCCTGTATGGGGCAGTATGTGACCATTTCTGTGACCACTCTGCATGATCAATATTTCCACTTCGGCCTAATAGAGATTGGCTCGGCGTGGATTCAATTTGACTGCGGCTAATCTTG
>CAJXFT010000115.1 GCA_913053235.1 uncultured Alphaproteobacteria bacterium
CCCTTCTTCCCGGAGGGGAAGAGGGGTTGGGGAGAAGGGGGAAACCAAGCGCGCGCAGCGCGCTCGCGGGCGCCGGTGGGGCATCCGCTCTTGTTTTTTGTTCCCTCAAGCGCCGGGCGGTCGCATCCGCTCCCTTGGCTTACCTCGTATTAACTCGGGTGCGCGGTCGCGCTTGCCGGAATGCAAGAAAGTGCATTCCGGGGGGTGTGCCGTTTGGAAGAATCTTTGTGGGTTCCGGTGCTCGGTATGGCAGTAATTAAGGTGACAGTATACTTAATTATCATTTCCAATCTTTGCTAGTTTTAATAATTGAGTATAAATAATTAAGTATACTGTCACCTTAATTGGAACCAGCTAAATCCGATAGTTGATCGAGTCTCCCCTCCGGGGAGAGGATTTTAATCACTGCATCTCACCCATCATTCTCTCCGCCTCGGCGAAATCCTCGGGGCGGTTGGCGTTGAAGAAGGGGTCGTGCGGGGCGGCGGTGAAGTCGACCGTGGCGACCCTATAGCGCGCGGTCCAGGCGTCGACCTTGTGGATCTCCTCCTCGACCAGCGCCTGGCGGAGAGCGCCGCGTAGCGCCACCGGCCAGAGCGCGAATACCGGATGGGCGCGGCCCTGTGAGGCGGCGCGCGCCATCTCGGCGCCTTGCGCCGCGATGGCAGCCATCAGGCGGGCCACAATATCGCCGGGCAGGAACGGCGCGTCGGTGGCGAAGCTCGCCAGCCACTCGCATTCCGGCGCATTCTCCGCCGTCCATTCCATGCCGGTCAAAATCCCCGCCAGCGGCCCGGCATGGCCGCTCACCACATCCGCCGCCGTCGGCAGGGCGAACGCCGCGAAGCGCGCCGCATCGCCGTTGACGTTCAACAGCAGCGGCCCGACCTGCGGGCGGGCGCGGGCCAGCACATGGCCGAGGAGCGGCACCCCGGCGAGCGGGCGCAGGCATTTGTCGCCGCCGCCCATGCGCCGCGCCAGGCCGCCGGCGAGCAGCACGCCGGCGATTTTTTGTTCCTCAGCCAACTGTTTCCGCCACCCTGAGCGGCGCCTCGCCGATCAAGCCGCGCAGCAATTTTTGATCCTTCGGCGCGATGGCGCCGAGATCGCTCTCGACGATCACCTCGCTATCGAACGCCACCACCGGCGGGCGGTTGATGTTCTCCGCCTCGCCGCCGGAGCCGCCATCGGCGAGGCGCAGCATCAACAGATATTCCACCAGGCCGAGGAAATCGCTGTCGAAACCGTCGTCGCAAAAGGCGCAGAAAAAGCGCATGCGGCGCGCCTCGGCGAGCGCCAGACCGGCCACCCTTTCGATATCGTTCAGGGCGCGCAGGCGGGCGTCGAAGGCGGGCGTGAAAACCACCCGCCCGGCATCGTCGCGCAAGCCATGGGTCAGCCCAAGCACGGCGCCGATATGCTGATCGATGCGCGCCAGCACCTGTTTCGACTGCCCGACATAGGCGACGTTGCGCCCGCGCGCATAGCATTTGAGGCGGAGATAAACGCCGGCGCGCAGCAATTCCTGCATGCCCGCATCGGATTGCGGAAAATACCCGGCGCCGAAGGGCCCGCGCCAATGCAGTTCGAGTTTCATCCGGCCGCCGTCAACATGCGCCGATTTTCCGGCTCCGATTTTAGGCCGAATCTCATCCCGCCTCCTTTATCGAATGCGTACCCTGATGACATACAGTAAAACATGTCGCCCGGCAGCCTAATTACCAGCGCCGGCGCAACCGTTCGGAGGCCAACATAGAAACCGGATTTTTCGATCAGGCGGCGGTACAAAGCGCGCTCTTGCCGGCGCTGCTGAGCTTTGTCCTGACCGGCGCCGTGCGCGTCGCCAATGGCCGCGCGCGCGGGCCCTATGTCGCCGGCGCCGCCGTCGCGTCGGCTTCGCCGCCGTCTATTTCCTCATCGTCGGCATCCCGCCGCATCCGCCGGCCGATGAAATGGACAAGCTGGTCTATGGCGTGGCGGGCGGCGCGGTGCTGGGTTTTGGCCTCGATTTCCTGCGCCTGCCGGCTTTCTTCCGCTGGCTGCTGTTCCCCGCCGGCTGCGCCGCGCTCTTGTATTGGCTTGAGCTTCCCGGCGTCGAGAGCGCCGGCGTCTGGGCGTTGGTCGGCCTCGGCGCGCTGTGGCTGGCCAGCATCGCCGCCCTGTGGCGCCTCGAGGCGGAGCGCGAGGCCGGGCTCAATCCGGTGGTCAAGCTGCTGATCGCGGCGCTCGGCCTGGCGGCGGTGGCGATGCTCGGCGGCGCCACCGAGGTCTCCCATCTCGCCGTCGCCCTGGCGGCGGCACTGTTCGGCTTCTGCATCTGGAACTGGCCGACCTCCGTCTTCCCTTACGGCGCGGCTTTGTTGATGGGCGCCGGCGGCGCGCTGTTCCTGCTCGCCTGGATCGCGGCGCTGCACAACCCGTCCGTCAGCCTGCCGGCACTGGCCATTCTGCTGCTGGTATTCTTCGCCGACCTCGCCGCCCGCCACCTGCATCTCGGCGACGGCCGCGCCGCCCGCGCCGCCGCCCCCATCATGCTCGCCGCGGTGTGCTGCGTGCCGGTGCTGTGCGCTGTGGCGTTGGCGCATTTTTTGTAGCGCGCTAAGAGCGCGCTGCCCTCAGACGCCGGGCGGTCGCATCCGCTCCCTTGGCTACCTCGTATTAACTCGGGCGCTCAGTCGCGCAGCCGGAATGCTGAAGAAGCATTCCGGGGGAGTGTGCCGCAAGCCAAGCGACTACACCGCCAAAATCAAACCCGGAGAAAAAAGAACAGCGCTCGGGTGACCTCTTCCGGCAATTCCTCGGGCAGGAAATGGCCGCCGTCGAGGACGCCGCCGGTGACGGTTTCGGCGCGGGCGCGCCAGACTTCGGCGACGTCGTACCATTTGTCGAGGCGATTGCCCCACAGCGCCAATGTCGGGCAGGCGATCTTGCGCGTCAGGTCTTCCGCGTCATGCTCTAGGTCGATCGTCGCGCCGGCGCGGTAATCCTCGCAACTGGCATGGATGACCGCCGGGTCGGCGAAGCAACGCTCATATTCCGCCATCGCGGGGGGCGAGAAATAATCCAGCCTGCCGCCGCCCCAGCTCTTCAGACACCAATGCAGATAATATGTCGGATCGGCGCCGATCAGGCGCTCCGGCAGGTCGAAGGGCTGGCACAGGAAGAACCAATGGTAATAGCCCATCGCCTTTTCCATATCGGTATCGGCGAAGGCGGTATAGGTCGGCACGATGTCGATAAGCGCCAGGCGCTGCACCCGTTCGGCATGGTCGAGGGCGAGGCGGTGGGCGACGCGGGCGCCCCGGTCATGGCCGACCAGGGCGAATTTTTCGAAACCGAGCGCCGCCATCAGCGCCACCTGATCGGCGGCGCTGGCACGCTTGCTGTAGCCGTAGTGATCGGTGCCCGCTTCGGGCTTGGCGCTGTCGCCATAGCCGCGCAAATCCGCCGCCACGACGGTGAAATGCTGGGCCAGCACCGGCGCCACCTGGTGCCACATGGCGTGGCTTTGCGGATATCCGTGCAGCAACAGCACCGGCGGACCCTTGCCGCCGCGCACGAAATTAATCTCCACGCCCGCGGCGTCGATCATCTGGTGTTCGAAATTGCGAAACATCTTTCTCCCCGCTCCGGCGGTTGGATTCTATCATAGAGCGATGAGAAAAATGACAGAGGCGCGCCCGCGCAACTATTTTATCGCCGCCCCGGACAGCTCCGGCATTGCTGCGCCCGATCTCGTCATTGCGCCGTTTGCCTGCGACGCAGAGCGGCTCTACGCCGTTCTGCGCGAGGTGGCGCTGGCCCAGCCGCGCACCAGGCTGACATCCGAATCGCCGGCGGAAAATCACATGGTCTTCGTGCAGCGCACCGCTTTTTGGCATTTTCCCGACGATGTGGTGGCCGAGATCACCGCCCTCGAGGGTGGCGGCGCGGCGCTGACGCTCTTAAGCAAGGCGCGCTACGGCGTCGAGGATTTCGGCGTCAACCGGCGCCGCGTCCGACGCTGGCTCGCCGCCCTTGAGACGCGCCTGGCGGCGGCTGATTAGAGCCGGGCGACCTGTCCTTCGCAGGCGACGAACGAGCCGGGAAGGCGGGCATCGAGGATGGCCTGGACCTGTTCCAACTCATCGTCGAGATGATCCGGATGGTGCTGGAAGGCGGCCATGCGCCCGACCCCGGCGGCCCGGCACAGACGCAAACCCTCCTGCCAGGTCGAATGGCCGCGCAACGCGCCATTGGCGATTTCCTCGTCGTAATAATAGGAATCGTAAATCACCAGATCGCAATTCTCGATCAGCGCCAGCACGTTTTCATCCGGCTGGTCGGGAAGGTGGCCGGTATTGCTGACATAGCCCAGCGCCTTGCCGTTATATTCGACGCGGTATCCGGTGGCGGGGCTGGGATTGTTGAGCGCCGCCGTGCGCACGCGAATGCCGTCGCGCGGCTCGAACGCATCGCCGGCGACGAAATCGCCCCACGCCTTGAGGCCGCCGATAAAACTGAGCGGTATCGGGAACAAAGGCGAGGTCATCAGCTCGGTCAGATTCTGCTCGATGCTGCCGCCCGGGCCGAGATGCCCGGCCCACACCTTGAAATCATTGGCCGGATTGTAGCCGGCGCCGAAGAAAGGCAGCCCGCAGGCATGGTCGAAACGGCTGACCGAGAAGAATATGTCGGCCTCTATCGGCCGGCTCTGGTCGAGCGCCAGGCCGAACGGGCGAATCCCGGTGCCGGCCTCGAGAATGATCAAATGATCGCCGCAATGCACCTCGACGCAGGGCGTATTGCCGCCGAAGCGCAGCGTTTCCGCGTTGGTGGTCGGAATACCGCCGCGCACGCCCCAAAAGCGGAGATCGAATTCTCCTTCGCCGGCGCCTTTTGCGGCGCTCTCATGCCCTGCCACGGATTCGTGCCAACCCCCTGGTAGATAAGGCCTATTCGGGCTCGCCCGCGGGCCCGCCGGCGGCGCCATCGGATGCGCCATAGCCGTCGAACAGAGCGAGCATTCGCCCGTACCATTCATATATGGGGTCATCTTCGGCAAAAATAACCAGCGGGCTGCACAATTCCACGAATTTGCACGTGCCGAACAGGATGTGATCGGCGTAGAGCGGCGCCGCGCCGCCGAGATAAGGCGCCTCTTCGAGCGCCAGGCGCACCGGTTCCAACAGGCCGCGAAAGGCTTTGATGCGGCCCGCGCTGGGATCGCAATAATCCTCCAGCGCCATGCCGAAGCGGGCCTCGCGCGAGGCGCGGAAATAGGGCCGGTCGACCTCGGCGATGGCGCCGTCGTGAATATCGCGCAAGATCAGGCGGATCATCGCCGGATGCAGGGCGCGGTCGACCCAGCCATTGAAAAAGCGCGCGCCGGCGCGCCCGGCCTCGCCGCCGAACAGGCTCGGCCTCTCCGGATAAGTGCTTTCGAGGTGGTCCGCGATGGCCCAGGAATCATGGATCACCCGCCCGCCCTCATCCTGCAATACCGGCACCAGCTCCTGGCCGCTGAAGGCGATCCTGTCCTTTTGCCCGAACTGCACGGGGATGAATTCCGCTTCCAGCTCCTTGTGCCTGAGCGCCATGCGGGTGCGCCAGCAATAGGGGCTGAGGCGTCTGTCCGCCCGCCCCTGCAATTCGTAAAGTACACGTGCCATGGCTGCTCTCCGTTTTCCTGCCCTGTTCTCTCGACTATAATTCGCCCAGGCAAATTTTAAAATTCGGGAGACCAAGCGTGAAAGCGATCGCCCATCAGGGAGAAGGCCTCGACGGCGCCACATACCGCGATATGGAATTGTCGGATGTCGGCCAAGGCCAGGTCTGCGTCAGGCTCAAGGCGGCGGCGCTCAACCACCGCGACATCTGGACCTGCATGCGCGCCGAGCCGGGCGGGCCGCCGGTGATTCTGGGATCGGACGGCGCCGGCATCGTCGAGCGCGTCGGCGCCGGCGTTACGGACCTGGCGCCCGGCGACGAGGTGGTGGTCAATTCGAGCCAGGATTGGGCCGGGCGCGCCGAGGTGCCGCTCGGCGAATATGGCGTCGGCTACAAGATTCTCGGCTTTCCCGACCATGGCACCTTCGCCGAATATATCGTCATCGCCCGCCACCAGCTGGAGCCCAAGCCGGGTTTTCTCGATTGGCGCGAGGCCGCGGCGCTGTGCCTGGTCGGCATCACCACCTACCGCGCGCTGTTTACCGAGGGCCGCCTCGAAGCCGGCCACACCGTCGCCATCCCCGGCATCGGCGGCGGCGCCGCGACCCAGGCGCTGCTGTTCGCCAAGGCGGCCGGGGCCAGGACCGTCGTCACCTCGCGTAAGCCCGACAAGCTCGAAAAAGCGCGCGCGCTCGGCGCCGATCTCGCGGTTGCCAGCGACGCCGACTGGGGCCAGGCGGTGCGCGACTTCACGGCCGGGCGCGGCGCCGACATCGTCATCGAGACCATCGGCGAGGCGACCTGGAAAGCCTCCATGGCGGCGCTCGCCAATGGCGGCCGCCTGGTGGTGTTCGGCGCCACCGGCGGCGGCCTCGTCGAAATCGATCTGGCCAGCCTGTTCCTGCATTGGCAGAGCATCATCGGCACCACCATGGGCAGCCGCGAGGAGTTCCAGGACATGCTGGCCTTCACCGAAAAACACCAGATCCACCCGGTCATCGACCGCGCCTTCCCGCTCGCCGAAGGCGTCGAGGCGCTGCGCTATCTCGACGGCGCCGGCCAGATGGGCAATGTGGTGCTGGATATCGACATCTGACGCCGTATGAATATACGCCATTGACATACTGCGTCGATGGCGTATAGTCTCAATTCGTGACGAAGCGGATAACGATCATAGAAACCCCGCCATTCATCAGGGAGGCGGAGCGGTTGTTCTCCGTCGAGCAGCGGGAATCTTTGATCGACCATTTGTCATTTGCGCCGAGTAGCGGCGTCCTGATCCGCGGAACCGGCGGCATGCGCAAATTGCGCTGGCAATCCGGGGCCAAAGGCAAGCGCGGCGGTGCACGGGTGATCTACTATTTTTTCAATAATGATCACCCCATATTTCTTCTTGCGGCATATGGCAAGAATGAGAAGGACAATCTTTCGCCTGCACAGCGCAATGCGCTCAAGTCTGTTTCCGAGCGAATCGTTCAGGACTATGCCGCGCCCAGGAAGAGGAAAAAATGAGTAAAGTATTTGATGATATCATGGAAGGCGCGGAGGCCGCCTTGGCCTATGCACAGGGCGAAAAGGTCGAGGTCATCGTGCATGAGGTGGAGGTGCCAGAACATGTCGATGTCGCCGCTATTCGCAGGCGTCTCAAGATATCGCAAATCAATTTCGCCAAATCCTTCGGCTTCGACGTTGCGACATTGCGCAATTGGGAGCAAAATCGGCGCATCCCGCCCAAGCATGTGCGCGCCTATCTCAAGGTGATCGACAAGCATCCGGAAGCCGTTCGCGCCGCTTTGGGCCGATGAACAGCATGATCCGCCGGAGCGTCGAGAGCATATGAAACCGTACCGGGCAGACGTTATCGGCAGCATGTTGCGGCCCGATTATTTGCTTCGCGCACGCGCCGCTTACGCCTCCGGGAAGCTCGGCGAGGCCGATTTCAAGCGCATCGAGGACCGCGCGGTGGACGAATGCATCGCCATCCAGGAAAGTAGCGGCGTCGACATCCTCGCCGACGGCGAAATGCGGCGTAATGTATTCTCGAGCCAACTGGCCGAGGCGGCGGAGGGCTTCGGGGCGGTCGAAAACAACATGGTCGACTGGTTCACCCTCGACGGCGAGATCGAGACCAGCCCGGTCACGGTCGGCGTGACCGAGAGGATCCGCATGTTGCGCAACCTCTCGGCCGAGGAATTCGTTTACCTGCGCGCACGCTTCGACGGGCCGGCCAAGATGACCCTGCCGAGCCCGACCATGTACGCCTATTACTGGGTGCCCGGGGTTTCCGAAGCGGCCTATGCCTCGGTCGAGGAATATATGGCGCATGTCACCGAAATCCTCGCCGACGAGGTCGCCGAGCTGGTGCGCTTGGGATGCGAATATATCCAGTTCGACGCGCCCGAATTCGGCATGCTGCTCGACGATCACCAGAAGGAATGGTTCCGCGCCAAGGGCTTCCGCCCCGAATATATGGTACATGACGGCATCGACATGCTGAACGGCATCATCGACGTCCACCCGGAGACGGTGTTCGGCCTACATATCTGCCGCGGCAACGATGCCAACCGCTACATGGCGGCGGGCGGGTACGGCGAATTCGCCCGCCAATTATTCACCCGCACCCGGGCCCAGCGGCTGTTGCTCGAATATGACGATGAGCGCTCCGGCGATTTCGCGCCGCTCGCCGAAGTGCCCGACGACAAGCTCGTCGTCCTCGGCCTGATCACCACCAAATACCCGCGCCAGGAAAGCCAGGAAGAAGTGCAGGGCCGGGTCACCGAGGCGGCGCGCTATATCGCCATGGAGCGCCTCGCGCTGAGCACCCAATGCGGCTTCGCCTCGGTCGCCAAGGGCAACAATCTCGGCTTCGAATTGCAGGAACGCAAACTCAGCCTCGTCGCCCGCACCGCTCGCGCCCTGTGGGACGATTAAGAGTTTTAGTTACGCAACAAGCCCCTCTTCCCGGAGGGGAAGAGGGGTTGGGGAGAAGGGGGAAACCAAGCGCGCGGAGCGCGCTCGCAACACCCGGGGGCATCCGCGCTCTTTTTGTTTGGCCCTCAAACGCCGGGCGGTCGCATCCGCTCCCTTGGCTACCTCGTATTAACTCGGGCGCGCAGTCGCGCTTGCCGGAATGCAAGAGATGCATTCCGGAGGTGTGCCGCTTGGAACAATCATTGTGGGTTCCGTCGCTTGTGTCGGCCGGACCGTTGTCAGGTTCAACTTTGGAACCGGCGAATATCAAAGGCATCAATAGCAGTTCTCGTTTCGCCGTCGAGAGCCAGCTCGGCCACCACCGCGCCGACGCCGGGGCCGAGGCAGAAGCCGTGGCCGGAGAAGCCGAAGGCGTGGATGACGCCGGGCGTGGTGGCGCTCGGGCCGAGCACCGGCAGTTGGTCGGGCGTGCAGCCCTCGACGCCCGACCACAGGCGAATGATATTCATCTCCGCCATGCGCGGGATCACCAGGGCGGTGCGCTGCAAGGCACCGAGCGCTTCCTCGGTCATGGCATGGCCGAAGCCCTCGTCGAGATCGGCGGTGCCGCTGCGGCCGCCGAAAATGATGTTGCCGCGCGGAATCTGGCGCACATAGACATCGCCGCCGACGACGCCGAGGGCCGGCTCGATGAAATAGGGCGCCGGCTCGGTGACCACCATCTGCGGCATCATCGGCCACAGCTCGACCGCCTCGCCGAGCCAGCCGGCGACGCGGGCACCCCAGGCGCCGGCGGCGTTGACGACCTGGCGGGCGCGCACTTCGAGGCCGGAATCGCAGCGCAGGAGAAAGCCGTCGCCGTCTTTTTCGAGCGCCGCCACCGGCTCATGCTCGCGGATATCGGCACCATTGGCGCGCGCGGCGCGGGCAAAGGCGGGGCCGAGCAGGCGCGGATTGGCCTGGCCGTCACTGGCGCACCAGGCGGCGCCGTAGGCGGCATCGGAGAACCACGGATAGCGCGCCATCAGCGCATTGCGGCTGATCATCTCGACGGCGCAGCCATAGGGCGCCTGGGCTTCGGCATGGGCCGCCATGGTGGCCATGTCGTCGTCGTTGCGCGCCACCTTGAGATGGCCGGTGACGCTGTATTCGCAGTCGTTGCCGACGAGCTCCGGCAGGCGGTGCCAGATCTCGATGGCGCGCGCCGCCAGCTCGAGTTCGGCCAGCGCGCGGCCGTTGCGCCTGACGCCGCCGAAATTGACGCCGCTCGCCGCGGCGCCGGCCTGGCGGCTCTCCAGCACCACCACCGGCACCCCTCTCAGCGCGACGTGAAGGGCGGTGGACAAGCCGGCGATACCACCGCCGATGACGGCGATTTCGGTGTCGATGACGGCGATTTCGCTCTCGATGCGGCTCATATCGAGGCCGCCCGGTCGGGATCGTCGCGCGCCGCCTGGCCGGCGATGCCGATATGCAAGGGCTTGACCGGCGCCTGGCCGCGCAGGCGGCCGATCTCGGCCAGGCCGACGCCGTTGTGGTGGGCCAGGATTTCGGCCGCCGCGAGGCCGCACATGCGGCCCTGGCAGCGCCCCATGCCGAGCCGCGTATAGGCCTTGGCGCGGTTGATCTCGGCCGGCTCGAGCGATTGTCCATGGCGGATATCGCCCGCCGTCACGCCCTCGCAGCGGCACACGATGGTGTCGTCCGGCTGCGCCGCCGCCAGGCCGTCCGGATAGGGCAGCGCGCGGTCGATGGCGATGCGAAACCGCGTCAGGCGGCCGAGGCGGGCCTTGAGATAACGCCGCCGCCTGTCATCGACCGCCGCGCCGCGCTCCGAGAGCAAAGCGAGCGCCGCCAGCTCGCCGCGATATTCCGCCGCGTCGGCGCCCATCACCCCGGCGCCGTCGCCGGCGAGATAAACGCCGGCGACGCCGGCGCGCCCGTCATCGTCGCTCACCGGCAACCATTGCCGCGCCGCGCCGTCGAAGCGCATTTCGCAGCCGGCCAGCTCGGCCAACTGGCATTCCGATTTCACCCCCCATCCAAACGCCACGGCGTCGCACTCGATGCGCCGCTCGCGCCCGTTGCCGGAGCGGTAACGCAGGCCACTGACGCGCTCCTCGCCCGCGATGGCGACCGGCAGCACGCCGCGCCTGAGCCGAACGCCCTTGAGCCTGAGCCAGTTCTGATACCACAGCCCCTTGGCCAACAAGCTGCCGCCGGCGAAGAGGCCGGGCAGGACCGGCAGCGCATCGCCGAGCCGCGCGGTATCGAGCACGGCGGCCACCGATGCGCCGGCCCGGGCATATTGATAGGCGACGAGATAGAGCAGCGGGCCGCTGCCGAGGAAAGCGACCCGCCTGCCCACCGCGCAGCCCTGCGCCTTGAGGGCGATTTGCGCCCCGCCCATGGTGAACACGCCGGGCAGAGTCCAGCCCGGTATCGGGATCACGCGGTCGACGGCGCCGGTACAGAGGATAAGCGCCTCGAAGGGGATGCGCTCGACGCCGCCAGGGCCGAGCGTAAATGCGACATTGTCCTCGATCGACCAGACGCTGGTGTCGGGGCGGTAATCGATGCGCTCGGTGAGGCCGTCGAAACAGGCGTGCAGCGCCTCGGCCTTGGCCGCCTCGAAGCAGTATCTGAGTCTGGCCGCGCGCAGGAAGCCGGGCGGCTGGCGGCGGTAGATCTGGCCGCCCGAGGCCGGCGCCTCGTCGACGACGATCGGCCTGAGGCCGCGCCCGCTCAGCAGCTCGGCGGCGCGCGTCCCGGCCGGTCCGGCACCGACGATGAGAATTTTTTGTTCGTCGCTCATCGCGCTTCGCCGCCGCCCGTCGTCAGACGCAATCCCTCTGACACATAACTCGTGCAGGCGCGCAAGGAACCGCCGCCCTCGACATTCACCCAACAATCCTGGCACGCCCCCATCAGGCAAAAGCCGGCGCGCGCGTCGCGGCGGCCGCCGCCGCCGAACTCGAATTCGCGCAGCCGCGCGCCGGCCAGCAGCAGCGCCGTCATCACGGTATCGCCGGCCAGCGCCGTCACCGGCTCGCCGTCGACATGGATGGTGATTTGCGGCCGCCCCGTCTCGCTCAGGCGTTGGAACTGGCCGCGCTCGGATTCAGTGCTCAAGATTTCACTTTCTTCAGGTCGCGCGAATATACCCGGCCTTTCCATAAACTGCGACGGCCGCGCCAATGGTCGAAGGCGGAATTCCAGGTCATGGCGAGGTAGATCATGCCGATCAGCGGCATCAATAGGGCGAGCAGGCGCGGCATGCGGTAATAGTTGAGCACCGGCAGATAGCCCAGCGCCATGAACAGAAACGCCGCCGCCGCGAGCAGCTTGGCCGCCAGCACCGGAGCGGCGGCGAGGATCAGCGGCGGCACGGCGCAGGCGAGCGCGAAGACAAGCGTGCACAGCAGCAGCAGCGCCAATGAATGGCGCAATTGCGTATAGGCGCTGCGCGCCACCATGCGGCGGATTTCGCCGAGCCCGGCATAGGGACGCAGACTGCGCGCCGCATGGCTGAGGCCGATCCAGGTGCGCCCGCCGTTACGCTTGACCGCGCGCGCCAGGGAGCAATCGTCGATGATGGCGCCCTTGATAGCCGTGAAGCCGCCGATCCCGGCGAGCACGTCGCGCTCGGTCAATATGCAGCCGCCGGCGGCGGCGGCGATCAGGCGGCCCGGCCCGTTGGAGAGGCGAAACGGATAGAGCAGCTTGAAGAAATAGAC
>CAJXFT010000116.1 GCA_913053235.1 uncultured Alphaproteobacteria bacterium
CGCGCTCAGCCAATATTATGAGGACGGCGAGCATATCAGGTGGAAAACGGCGGAGCATTGGGGCGTTAAGACAGTGCGCGCGCTGTTGAAGCAGGGCTGGCCCGCCAACGTCCTGATCAACGTCAACTTCCCCGATCTGCCGGCGGCAAAGGTGCGCGGCATCCGCGCCGGCAAACAGGGCGAGCATGAGGTGGTGGACGCCTTCGAAGAGCGCATCGATCCGCGCGGGCGGACTTATTACTGGGTCGGCCAGGACCAAACCAATGGCGACCCTGGCACGCCGGGCACCGATTTGCGCGCCGTCAATGACGGCTATGTCGCGTTGACGCCGCTGCATTTGGATTTGACCCACAAGCCCACCCTGACGCGGCTGCGCAAGGTATTTAATTGAACGGCGATATCCGCAAGATTCGGCTGCTCATGGAGCTGCGCAGGCAGGGCGTCTCCGATACCGGTGTTTTGTCGGCGATGGAGCGGGTGCCGCGCGAATTGTTCGTGCCCGAGGCGTTCCGGGATCAGGCCTATGAGAATATCGCCCTGCCGATCGGCGCCGGGCAGACCATCAGCCAGCCGCAAATCGTCGCCGAAATGACGGCGGCGCTGGAACTCGGGCCGCGCCTGAAGGTGCTGGAGGTCGGCACCGGCTCGGGCTATCAGGCGGCGGTACTGGCGCATCTTTGCCGCCGCCTCTACAGCATCGAGCGCCACCGCACTCTCGCCGTCGAGGCGGAGGCGCGCTTCAAGGCGCTGCGCCTCGGCAACATCGTCGTGCAGGTTGGAGACGGCGGCGAGGGCTGGCCGGCGCAGGCGCCGTTCGACCGTATCATCGTCACCGCCCAGGCCGAGATGGTGCCCGAGGTTTTGCTGTCGCAATTGCGCGAGGGTGGGGTGATGATCCTGCCCATCTCCGATAGCGGGCGCGAGCAAAAGGTGGTTCGCCTGCGCCGCACGGCAGACGGAGTCGAACGCGAATCGCTCATGCAGGCCCGCTTTGTGCCGCTGTTGGACGGCCTGCCCTCCGAAGCGGAGGGCAAGTGAGATAAGGGCTTGCGCGCATCGCGCCGCGGCGCCATTGAAGCCGCCACCGGCGCTCGTTTAGAATCCCCGCCCATGACGTCGAACCGGCGCGCGATCTCGACCGCCACGGCGGCGCTCGCCGCTTCGCTGTTGCTGTTGGCCGCCTGCGGTCAGCCGCCGGCGCCGGTGGTCATGGGCGGCGCCGGCGCCGAGCAAACGCCGCCGCCGCGTCCCACCGCCAAACCGCAAGCGCCGGCGGCCGTGGAATCCAGCCCGACGGCGGTGCCCTTGCCGCGCCCGAAACCGGCACCTTCGCCGCCGGTTACCGACGAAGCCGTTGCCGTTGCCGGCACCGTGCGCGTGCAGGCCGGCGATACGGTCTATGCCCTGTCGCGCCGCCATCATGTCGGGGTCCGCGATATCATTGCCGCCAACGGCTTGAAGCCGCCTTACAAGCTGGCCATCGGTCAAACCCTCGGCCTGCCGCGGGCGCGCTACCATACGGTGCGCGCCGGCGAGACGCTCTATGGCCTGTCCGGGTTTTACCGCGTCGATATGAGCGCCCTGGTGCGCGCCAACGATATCCCGGCACCTTACCGGCTGGTGGTCGGACAGCGGCTGCGCCTGCCGGGCGCGGCGCCGCAAATCGCCCAAGCCCCCGTTGAGACTGCGCCCGCGACGCCGAAAAAAAAGCGCCCTCGCAAGGGCCTGCCCGCCACGCCGCCGCCGCGCGCCGGAAAATATTTTCTGTGGCCCGCCGAAGGGCGCCTGCTTTCGAGTTTCGGCCCCAAGCAGGGCGGCCTGCACAATGACGGCATCAATTTCGCCGTGCCGCGCGGCGCCCCGCTGCGCGCCGCCGAAAACGGCGTCGTCGCCTATGCCGGAAATGAGTTGCCGGGCTATGGCAACCTTCTGCTGATCCGCCATGACGGCGGCTGGATGAGCGCCTATGCCCACAACGAGACCCTGTTGGTCACGCGCGGCGATGAAGTGAAGCGCGGCCAAATAGTCTCCCGCGCCGGCAGCACCGGAAACGTCGCTTCCCCGCAGGCGCATTTCGAGCTGCGCCGCAACGGCAAGCCGGTAAATCCGGTGAAATATTTGGCGAAATTGTAGCGGTGCTTGAGAGAACCGAGAAAGATTCTTGCAAACGGCACACCCCCCGGAATGCGTTTTGCATTCCGGCTGCGCGACTGAGCGCCCGAGTTAATACGAGGTAAGCCAAGGGAGCGGATGCGACCGCCCGGCGCTTGAGGGCCAAACGAAAAGAGCGCGCGGATGCCCCTCCGGCCCCGGCCCAGCGAGCTCCGGAACCCACAAAGACTCGACCAAGCGGCACACCTCTCTGGTGTTTGCGGGCATACTCTGAGCAGCGCGCTTGCGCGCGCTTTTTCCCCCATCTTCCCAACCCTTCTTCCCCTCCGGGAAGAAGGGCTTATTCGGGGTGGCTTGTTAGCACCGTCCCCTTTCTGCCCGCCAAATCCTGTACGAACTGCCAGGCGACGCGGCCCGAGCGGGCGCCTCGCGTCATGCTCCATTCGATGGCTTCGGCTTTCAGCTCTTCGGGCTCAACGGTGATGCCGTAATGCTTCACATAGCCCTCGATCATCTCGAAATAGGTTTGCTGATCGCAGGTGTGGAAGCCGAGCCAGAGGCCGAAGCGGTCGGACAGCGATACCGATTCCTCGACCGCCTCGCTGGGATGAATGGCGGTCGAGCTTTCATTTTCGATCATGTCGCGCGCCATCATGTGGCGGCGGTTCGAGGTGGCGTAGAAAATCGCGTTCGCCGGCCGGCCTTCGATGCCGCCTTCGAGGACGGCCTTGAGCGATTTATAGGTGGTGTCGTCCGATTTGAACGAGAGATCGTCGCAAAAAAGGATGGCGCGGCGCGTGCTCTGGCGCAGTTTCGTCAGCAATTGCGGCAGCGAGGGTATGTCCTCGCGGTGAATTTCGACGAGCACCAGGCTGCCCGGCTGGCGCCCATTCACCGTCGCGTGCACGGCCTTGATGAGCGAGCTTTTGCCCATGCCGCGGGCGCCCCAAAGGAGGGCATTGTTGGCCGGCAGCCCGGCGCCGAAGCGCAGGGTATTTTCGAGCAGAATGTCGCGCACCCGCTCGATGCCTTTCAGCAGCTCCAGCTCGACGCGGTTGATACGCGAAATCGGTTCAAAAAATTCGCCCTCCGCATGCCATACGAAGCCGTCGGCGGAATCCAGCGAGACGGCGGCCGGCTCGGGCGGCGCCAGGCGCTCGAGCGCTTCGGCGACGCGGCGTAACAACGCTTCTGTTTCAGTATCGGACATTCGCCAATCGAGCCAGGGATGAGCGGATAAATGCCCGCGAAACCTATCACAAGCGTTCCACCGGTCAACGCGCGCTCGGCGCGCGCGCGCCTGCAATTTCATTTGCCCGTACGGCCATTTATGCCTATCTTGCGGTGCGATTTTCGGGGCCCCTGTTTGCGCCCGGTTCAGAGGAGAGGAAGAAATATGCCTCGATTGTTTGCCAAGGCGGGAAATCTCGCCGTGGCGGGAAAAGTAAGCTTGCTGGCGGCGCTCCTGTTCGGCTTGACCGCCTGCCCTCCGGGTGGGCAGGGCGGCGAAGGCGAAGGCGGGCTCGGCGGCATCGGCGCGATATTGCCTCTGGTGCTGATATTCGTCGTTTTCTATTTTCTTTTAATTCGTCCGCAGCAGAAAAAGCAGAAGGCGCACCGCGCCATGCTCAGCGAGGTGCATCGCGGCGATGACATCGTAACCAATGGCGGTATCGTCGGCCATGTGATCAAGGTCGGGCGGGACGATAACCTGCTGGTCGAGATCGCTCCCGATGTTCGCGTTCGCGTCATGCGCACCATGATTTCCGAGGTGATCCGTCGCCCCGATCCCGACTTCGACGACGAGGATGAAGAAGACGAGGATTTCGACGAGGGCTACGAGGAGGAGTATGAGGACGATGGCGAATTCGAGGATGAAGAGCCGCAAGATGATTCGTCCGGAGGCAAATCCGATAAGTAGCGGCTCGGGCGTGGCGTCGCCCGGACCGTAACCTCCGGCGATGCTGCGGATTCGTTTATGGCAGGTTGTCCTGGTCGTGCTGGTGTGCGCGGCCGGGGTGCTGTTCGCGGTGCCGAATCTGTTCAACCAACAATCCCTGAGCAGCTCCTATCCCGGATGGCTGCCGAGCAGCCAGGTCAATCTCGGCCTTGATTTGCAGGGCGGCTCGCATCTCCTCCTCGAAGTGCAGGTCGATGCGGTCATGGTCGAGCGCATGGATGCGCTGGTCGACGATGCCAGGAGTGCGCTCCGGCGCAAGCGCATCGGCTATACCGGCCTGAAAAGGCGCGGGCAAAAGGTCGTCCTGCAACTGACCAAGCTTGAAAATCTCGACACGGCGCGTGAATTGCTGGAGGATCTCGACCGCGAAGTGGAGGTTGAGAGCACCGATGCCGGCGCCTTCGAGCTGACGCTGAGCGAAAGCGCGATCGCCGAGCGCAAGAATTCGGCGCTCGGTCAATCGATCGAGATCATTCGCCGCCGCATCGACGAGACCGGCGTCAGCGAGCCCACCATCCAGCGCCAGGGCGAGGACCGTATCCTGGTTCAGCTACCCGGCCTGCAGGACCCGGAGCGGCTCAAAAGACTGCTCGGCAAGACGGCGAAAATGTCTTTCCATCTGGTCGATCAGACGGTTTCGAACGCCGATCTGGCGCGCGGCCGCCTGCCGCCCGGCACCATGCGGCTGCCCGCCGACGATGAAGCCGATAGCGCCGGCAACCCGCGTCTTTACCCGATCCGCAAGCGCGTCATGGTGAGCGGCGATTCGCTCGTCTATTCGCAACCGACATTTCAAGACAACCAGGCCGTCGTCAGTTTTCGCTTCGACGCCAGCGGCGCCAAGAAATTCGGCCGCGTAACCCAGGACAATGTCGGCCGTCGCTTCGCCATCGTGCTCGACGGCAAGGTCATCAGCGCGCCGGTCATCCGCGAGGCGATCCTCGGCGGCAGCGGCGTCATCAGCGGAAACTTCACCACCCAGAGCGCCAAGGAATTGGCGCTCCTGTTGCGCGCCGGCGCGCTTCCGGCGCCGATGAAGATATTGGAGGAGCGCACCGTCGGCCCCGATCTCGGCGCCGATTCCATCGCCGCCGGCAAGATCGCCTGCGTCATCGGCCTGATCGCCGTGATCGTCTTCATGCTGCTCTATTACGGCATGTTCGGCATCGTCGCCGATATCGCCCTGGTGCTCAATCTGATCATCATTTTCGGCCTGCTGTCGATGGTCGGGTTGACATTGACGCTGCCGGGCATCGCCGGAATTGTGCTCACCATCGGCATGGCGGTGGACGCCAATGTGCTGATTTTCGAGCGCATCCGCGAGGAGGTGAAGAGCGGACGATCGCCCTTCTCGGCGATGGAGGCGGGCTATAAGCGCGCTTTCACGACGATTTTCGATTCGAACCTGACGACGCTCATCGCCGCCGTCATTCTCTATTTCCTGGGCTCCGGGCCGGTTCAGGGATTCGCCGTGACGCTGGCCATCGGCATCGTCACTTCGATGTTCACGGCGATGCTGGTGAGCCGCTATATCCTGGTCTGGTGGCTCAAGCGCTTCCGCCCCAAAGCCTTGCCGCTGTAGGGGGAGGAAACCGACGATGCGGCACCTCCGCCTGATTCCCGACAAGACCGACATCCCGTTCCTGCGCTGGCGCAAGGGCCTGTTCGCATTTTCCATCGCCCTGGCCATCATTTCCATCGTTCTGCTGTTCGCCAAGGGGCTGAATTTCGGCATCGATTTCGAGGGCGGTATCCTGATCGAGGTGGGCACCGAGCGGCCCGCCGATATCGCCGATATGCGTGTCACCCTGGGCGATCTCGGCCTCGGCGAAGTGAATCTTCAGGAGTTCGGCTCCGATACCGAAGTGTTGATTCGCATCGAACGCCAGCCCGGCGATTCCGAGGCCCAGCAGGCGGCGGTCAGCGTCGTGCGCGAGGCGTTGGAAAAGAAATATGCCGGCGAGCTGACGTTTCGGCGGACCGAGTTTGTCGGCCCCAAGGTGGGTGCCGAATTGATCCAGGCCGGCATCATCGCCATGGTCGCCGCGATCGTGCTGATGCTGATCTATATCTGGTTCCGCTTCGAGCTGCCCTTCGCCATCGGCGCCATCATTGCGCTCGTTCATGACGTGCTGCTGACGCTCGGCATGTTTGCCCTGTTCGGGCTCGATTTCAATCTGGCGACGGTGGCGGCGATTCTTCTGATCGTCGGCTATTCGATGAACGACACCGTCGTGGTGTATGACCGGGTGCGCGAGAATTTGCGCAAGTACAAGAAGATGCCGTTGGTCGAACTGCTCAATGTGAGCGTCAACGACACCCTGGCGCGCACCGTCATGACCTCGCTGACCACGCTGCTGGCGCTCGGCGCGCTGTTGATATTCGGCGGCGAGGTGATACGCGATTTCACCATCGCCATGATTTGGGGCGTCTTTGTCGGCACCTATTCGTCGATATTCGTGGCCAGCGCGATCCTTATGTATGTCAAGCCGGGGACCGGCACGAATGTCGCCCAGTCGGGCTTCGGCGGTGCCGAGCGCACCAAGGCGGCCGACGATCCGGCCGCCGACGCGGCGCTGCAGAGATTCGCCGCCTTGCCGGATTCGGGCGAAGACGAAGACGATGACGATGCGGGCGAGGCGGCCGAGAGCGCTCCCGAACCCGCCGGCGCCGGCTCGCGCGCGGCCCGGCGGGCCTCTTCCTCGCGCGCCAGGCGCAACAAACGCCGGCGCAAGAAGCGGCGCTGAGCGGTCGCCGGCGGATGGACATCACGCCTGATATTCCGGCCGACCGGAAATATATCGATCATTACGGCGATGGCGGCTTCCGCATTGGCGGCGACCGTTATGAGGGCTCGGTCATCGTCGCGCCGGAGCAAGTCTGGCCGTGGGCGGTTTCCACCATGGCGCAGTTGACGATCGACAGCCTCGCCGCCGTCGTCGCCGCCGAGCCGCCGATCGAGGTGCTGTTTATCGGCTGCGGCGGGCGCGCCGAGCGCATTCCGGGCGCCGTGCGCGAGGCGCTTAAGGAGCGCGCGATCATCACCGACGGCATGGAAACCGGCGCCGCGTGCCGCACATACAATGTTCTGCTGGCCGAGGAACGGCGCGTCGCCGCGGCGCTGATCGCCATCTAAACGACAAAAAACCGGGCCCCCGATGGGAGCCCGGCTTCGTCTGTTTTCGCTCTCCACTCAGTAAATGTTTTGCGCCGAGACCATGGCGTAAAGCATCGGGATGGAGAGCATGGTGTTGGTGCGCGAAAACAGCATCGCCGTTCGCGCCGCTCTCTTCTTGGCGTCGGCGTCGACCTCGACGATGCCGAGCGCCTTCTTCTGGTTAGGCCAGATGATGCCCCACACGTTGAAGGCCATGATGATGCCCAACCACATGCCGATGCCGATCGCGGTGTGCTTGAGCACGAAGGCATCGTCCGCCGCGCCGACGATGCCGAGCGTGATGGCGTCGAGGATATCGCCTTGCCAACCCATCAGCGCCAGCCCCGTCACCAGGGTCGCGACCGCCGCCCAGCGGAACCAAAAAAGCACCGCCGGTGCGATCACCTTACCGATGGCCGGTTTTTGGTCGTCCGGAATTTTCGGCATATTGGGGATCTGCACGAAATTCAAATACCATAACAGGCCGATCCACATGACGCCGCTCAGCACATGCAGCCAGCGGATCATGAAAAGGCCCCAAACTTCGTCAAACAGGTTCATATCCATTTTGCGTTCCTCCCGCGGTCAGGCGATTGCGGCAAGAACGGCGACCATGATGACGGTGAGGATGACCCCCGCCAGCACGGTGTGGGATAAGGATTCAAGCGGGTTCTTCATTGCACGGTTCCCCCCTTTTGTTGTCGTGCTCGGTGAAAAGCATAGTGCATTACTTGGGTGTTTCAATCGCTTTGCCGCGAATTTTTCGCCGGTGCCGGCACCGGAGCGGCTCAGCGCGGCGTGCGGGCGAGCGCCAGGGCGGCGGCGCGGTGGCCGGAAAGCACCGCGCCTTCGATGGTCGCGGGCAGCCCGGTGGCGGTCCAATCGCCGGCGAGAAACAAATTACCGTAAGCCGTGCGCGGCGCCGCGCGCCTCGCCAGGGCGGCGGGGATTTGCGCGAATGTCGCCCGTTTCTCCTTGACGATTCTGACCGGAGGCGGCGCTGAGGGCGGCTTTCCAAGGGCCAGGGCGACATCCCGCCAGAGCAGCTCGGCGATCTCCCCGGCGTCTTTCTCGGCCAGCCTATCGGCCGCGCTCACCGTCACCGAGGCGATATCGCCGCGCGCGAACAGCCAATGGGCGGTGCCGCCGATGATGCCGAGCAGGCGGTTGCCGCCCGGCAATTCGACCGCTTCGTCGAGGCGGAAATGCGCATTCACGATGGCGCGCGTCTCGAGCGGTGCGGGAATATCGGGCAGAATTTGAACCAGATTCGCCGCCGGCAAAGCCAGCACCACCGTGTCGCAGGGCCCGAGCGCCACCGACTCGGCGCCGAAATCGAGCGCTTCGATTCGGCCGCCCACCATTTCCAGCCGGCGCAGGCGATGGCCGAAGCGCGTCTCGCCGCCGCCCTCTTCGACGAATTTCACCCCCGGCTCGACGAGGTCCGGGCCGAGCCCGCGGCGTGCCACATAGGCCCGGCACGCCGCCTCGCCCTGGCCAAAGGTCATGCGCAATACCGGCCACAACAGCCGCGCCGCGCCCTCATCGCAGGAGGCGTTCAGCACCGCCACCGTAAGCGGCTGCCAGAGCCGCGCCACCAGCGGCCCGGATTCTCCGACGCATTCGGATATGGTCGCCTGCTCGCCCGCCCGGGCCAGTTTCAGGGCGGCCAGATAATCCGTCCATTTGCTGCCCGGCACGCGGCGCGAGGGCGAGAATATCCACCATGGCAGGCGGCCGGCATTGGGCCGGAGCGTCCAGCGCTCGCCGCTGGAGATATCGACGAAGGGGAACTCGGCGCGCGCCTGGCCCACAAGTCCGGCTTGTCCGCCAACCCTGTCCAGGTAACAAAAAACCGCCGGATTGGCGCCCAGGATCAGATGATTGCCGTTGTCGATGAGGCGGCCGAGCGTCTCGTCGTGAAAGGAGCGGCAGCGTCCGCCGGCCTGCGCCGCGGCTTCATGCAGCGTCACCGCCCGGCCCGAGCCGGCGATCTCGGCGGCGCAAGCGAGCCCCGCCATGCCCGCGCCGACGACGTGGATCATGCTCAATATTGCCTCCTCGGTATTATATGGCATAGCGGTCAGCGCTCTGGCAAACCGGCGGCGGCGGGGCCATTGTTAGGGGGTATGAAGCATATCGAATCTTCGCTCCCTCTCGCCGCCGACGCCCGCGCCGCCGACCCCGACCGCTATATGTGCGCGCTCTTTGTGCCGCCGCGCCAGCGCGCGGCGCTGTTCGCTCTCATTCTGTTCAATGCCGAGATCGCCCGCGTGCGCGAGCTGGTGAGCGAGCCCATGCTCGGTCGCATTCGCCTGCAATGGTGGCGCGAGGCGATCGACGGGATTTACGGCGGCCAGCGACGGCGGCACGAAGTGGCGGATGCGCTGGCCGAGGCGATCGCTACGCATGGCCTGACGCGGAGCTATTTCGAGCGCCTCATCGATGCCCGCGAGAGCGACCTCGAGGAAGCGGTGCCGGAGAACATGGCGGCGTTTGAGCGCTACGCCGAGGAAAGCGCCGCGCCGCTGGTCTCGCTCGCCCTCGAGGTCGCCGGCGCCGAGGCGGGCGGGCCGGGCGGTGTGGCGCGCCATACCGGCATCGCCTGGGCCCTGACCGGCTTGATGCGGGCGCTGCCATATCAGGCCGCGCAAGGCCGCGTCATGTTGCCCGGCGATGTCTTGGAAAAAGCCGGCCTCACCGCACAAGGCGTAGTGGCGGGAAGGGAGAGAGCGAAAGTTGCGCGCGCCGTGCAGCAAGTCTCGGATGTCGCGCGCCAACATTTGCGCCAGGCGCGGGAGCATCGCCGGGTGCTGCCACGCGCGGCCAAGCGCGCCACCTTGCAGGCGGTGCTGGCCGGCGCCTACCTGAGCCGCCTCGCGGCATGCGCGCACGATCCCTACCATCGCCGCGCCACCATCGGCCCGCTCGGCCGTCAGCTGCTGCTCAGCCGGGCGGCGTTTTTCGGCGAATCGTAATCGGCCAGCCAGGCCGCCAATCCGTCGAGCGCGCGGCGCGCCATGGCGGGCTTGCGCTGGCGTTTGGCATACTTGCCTTGAAGCGGCGGAAACAGGCCGAAATTGACGTTCATCGGCTGAAAACCGGCGCCGCCGGAAAGATGCCCACCGGTAATGTGGCCGAGGAGAGCACCGAGCGCCGTTTCGGGCGGCGGCGGCCGGGCACTTGCCCCGGCCATTTCCTCGGCGATGAACATGCCGGCGAGGAGGCCGATGGCGGCGCTCTCGACATAGCCTTCGACGCCGGTGATCTGGCCGGCGAAGCGGATATTCGGTTGCGCCTTGAGGCGCAGCAGAGGATCGAGGATGCGCGGCGAGTTGAGGAAGCTGTTGCGGTGAATGCCGCCGAGGCGGGCGAAGCGCGCGTTTTCCAATCCGGGAATGGCGCGCAAGGCTTGCTTCTGTTCGCCATGTTTCATCTTGGTCTGAAAGCCGACCATGTTGTAGAGCGTACCGAGCGCATTGTCCTGGCGCAACTGCACCACGGCATGCGGCTTGACGTCCGAATGCGGATTGGTCAGGCCGACCGGCTTGAGCGGGCCGTAGCGCAGCGTTTCGCGGCCGCGTTCCGCCATCACCTCGATCGGCAGGCAGCCTTCGAAATAGGGTGTGTTTTTTTCCCATTCCTTGAACCGGCTGCGCTCCGCCGCCAGCAGGGCGTCGATGAAGGCTTCATATTGCGCTTCGTCGAGCGGGCAGTTGATATAGGCGGCGGCGTCGCCGCCCGGCCCCTCCTTGTCGTAGCGCGATTGCATCCAGGCGGTGGTGAAATCGATGTTGTCCTTGTAGATCACCGGTGCGATGGCGTCGAAAAAAGCCAGCGCGTGTACGCCGCTGCGCTCGAGAATGGCGGCGCCGAGGCTGGCCGAGGTGAGCGGGCCGCTCGCGACCAGGACGGGGCCGGCGTCGGCGCCCGGCAATTCGAGAATTTCCTGGCGCCGTATCTCGACATTTTGGTGGCCCTCGAGCGCCGCCTCGACGGCGCCGGCGAATCCTTCGCGGTCGACCGCGAGAGCGCCGCCGGCCGGCACCTTGTGGGCGTCCGCCGCACCGAGGATGAGCGAGCCGGCGCGGCGCATCTCCTCATGCAGGAGGCCGACCGCGTTGGTCTCCCAATTGTCCGAGCGAAACGAATTGGAGCATACCAGCTCGGCCAGATTGCCGGTCACATGGGCTTCGGTGCGGCGCTCCGGGCGCATCTCATAAAGCGCCACCGGAATGCCGCGCTCGGCGATCTGCCAGGCCGCCTCGCAACCCGCCAGGCCGCCGCCGATGACGCGCACGGGCGCCGATAAATCCACGGTCATGGCGTTCAGTATAGGGGAGGGGAGGGGAGCTTTCGATGGCTTTGGCCACCGGCCGGGCGCGACCGCGCCTAACGATAATAGCGGTTGCCGAACAGCATGGTGATATTGGTGCGGCGGTTGATGTAACCGTTGCGGAAGCGTAAATCCGCGGTCCTGTGAAACAGATTTGAATCGAAAATTACCGCCCGGTTGGAGCGGTGCGGGATGGTGGTGCTGGCGCCGCCCTGTTGCTCGAGGATGCGCTCGATATCCTCTTGCGCGTCACGGTGGCGGCGAAAATCCCAGGCCAGGGGCGCTTGCGCCCTGAACAGTTCGAGGCCGCCGGATTTTGGATCGCAATTGGCGTCGTCCGGCGAAATCCAGAAATTGACGTTCACGGCGGCGCGGTCGGCATGCATGGCCAATCCGGCGAATTGTTGATCGCATTTGTGCGCCCACATATCGATCAGCGGATGGTCGGCAAGAATCGCCGGCAGTCCGCGGCGCAGCTCGTGCGCGATTTGCAGCAGCAGGGGTTCGCCAAAGCCGTCCTCCAAACGGGCGCCGAGATGACCGCGCCCGACCTGCTTCCAAATCGTCGCCTCGCGGCAAAAGGCGCGCAGGCGCAGGAGCGTGTCATGGCTTAAGAGATTATCGATGACCGCGAAGTTCGGCTGTGCGCTGAAATAGGAACTCTCG
>CAJXFT010000117.1 GCA_913053235.1 uncultured Alphaproteobacteria bacterium
CGACGAAGGTCGGCACCCGCACGCAGGTGGCGCTGACCGCGATATCGGGATCGAGAATTTTCTGCGTCTCGCGCACCATCTTGGTTTCCTCGCGCGTCGAGCCGTCATCCATGAAGCTGTCGATCTGCGGGATCACATTGAAGGCGATGGTCTTGGCAAAGGTCTTCGGCTGCTTGCGGTCGTTCATGAAGATGGCGCGGGTATGGTCGAACAATTCATCCATCGCGCCCTTGCCGGCGCCCGACACCGATTGATAGGTCGATACCACGATGCGCTTGATCGGCGCCAAATCCTGCAACGGCTTCAGCGCCATCACCATCTGGATGGTCGAGCAGTTGGGATTGGCGATGATGTTGCGCAGGCGGAAGTCGGCGAGCGCCTCGCCATTGACCTCGGGCACGATCAGCGGCACGTCCTCGTCCATGCGGAATTCGGAGGTGTTGTCGATCACCACGCAGCCCGAATCGGCGGCGCGCGGCGCGTGCTTGCGCGACACCGCCGAGCCCGGCGAGAACAGGCCGAAATCGATGCCGGAGAAATCGAAATCCTCGAGCGCCTGCACCGCCAGCGTTATGTCGTCGCCGAACGAAACTTCCTTGCCCACCGATTGGCGCGACGCCAGCGCCACCACTTCATCGGCGGGAAAGCCGCGCTCCGACAACACGCCGAGAATCTCCCGGCCGACATTGCCGGTGGCGCCGACAACCGCAACTCTATAACCCATGATCTTCCGCCCTTATATATTCGCCGCGCGCCGATCGCCCTGGCGGTCGAGCTTGCCCATCTCGCGCA
This sequence comes from uncultured Alphaproteobacteria bacterium, assembly GCA_913053235.1. Lineage (GTDB taxonomy): Bacteria > Pseudomonadota > Alphaproteobacteria > UBA828 > UBA828 > PTKB01. The sequence continues at coordinate 793 of CAJXFT010000117.1, forward strand.
GGACCGCGTCGCCCATGACGCCGGTCGAGACCTTGGCCGTCTTCTCCTGCATGATATCGGCCGTCCTGAGGCCGCCGGCGAGGACATTTTCCACCGCCTGCTCGACCAAATCCGCTTCCTCGGCCATATCGAACGAATAGCGCAGCATCATCGAATAGCTCAGCATCATCGCCACCGGATTGGCCAGGCTTTGCCCGGCTATATCGGGGGCCGAGCCGTGCACCGGCTCGTAGAGCGCCTTGCGCCGGCCGTCTTCGCCGGGCGCGCCGAGCGAGGCCGAGGGCAGCATGCCGAGCGAACCGGTCAGCATGGCGGCGCAGTCCGACAGCACGTCGCCGAACAGATTGTTGGTGACGATGACGTCGAACTGCTTGGGCTGGCGCACCAGCTGCATGGCGCAATTGTCGGCATACATATGATGGAGCTCGACGTCGGAATATTCGGCTTTGTGAAGCGCCGTGACGATCTCGCGCCAAAAGACGCCCGATTCCATGACATTGGCTTTCTCGACCGAATGCACCTTGTTGGCACGCTTGCGCGCCAGTTCGAAGGCGACGCGCGCGACGCGCTCGATTTCGGGTTCGGTGTAGACTTCCGTATCGAAGCCGCGCCGGGTGCCGTCGGGCAGCCTATCGGTGCCGCGCGGGGTGCCGAAATAAACCCCGGCGGTAAGCTCGCGCACGATCATCAGGTCGAGCCCGGAGACCACATCCGCTTTCAGGGTCGAGGCTTCGGCGAGGGCGTCGAACACCGTCGCCGGGCGCAGATTGGCGAACAGGTCCATTTCCTTCCTGAGCCGCAACAGGCCGGCCTCGGGGCGCTCGTCGCGTGGCACATCGTCCCATTTCGGCCCGCCGACGGAGCCGAACAGCACCGCGTCCGCGGCCATCGCGTCGGCCAGGGTTTCGTCGGTCAGCGAGGTGCCGTGCGCGTCATAGGCGGCGCCGCCGCACAGCCCTTCCTGGATCTCGAAGGCGGCGCCGCGATAATCGTTCATCCATTCGATCATGCGGGCGGCTTCGTGCATCACTTCGGGGCCGATGCCATCGCCGGCCAGCATCAGGACTTTTCTGTTTGTGGTCATATTCCCGTCCGGTAATTTGGATTGAAGGTGTTAGCGGTAGAGCCAAGGCAGTTCCGCCTTTTGACTGGCTTCGAAGGCGCCGATCTCGGCCTTCTTTTGCAGCGTTATTTCGATATCGTCGAGGCCGTTCAAGAGGCGGTGCTTGCGGAACGATTCGATCTCGAACGCGACGCTGGCGCCGTCGGCCAGGGTGATGGTCTGGGCTTCGAGATCGATCGACATCTCGCAGCTTTGCGGATTGTCCGCCCGCGCCATCAACTCTCCGACCCCGGCTTCCGCCATGACGATCAGCAGAACGCCGTTTTTGACGCAATTGTTGAAGAATATATCGGCGAAGCCGGGCGCGATGACGCAGCGGATGCCGAAATCCACGAGCGACCAGGGCGCGTGCTCGCGGCTCGAGCCGCAGCCGAAATTATCGCCGGCGATGAGGATTTTGGCGCCCCTATAGGGCTCGCGGTTGAGCACGAAATCGGGCTTTTCATTGCCCGCCATGTCATAGCGGAAATCATTGAACAGGCCCTTGCCCAGGCCGGCGCGCGAGATGGCGCTGAGATATTGCTTGGGGATGATCTGGTCGGTATCGACATTGATCATATTGAGCGCCGCCGCCGGCCCCGAAAGGGTGGTGAATTTTTTCATCTCTCTCGCCTTTCCCCGCCCGCTACGACGCCAGTTGGCGGACGTCGACAAAATGCCCTTCGATGGCCGCCGCCGCCGCCATGGCGGGGCTGACCAGATGGGTGCGGCTGCCGCGCCCCTGGCGGCCCTTGAAGTTGCGATTCGAGGTCGAGGCGCAGCGCTCGCCGGCCTGCAATATGTCGCCGTTCATGGCGATGCACATCGAGCAGCCCGGCTGGCGCCATTCGAAGCCCGCATCCGTAAAGATCTTGTCGAGCCCCTCGGCCTCGGCCTGGGTTTTCACCAGGCCCGAGCCCGGCACCACCATGGCGCTGACGCCGGGCGCGAGCTTGCGTCCCTTGGCGACCTCGGCGGCGGCGCGCATATCCTCGATACGGCCATTGGTGCAGGAGCCGATAAAGGCGCGGTCGATCTTGATATCGGTGATCGGCTGGTTGGCTTTGAGGTCCATATATTCGAGCGCCTGGCGGATGGCGCCCTGCTGCTTCTCTTCCGCCGCGGCGGACGGATCCGGCACGCGGCCATCGATCGGCGCGACATCCTCGGGGCTGGTGCCCCAGGTCACGTGCGGCGCGATCGCCTCGGCGTCGAGCGAGATATCCTTGTCGTAAGCAGCGCCGGCATCGGAGGGCAGCGAGCGCCAATATTTCAGCGCCGCCGGCCATTCGGCTTCGCTCGGCGCCATGGCACGTCCCTTGACATAGGCGAAGGTGGTCTCGTCGGCGGCGATCAGGCCGGCCCTGGCGCCGCCCTCGATGGTCATGTTGCACACCGTCATGCGCCCCTCCATCGTCAGCGCGCGAATCGCCGAGCCGACATATTCGATGACATGGCCGGTGCCGCCGGCGGTGCCGATGGTGCCGATGATGGCGAGGATCATGTCCTTTGCGGTGACGCCCGGCGCCAAATCGCCATCGACGGCGACGCGCATATTCTTGGGCCGCTTTTGCACCAGGGTCTGGGTGCACATCACATGCTCGACTTCGCTCGAGCCGATGCCGAAAGCGAGGCAGCCGAAGGCGCCATGCGTCGCGGTGTGGCTGTCGCCGCAGACCAGCGTGATGCCGGGCTGCGTCGCGCCCTGTTCCGGCCCGATGATATGGACGATGCCCTGGCGCTCGTCGAGGAGCGGGATCAGCGGCACATCGAAATCGGCGCAGTTCTGAATGAGCGTCTCGAACTGCACGCGCGCCTGCTCGTCGGCGATGCGCTCGCCGCGCCCGGTGGTCGGGATGACATGATCCGGCACCGCGAGCACGGCGTCGGGGCGGTGCAGGGCGCGGCCATTGTTGCGCATGCTTTCGAAGCCGGGCCAGCTCGTCACCTCGTGGGTCAAGTGCATGTCGATATAAAGGAGCGACGTGCCGTCATCGTTTTCCGATACGACATGGCTCTCCCATATCTTGTCGAACAGGGTCTTTTGCGCGCTCATATGCGGCTCCTCTCAGTCTTTCGCCGCCTGGTTTTCGGGCGCCGCCTGGTTATTGGGCGTCGATTTTTCCTTGGCGTCGCGTGTCGCGCGGTCGTCGCGCTTCTCGCGGATACGCGCCGATTTGCCGCGCCGGCCGCGCAGATAATAGAGTTTGGCGCGCCTCACCGCGCCGCGCTTGGCGATCTCGATCTTGGCGATGCGCGGCGAATAGAGCGGAAACACGCGCTCGACGCCTTCGCCGTGCGAAATCTTGCGCACCGTGAAGGAGGAATTGAGGCCCCTGTTCTTGCGCGCGATGCACACACCTTCGAACATCTGGATGCGTTCGCGCGTGCCTTCCGTCACCTTGACATGGATGCGCACGGTATCGCCGGGGGCAAATTCCGGCACGTCGCGATCGGCGGACAGCTTGGCGACATTTTTTCGGTTCATTTGCTCGATGATGTTCATGATTTTGCCCTCGTGTTGGCGCTTTCGTGGTGCGTGCCGACGTAAAGATCGGCGCGCCGTTGGCGCGTGGTTTTCTCGGCCTCGGCGCGGCGCCACGACCGTATACGCCCGTGATCGCCGCTCAGCAACACCGCCGGCACGTCCTTGCCCTCGAAGCTGCGCGGACGCGTGTAATGGGGATATTCGAGGAGGCCGTGTTCGAAACTTTCTTCGGCCAGCGATTCGGCGGCGCCGACGACGCCCGGCAATATCCGCACGCAGGCGTCGATCAGCGCCAGAGCGGCGATCTCGCCGCCCGACAGCACATAATCGCCGATGCTCAACTGCTCGATGCCGCGGCCCTCCAGCACGCGCTCGTCGACGCCTTCGAAGCGACCGCAGATCAGCGTCGCGCCGGCGCCGGCGGCGATTTCGCGCACGCGCGACTGGTCGAGTGGGGTTCCGCGCGGCGTCAAATAGATCACCGGCGCGGCGCTGCCGCCGGCGCGCGCCGCATCGATGGCGGCGGCCAACACGTCGGGGCGCATGACCATTCCGGGGCCGCCGCCGAACGGCTGGTCATCGACGGTGCCGTGTTTGCCATGCGCATGGTCGCGAATGTCGAGGCAATCGAGCGACCAGATGCGGCGCGCCAGGGCGCGCCCGGAAACGGCGCCGGCCAACGGGCCGGGGAACATGTCGGGATAGAGCGTCAGCACCGTCGCGCACCACGGTGTTGCCTCGCCAGCGGAATTTAGCGCGCCGCTCATGGCTTTTCCGTTTCGCCGGCATCGCCGGCTATGATTTCCGCCGGCGGGTCGATCACCAGGCAGCCCGCCGCGAGGTCGATTTCGGGCACGTTTTCGCGGGTAAAAGGAAACAGGATCGAAGGCTCCTTCTGGCGCTCGATTTCGATCACGTCGCCGGCGCCGTAATCATAGATGCCGCGCACCACGCCATAGCTCTCGCCGCTCACGGTGCGGGCGCTGAGGCCGATCAGGTCGGCGTGATAAAATTCATCCTCTTCGGTCTCGGGCAGCGCCTCGCGCCGCACATAGAGCCGGGTGCCGCGCAACGCCGCCGCCGCTTCTCGTCGGTCGATGCCGTCGATTTCGGCGAGCACGGCGCCGCGCGAGACGCCGCGCACGGTGAGCGCAAAGTGCCGGCCGCCATCCTCGCTCTGGAGCGGCCCATAGGCCGCGATATCGCTGACATTCATGGCAAAACTCTTGATTCTTACCGCCCCACGCACGCCATGCGCGCCGAGCACCTCGCCGAGACAGACCAGCCCCGCCGGCGCTTCCGCGGCGCCGGTCGAGCCGAGCGGCCCCGGGCCCTCAGCCGGCGTCCTTTTCGGCCTCTTGCGCGGGCGCATCTTCGCCGCCTTCCGGGCTGCTTTCTTCCGTCGTTTCCGCCGCCGGTGCTTCCTCCGCCGGCGCTTCCTCCGCCGCTGCCTCTTCCGCCGGTGCTTCCTCGGCCGGCGCTTCCGCCGCCGGTGCCGCTTCCTCGGCCGGTGCCGCTTCCGCCGCCGCTTCCTCTGCCGGCGCTTCCTCCGCCGGGGTCTCCGCCGCCGGTGCATCCTCGGCCGGCGCTTCCTCCGCCGGTGCTTCCGCCGCCGCCGGGGCATCCTCCGCCGGAGCGTCCGCCGCCGGAGCGTCCGCCGCCGGTGCATCCTCGGCCGGTGCGTCCGCCGCCGGTGCATCCTCGGCCGGTGCGTCCTCGGCCGGTGCGTCCGCCGCCGGAGCATCCTTCGCCGGTGCCGCCTTGGCGGCTTCCGCCTTCTCGCGCTCTTCTTCCATGCGCGCCTGCGCCTTGGCCTTGGGCACGGCTTTTTGCGGATTGTTGCGCCGCGCCGGCATCGGGATGATTTCCGCCTGGCCGAGGAAGCGCGCCACCCGATCGGACGGCTTGGCGCCGATCCCCAGCCAATGGCGGATGCGGTCCTCCTTCAACGTCACGCGCTGGCCGTCCTTGGGCAGCATCGGGTCGTAAGTGCCGACGCGTTCGATAAAGCGGCCGTCGCGCGGGTTGCGCGAATCGGTGACGACGATGCGGTAGAACGGGCGTTTCTTGGCGCCCGCGCGGGAAAGGCGAATTTTCAAGGCCATGCCGTCTTTATTCCTCTGAGGTTTCCGACAATCGGATTATTGCGTGTTTTATTGTGGTGGCATCAGTCCCGGCATGCCGGCCCGCATGAGGCCTTTTTCGCCGAGTTTGCCCATCCGTTTCATCATCACGTTCATCTGCTTGAACTGTTTTAAGAGCCGGTTGACGTCCTGCACGGTGGTGCCGGAGCCGGCCGCGATGCGCCGCTTGCGCGAGCCGTTGAGGCTTTTGGGCTTGGCGCGCTCGGCTTTGGTCATCGAGCTGATAATGGCCTGCATGCGGTCGAGCGATTTCTCGTCGACATTGGCCTCGGCCATCTGGCGCTTGACCTTGCCGACGCCGGGCAGCATGCCCAACAGCCCGTCCATGCCGCCCATGCGGCGCATCTGGGTGAGCTGGGAGGAGAGATCGTTGAGGTCGAAGCCACCTTTCTTGATCTTCTTGGCGAGCTTTACGGCCTCTTTCTCGTCGATCGTTTCCTGCGCCTTTTCGACCAGGCCGACGACGTCGCCCATGCCGAGGATGCGCGACGCGATGCGTTCGGGATGGAAGGGTTCCAACGCGTCGAGCTGCTCGCCGACGCCGATCAGCTTGATCGGGCAGCCGGTCACCGCGCGCATGCTAAGCGCCGCCCCGCCGCGCCCGTCGCCGTCGACGCGGGTGAGGATGATGCCCGTCACATCAACCCGCTGTTTGAACTGGGTGGCGACATTGACGGCATCCTGGCCGGTCAGCGCATCGGCGACCAGCAGGGTCTCGACCGGCTTGGCGGCCTTCCTGACCGCCACCACCTCGTCCATCAACTCATCGTCGACATGGAGGCGCCCGGCGGTGTCGAGGATAACCACATCGTAGCCCTGCTCGCGCCCCGTCTTCATCGCCCGCTTGGCGATGGCGACCGGCGCCTGGCCGTCCTGGATCGCCAGCGTGTCGATGCCGGCCTGTTCGCCGAGCACCGCGAGCTGCTCCATCGCCGCCGGCCGCCTGGTGTCGAGCGAGGCCAGCAGGGCGCGTTTCTTGTCCTTCTCGTTTAAGAGCTTGGCGAGCTTGGCGCTGGTCGTCGTCTTGCCCGAGCCCTGCAGGCCGACCATCAATATGGCGGCCGGCGGCTCGGTCGCCAGATTGATATCGACCGCGCCGGCGCCGCCCAGCATCTTGACCAGATGGTCGTTGACGATCTTGATCACCTGCTGCCCCGGCGTGACGCTTTTCAGCACCTCGGCGCCGAGCGCCTCGGCCTTGGCCTCGTCGATGAACTGCTTGACCACCGGCAGCGCCACATCGGCTTCCAGCAGCGCCACGCGCACCTCGCGCATGGCGGCCGAAACATCGCTCTCGCTGAGCGCGCCGTGGCGCGTCAGCTTGTCGAAAGCGGCGCCGAGGCGGCTGGAAAGAGATTCGAACAAAGCGGCTATCCTTGAAGCAAAACGCAAATCGCGCCAGCGCGCGAAACTCGCGGACTGGCGTGCCTCCTCGGAGGCGGTGGAACGTAAATCGTAGAACGCGGCGGAAACTACGCCCCGGCCCTCGCCAAGTCAAGCTGAGCGCCGGCGGCGGCTTTCATCTCTGAAAGTCCAATTGCGATATACGGGCTCTAAGGAAAACTAATTTTGCGGGCGGTCGGAGGCGCTGTCGAAGCTGGTAATCTGGTTCCAGCCGCGCGCATGATCCTTACCCGAGATCAACAGGATGTCGCCTTTTTTCGCCATGCCCAGGCCGGCGGCCACGGCGTCTTTTTCCGCGAGGTGGGTTCTGATGTGCCCGGCATCCACGCCCGCCGAGGTCAGTCCTTCGCCGATCAGTGCGGGAACTTCCTCTGCTCCGCGCCCGCGCAAATCATCCCAATTCGTACAGATGAACCGATCGAAATGGCCGGCGGCGCGGCGGCCCATTTCCCTGATATGGTCGTCACGGCGATTGCCGGGCGAGGACAGCACGCAAAGGCGCCGACCCGCGACGGGAAATTGATCGACGGTCCGGCATATGGCTTCCAGCTTGGTGGGGTTGTGCGCGAAATCGAGAATCACCGTGAACGGCAGCCCGTCGAAGAAATTCATCCGACCCGGCGTGTTTTCGAAATTATTTTCGAAGCTGCCAAGGCTTTTGCCTATCGCATCTGCTTGTCGGCCCATCGCCCAGGCCAGGGCGGTGGCGAACAAGGCATTCTGTACGTTATGCCTGGCGCGGCCGTTAAGGGCGGCGGGTATGGAGCCGGCTTCGATCACCGGCACGGCTTTTCCATCGCGGTGAATGGTTATCGTTTCTTTCTCTTTCTCCTCGGCCGATTCAAGCGTGACGGCCGGGCGCCCGGCACCAACATGATCGCGCACCACAGGGTTCTCGGCGTTCATGGCGACGTAGCAGATTTTCTCGGCTTGGGTATGCCCGCTCATCGCCACGCATAGCGGGTCGTCGGCATTGAGAACGGCGGTGTCGCGAGCCACCTCGACGACAAGGCGTTTGACCTCGGCCATCCTTTCGACGCTATCGATTCCATCGAAGCCGATATGGTCGTCGTCGACGTTGAGGACGGCGCCGACATCGCAGCAATCGAAGCCCAGACCAAACCGGACAATGGCGCCACGGGCGGATTCCAGAACGGCTTCCTCGACTTGCGGATGGCTCAACACCTGACGCGCCGCGCGCGGTCCGGCGCAGTCGCCCTGCTCTATCCGCCGGTCATTTATGTAGATGCCTTCGGTGGTCGTCAGCCCGACCGTCCGGCCGGTGGATTTGAGTATATGCGCCAGCATATGCGCGGTCGTCGTCTTGCCGTTGGTCCCCGTAATAGCCGCGACCGGCACGCGGCCATTGCTATTGCCGGGAAACATGCTGTCCAGGATGTTGGCCACGACATTGCGCGGCTTGCCGACGCTCGGTGCGAGATGCATGCGCAGGCCGGGCGTGCAATTTACCTCACAGATGCCGCCGCCGACCTCATGATGGGAGCGGCTGATGTCGGGCGTCAGGAAGTCGATGCCGGCGATGTCGAGGCCGATGACCGACGCCGCGTCGATCGCCGCTTTCCAGTTGTCGGGATGTACGGAATCGGTAACATCGGTGGCGGTTCCGCCCGTCGATAGATTTGCATTGCGGCGCAAATAGGCGGTTTTGTTTTTTGGCAGAACCGAATTCGGCGCCAAACCGGCCGCCTTCAGGAGATCCAGGGCCTCGCGATCCAGCGGCAACCGGGTCAGAAGATTTTCCCCTTCCCAGCCTCGTTTGGGATCGAGGTTGGTATCCGCCACCAGTTCCCTGATCGATTTGTGGCCATCGCCGGTGACGCAGGCGGGCGAGCGCTTGGCGGCAGCCACCGCTTCTCCGTCGATGATCAGAAGCCGATGGTCCTCGCCCTTTAAGAAGCTTTCGACAATGACGGCGGGGCCCTGTTCTCTGGCCGTCTTGAAGGCTGAATCCACCTGATCCGCGTCGGTCAGATCGACCGATACCCCGGTACCGAAATCGGAACTGAGTGGCTTTACCACCACCGGGAAACCGATTTCCTCGGCGGCGGTCCGCGCTTGGCCGCTTTCCGATACGACGCGTTGCGCCGGCACCGGAATCCCGCAAGTGCCGAGCAGGCGGTTGGTCAGCGACTTGTTGGAAGATATCTGAACGGCGACGAGCGCGGTTCGATCCGAAAAGCACTGGAAGGTGCGCCGCTGAAATCGTCCTTGCCCGTAGAGGACCAGGTTGCGGCCCAGATATTGCCATGGAATATCGCGCGAAGCGGCCTCCTCGGTGAGGCGCTTCACACTGATCGTCGGTTTGCGTTGCCGCATTTTTTCCAGGAACGATTCGACGGCGCCGTTCACCCGGCTCCGGGTCTCATCTCCAATATCCGGATAAGTCTGATCCAAATCGGGCGCCAGCATTTTCATCAAAGACGCCGCCAAACGGCCCGCCTCGATCGCCGTCGTCGCGTCCTCAAATCCCAACAGGGTTTCGATGATTGCCGCATCCGCGCCAATCAGAATTTCTCCGAATCGAACATCGGCGCCGCCGCTTCGTTGCGCCGCCACCGCGGTGCGGGCGATGGTGTGGGCAACCGTCTCCTCCAATTGCGCGCCCGGCGGATGGTTCCATTCCTCCAGATCCGGAAACCAGCCCGAAAGAGCTTTGTGAATCGCCCGAATCCTCTCCGCCGGCGCGAAACCCGCCAGCTCATTCCTCGCCAAGGAAAATACGACGACCGGCTGGTGCGAATAAATGTTGGGGCCGGTAAATATTTTCGCCTTGATTTCCAAGAAAACTCCGAGCGTCCTGCCATGGCCGCAAACCAGCCGAGACCCGGCGCCCTAGGCGTCGAGGCGTGGATCTATGTCATGGCCCCAGATCATGCGCTCGCGCAGCATCGGCAGCGCGCGGCGCGGATTATCGGTCTCGAACTCGCGGGCGATGCGGTGGCCGTCGAAAATCGCGTCGGCCATGAAGCGCGGCGCGTAGCAGTCGCCGGCCGCGTAGACCGCCTCGATGCCTTCCGCCCGCCACTCGGTCTTGCGCTGCTTGAGCTCGCGGAACAGCCCGTCATTGGCCGAGCGCCCGGTGACGGCGACGATGGTATCGGCCTCGAGAATTTCGAACTCGGTGCCGGCCTTGCGCGGCAGCTCTCCGGCGACCGGCTCGGTCGTCCGTTTGTAGCCGTCGCGGTAGAGATTGAAGAGCTTGGCCTTTACCAGATTGTCGACGACGACCTCCTCGAACCAGCTCGACGTGTATTGCGCAATGCCCTTCTCATGCATCATGCGGTGCAGGTTCGGCGCTTCGAGGGTGTATTCGGTCATCTGGCCGATGCTCGGAAGATGCGTGACGATCGACACCTGCTTGCCCTGATCGACGAGCAACTCGGCCAGGCTGACCCCGGTGAAATAGCCGTCGCCGTCGAGCACGATGACGCGGTCGCCGATCTCCTTGCCGGCCATCACCTGGTCCGGCGTGGCGATTTGCGCGAGGCTGGCATCGACGCCGGGAATCGGCGCCATCGTGACGTGGCTCATGCCGTCGCCGTTCCACGTAAAGCCGGTGCAGATCACAACCTTGTCGGCGCCGTAGGTGAGCACGTTATCGGCGCTCATCGGGCTCTCGGTGTGGATCTCGACATTCTTGAGTTTGTCGAGTTGGGTCTGGCGGTAGCTGACCACGCGGCCCCATTCGGCCAATCCGGGGAGGCGCATCACGTCGCGCACATGGCCGCCGACCTCGGCCTCGGCCTCGCACAGGTGAACGTCATAGCCGCGTGCGCCGAGCACGCGCGCGCATTCCAGCCCGGCCGGTCCGGCGCCGGCGACGAGAACCGAGCCGGGCTGCTCGGCCTGGTCGAAATTCTCGGGATGCCAGCCGCGCCGGAATTCCTCGTTGGCGACCGGATTCTGGGTGCATATCAGCGGTGCGCCCCGCTCCCAGCGCGAGATGCAGACATTGCAACCGATGCATTCGCGAATGTCGTCCAAGTGCCCCTCGTTGATCTTGTTCGGCAGAAACGGATCGGCGATCGAGCCCCGCGCGGAGCCGATGATGTCGGCTTGACCGGAGCGGATCACCTCCGCCATGTCGTCCGGGCAATGCGACATCATCGGCACGGCGAGGCCGTCGATCGCCGATCCCTACCTGCCGCGCAAGATCGAGGAGGGCCGCACCGACGATATCCGCGAATGCATCGGCTGCAATGTCTGCATCTCGCGCTGGGAGCGCGGCGCGCCGCTGATCTGCACGCAGA
>CAJXFT010000118.1 GCA_913053235.1 uncultured Alphaproteobacteria bacterium
CGCCGAGATCGCTATAGGCGAGGTCGAGCTTGTTGCGCACCTGGTCGTAGACGGTGCCGGAAATATAAATGCTGTCGGGTTCGGCGATCTGTTCGAGGCGCGCCGCGATATTGACGCCGTCGCCGAGAATATCGTCGCCGTTGATCATCACATCGCCGAGATTGATGCCGATGCGAAAGCGCATGCGGTTGTCATCGGTGCGGTCGATATTGCAGCGCGCGATGCCCTCCTGCATGGCCAGCGCGCAGCGCACCGCCTCGACGGCGCTCGGGAATTCGGCCAGCACGCTGTCACCGCCGGTGGCGACGATGCGCCCGCCCTTGTCGGCGACGCAGCCGTCGATGGATTCGCGGCACTGGCGCAGGATATCGAAGGTGCTCTCCTCGTCGTCGCCCATCAGCCGGCTGTAGCCGACCACATCGGCGGAGAGTATGGCGGCCAATCGGCGTTTGATGGCGTCCGTGGCCATGCGCTCCAATCCCGGAAAATTATAAGATGGAATCAGTCTAATTGGCCGCTTCGAGCAAGACAATGGCAGCGATTGTGGCAGCGATTGCCGCGGGGGCGATGGTCAGGCCATGGAAATGACGATGCGGCCGATGGCGCGGCGCTCCAGCAGTTCGGCCATGGCGGCGGGAACTTCGGCCAGCGAAAATTTGTTGGTGATCAGGGGTTTGATCTTGCCGGCCTGCCACCAGCCGAGAAGTTCCTCGACGCTGGCGACCAGCAGTTCGGGCCGGCGCTGGCGGTAATATCGCAGCGACGAGCCCATCGCCGAGCGGCTCTTGACGAGCAGCCGGTTGGCCGGAATTTGCGGAATGCCGCCGACGAAGCCGATCACCAGGAAGCGCCCGCCCCAGGCCAGCGAGGACAGCGCCTCGTCGAACAGGTCGCCGCCGACCGGGTCGTAGCAGACGTCGGCGCCCTCGCCGCCGGTGATCTCGGCGACGCGCGCTTTCAGGCTGTCGCGCTTATAGTCGATCAATTCATCGGCGCCGCGGTCGCGCGCGATCTCCAGTTTTTCGGCGCTACTCGCGGCGGCGATCACCCTGGCGCCGAAGGCCTTGCCGATCTCGACCGCCGTCAGCCCGACGCCGCCCGAGGCGCCCAGCACCAGCAGGCGCTCGCCGGGTTCCAGCTTGGCCTGCCAGCGGATGGCGACATGCGAGGAGACATAGCCGATCAGAAACGAGGCGGCGGTCTCGACCGTCATCGCGTCCGGCACCTTGAAGCTGTCGGATTCGTTGGCCACGGCCTGTTCGGCGAAGCCGCCATGGCGGAGGAACGCCATCACCCGATCGCCCGGCTTGAAGCGGGAGACCTCGGCGCCGCATTCGATCACCTCGCCGCAGGCTTCCAGCCCCGGCGCGAAGGGAAAATCCGGGCGCGTCTGGTAGCGGCCCTCAATCATGATGGTATCGGCATAATTGACGCCGGCCGCCAATATTTTGATGCGCAGTTGGTGCGGCGCCGGTTGCGGCGGCGCGACCTCTTCGAGGCGCAACTGGTCGGGCCCGCCCCAGGCGCGGCAAATCATGGCTTGCATGGTCTCTCCTCCCGCTTCTTTTTGCGCCGATCAATTCCGCAATGAGTCGATCGCCTGCTGCACCGCCTCGCGGTCGCCGCCATCGGCCGGTAAAAGCTCGATCAGGTGCTGCCAATAGCCGCGCGCCGCCTCGGGGCGCCCCGAACCCGCCTCGACATAGCCCATGAACCATATGGCTTCGAGATGGTCCGGATCGAGCTCGAGGATGCGCCGGAACAGGCGGATGGCCTGTTCGGGGAATCGCTCGGTGTCATCGGATGCGTTGAGCACGGCGCGCGCATAATCGTTGAGCACGGCGGTATCGTCGGGCGCCAGTTGCAGCGCCCACTCGAAGGCGTTGTTCGCCTCGGCGTGGCGGCCGAGCACCGAATAGGAACGGCCGAGATTGAGCCAGCCCTGCAAATCACCGGGATTCTCGCGCAGGCGCTCGGCCAGCCTCTCCACCATGGCGCCGACCTTTTGCGCCTGCTCCTCGGCGCTCTCGCCGGGCGCGCCATCGGTTCCGCCTTCCAGTTCCGCGACACGCCGCTCAGCCTCCGCCGCCTTGGCGTCCTCGCCGAGCACGCGATATGACCTGGCGAGATTGCGCCAGCCTTCGAGATCGTCCGGCTCTTCGGCGAGCCGCGCCGCCAGCCGGCCGACCATGGAGCGGATCATTTCGAGCTGCTCATCGGGGCTCATCTCCGCCGCCGCCGCCATGTCTTCCTGGCTCGGCCCCGGCGGCTGGGCGGTGGCCGGGGCGGCGAACGGTATTTCACCCAGATCCATATCTGCTTCCTCCGCCGCGCGCTCCATCATGGCCACGAGGTCCGGGCGCCACGGGACGTCCAATGGCGTTTCCGCCGCCAGCTTTCGCCACACCTCGAGCGCCTCGACGGGGCGGCCGCGCTGCGCCAGCGCCTTGCCGATGTAATATTGCGCCGCCGCATCGTCGGGCCGCGCGCCCAATACCGTTTCGAAGGCCGCCTCGGCATCCGGCGTTACCACCCCCCCGGCGGCGAGGACCATCGCTTCCGCCATCATGCTGTTAACCTCCGGATCGCCGCCGGAGAGCTTGGCGGCGGTGGCGAACGCCTGAGCCGATTCGCCGTAACGCTGCACGCTCAACAGCGAGCGGCCCAACAGCAGCCAGCCTTGAACATCGCCGGGCTCCTGTTCGAGGCGCCGCGCCAGATTGGCGATGGTGGCATCCATGCTTTGATCGCCCATCGCTTGCGTCGTCGCGCCGCCGCCTTGTTGGGCGACGCCCGAGAATGGTTGCCCCGGCGTGCCGGGCGCGCCCAATATCAGATAAAGCGCCACCGCCAGGGCTGGAATCGCCACCGCCATGGCGCCCATCAGGAGCCGGTTCCGGGCCTTGTCGGCGGGCGCCGCCGGCGCTTCCTCGGCGCCTTCGGGGGCCGGCGATTCGCCGCCTCCGCGCCGCGCCGCGGCCAACATGCGGCGCTGGATTTCGACCCGCGCCGCTTCGCTCTGGTCCTCGCCGACCAGGCCGCGCGAAAGGTCGCTTTCGAGCTCATTCAGTTGGTCGCGGTAGATCGCCATGTCGAACTCGACGCGCCGTGGCGCCCGGCGATGGCTGCGCAGCAACGGCACCAGCACCAGCGCCAGCGCCGCCACCGTCATCAGCGCCGCGACCAGCCAGAAAATCATGCCCGGCCCCTCTGTGCGCGCCTATGCCGGATCATCGCGGCTCAGCTTCTCCAGTTCTTCCCGCTCGGCCGCGCTGAGCGGCGCCGGCGCGCTTTCCGCGCCGCGCCCGCGGCGCCGGCGAACAAATAACCAGAGGCCACCCGCACCGGCGACGAAGACCAGCGCCGGGCCGAACCAGAGAACGTAATTGGTCGGCTTGACGCGCGGGCGTAAGAGGATGAAATCGCCGTAGCGGTCGGAGAGATAGTCGAACACGGCATCGTCCGAATCGCCGGCGTCGATGCGCTCGCGCACGATGCGGCGCAAATCGCGCGCCAATTCGGCGTTCGAATCGGATATCGCCTGGCCCTGGCACACCGGGCAGCGCAACTCGTCATGCAGCTTGAGCGCGCGCGCTTCCTGGGCCGGATCGTCAAGCGCCTCGTCGGCGCTGAAGGCGCTGACGGCGCTCGGCAGGTGCAGCATGAGGGCGAGCAGCAGAAGGGCGGCCAGGGCGAGCGGCACGGCGCGCATCGTCATTGGCGCAGTTTCTCGATGAGCGGCAGGATTTTTTCGTCCCAATCTTTACGCGTGAGGACACCGATATGCTTGTAGACGATGCGCCCCTCGGCATCGATGACGAAGGTTTCCGGCACCCCGTAGACGCCCCAATCGATGCCCACCCGGCCGCTCAGATCGGAGCCGATCTGTGTGTAGGGATCGCCCAACTGGTTCAGCCAGCGCGTCGCGTCTTTCGGCTGGTCCTTATAGTTGAGCCCCCAAATCGGCAGCATGTCCTGGGCCGCGATATCCATCAGCAGGGGATGCTCGATACGGCACGGGCCGCACCAGGAAGCGAAGACATTGACCAGCGAGACGCCGCCCTTCTCGATATCGGCGCTGGCCAGGCCGGCGTCCCAGCCGGGCAGCGGCGGCAGGTCGAACCGCGGGATCGATTTGTCGATCAGGGCGGATGGAATCTTGTCCGGCGTGCCGGTCTCCAATTGCCAGGCCAGCACCGCGGCGAGAACCCCGAAGGCGGCGGGAACCAGGATGAACAGCAGACGCCGGCGAGGCTTCGTCTCTTGTGGCGTGGCTTCCTGCGGTGTGTCTTCCGCCGCCTCGCCCGGCGGCATATCGCCATTGCGCTCGGTCATGCCTCGTTCTCCGCCGGCCGGGCGGCCTGAATTTTACGCCGCGCGCGGCTCGGCGCGCCGACCCGGTGGCGCCGGTCGCTGAACGAAACCAGGCCGCCCAACACCATCACCAGGGCGCCGATCCAGATCCAGGGAACCAGCGGATTGTAATATATGCGCACCGCGATGCCGCCGGCCGGCGCCGGATCGCCGATGGCGACATAGATATCGGCGATCCAGCTGGTGCGGATCGCCGCCTCGGAGGTGTCCATCCCCTGCACCCAATATTTTCGTTTATCGGCATGCAGCGTATCGATGAGCTCGCCGTCCTGTTGGACGCGGAACTCACCGCGCAGGATGTTGTAGTTCGGCCCCTGCGATTCGCCGAGCGAGACAAGCGTGAAATCATAGCCGGCGACCTCGGCGCTCTCGCCGACCTGCATGACCTGGACGCGCTCGGTCTGCCAATTGGTGGCGCCGACGGTGCCGGCGATCAGTATGGCGACGCCGGCATGGGCCAGGCTCATGCCCCAGGCCGAGCGCGGCAACACCAGGGCGCGCCGCAGACTGTCGCCGAGCGGCACGCGAAAGAGGCGCAATCGCTCGATGAATTCCGCCGCCACGCCGCCGATCAGCCAGGCGGCGATGGTCAGCCCGAGGATGGCGCCCCACGGGCCGCCCCTCAGCGCCACCAACAGAATCGCCGCCGCCGCCGCCGCCACGAAAGCGAGCGCCAGGCGCTGCATGACGCCGGCAAGGTCGGCGCGCTTCCACGCCAATAGCGGCCCCGCCGCCGTGAGGATGAACAGCGGCGCCATGATCCAGACGAAGGATGATTCGAAGAAGGGCGGGCCGACCGAGACCTTGTCGCCCGATATGGCGTCGAGGATGAGCGGGTAGAGGGTGCCGATAAAGACCGTGGCGCAGCCCGTCACCAGCAGCAGATTGTTGACCACCAGCGCGCCTTCGCGCGATACCGGGCGGAAGCGGCCGCCGGAGCGCAAGGACGGCGCACGCCACGCATAGAGGGTGAGCGAGCCGCCGATGACGACGACGAGAAAGCCCAGAATAAAGACGCCGCGCTCGGGATCGGCGGCGAAGCTGTGCACCGAGGTGAGCATCCCCGAGCGCACCAGAAAGGTGCCCATCAGGCTGAGCGAGAAGCCGAGGATGGCGAGGAGGACGGTCCAGTTTTTCAGCGCGTCGCGCTTTTCCGCGACGATCGCCGAATGCAGCAGCGCCGTCGCCATCAGCCACGGCATGAAAGAGGCGTTCTCGACCGGATCCCAGAACCAGAAGCCGCCCCAGCCCAGTTCGTAATAGGCCCACCACGAGCCGAGCACGATGCCGGCGGTGAGCGCCGACCAGGACAACAGGCTCCACGGCCGTACCCAGCGCGCCCAGGCGGGATCGACCTTGCCTTCGATCAGGGCAGCCACCGCAAAAGAAAAGGCGACGGAAAGGCCGACATAGCCGAAATACAAGAGCGGCGGGTGGAAGGCGAGGCCGGGATCCTGCAACAGCGGATTGAGGCCGTTGCCGTTCAACGGCGCCGGATCGAGGCGCAGGAACGGATTCGAGGTGGCCAGCAGGAAAACGATGAAGCCGACGCCGACCAGCCCCTGGATGGCGAGCACGCGGGCTCTCAGCGGCGGCGGCAGATTGCCGCCGAGGCCGGCGATGGCGACGCCGTAGAGCGCCAGAATCCACACCCAGAGCAGCATCGAGCCCTCATGATTGCCCCACAGGCCGGAGAATTTATAGGGGAGCGGCTTGTCCGAATGCGAATTCGCGGCGACGTTGGCGAGCGAGAAATCCGACGCCACATAGGCGTACATCAGGCAGCCCAGGGAGAGCGAGACGAAGACGAACTGCCCGGCCACGGTGGGGCGCGAGACGGCCATCCAGCTGTCGTTGCGGCGCCAGGCGCCGATCAGCGGCAGCGTGCCCTGCACCACGGCCAGGGCGAGGGCGAGAATGAGCGCGAAATGTCCGATTTCGGCGATCACTTGTCGGCCTCGTCACCTTGCCATTGGCCCGACTCCTTGAGCGCGTCGGCGACCTCGCGCGGCATGTAGTTTTCGTCATGCTTGGCGAGAATTTCCGCCGCCTCGAAGGTGCCGCCCAGCATATGTCCCTCGGCCACCACGCCCTGGCCTTCGTCGAACAGATCGGGCAGCACGCCGCTATAGGTCACGGCCACCACATTGGCGGTGTCGGTGATGTTGAAACGCACGGTCAGGCCATCGCCATCGCGCACCACGCTGCCTTCCTCGACCAGGCCGCCGATACGCAGCCGCTGATCGGGAGAGAATTCGCGCGCCTGCATCTCGGTGGGGCTGAAGAAGAACACCAGATTGTCGTCGAAGGCGAGCAGGATGAGCGCCGCCGCGATACCGAGCGCCGCCATGCCGAGGCCGACAAAGAGCAGCCGGCGGTGCTTGCGCTTCATGGCGAAGCCTCTTCTTTTTCTGTTTCCGCATCCTCTTCATCACCGTCACCGCGCCCCCGGCGCCGCCGCCCGCCGCCCGCCGCCTCAAGCCGCAACAACGCCGCCTCGCGGCTCTTCAGGCGGCGCAGGCTGATCACCAGGAGGCCGATCAGCACCAGTGCGCCGACGCCGAAGGCGGGCCAGATATAGGCGGCGTAGCCGCCCATTTCGAAGAAGGACATGGCAGTTAAAACCCGTGGTAATCCGGCATTCTTGGCATCGTTCGACCGAGCTTAATGGCTTGCATCCGATACTTCATATGAAATTGGCGTGATGGCCGCAATTTCCAATTTATTTCGGCTAGCCGCCGACTTGCGCCAGGCGCAGGTTGCGGATGCGCCGCGCCGCGATCTCGGAGCGCAGGCGGATAATCAGCACGGCGAGATAATAGGCGATGAAGCCGACCACCATGAGCAAGAGCGGCGCGATCATGGATGCGTCCATCGACGGGCGGTCGAATTTGGAGATCGTCGCCGGCTGATGCAGCGTGTTCCACCAATCGACGGAAAATTTGATGATCGGGATGTTGACGGCGCCGACCAGGGCGAGAATGGCCGAGGCGCGCGCGCCCTTGGTCGGGTCGTCATAGGCGCTGTTGAGCGCGATATAGCCGAGATAGAGGAAGAGCAGCACCAGCATCGAGGTGATGCGCGCGTCCCACACCCACCAGGTGCCCCACATCGGCTCGCCCCAGAGCGAGCCGGTGACCAGGCTGATGAAGGTGAAACAGGCGCCGATGGGGGCGCTCGATTTGGCGATAAGATCGGCCAGCGGATGGCGCCAAATGAAGCCGGCGGCGGAGGCCAGGGCGATGATGACGTAAATCATCAGCGCCATATAGGAGGCCGGCACATGGACGAAGATGATGCGGTAGGCGTCGCCCTGGCGGTAGTCGGCGGGCACCACGGCGAGGCCGAGCACCAGGGCGGCAACGATGCAGGCCACCGCGACAATCGCCACCCAGGGGAATATTTTTCGCGCGAAGCGCAAAAAACGCGCCGGATTGGCAAAGAAATGAAGCCCGATGCCGGCTTTTTTCGTCTTTGTCGCCATCTTGTCCTTAACCGTTCAGGCCCTATTCCAGGGCCATTCTCAAAGCCGCAGCACTTGCCCATGGGGTCAATGCGAGAGCGGCGAGCAATCCGCCGGCGAGAATAAGGAGATTCGCCTGCTCGCCCAAGCCAAAGATCGCGCCTTCCACCGCGCCGACGGCGAATATTAATACCGGAACATAGAGCGGCAACACCAGCAGGGAAATCAAAACGCCGCCGCGCCTGAGGCCGACCGTGAGAGCGGCGCCGACCGAGCCGATCAGGCTGAGGGTCGGCGTGCCGAGCAGCAGCGAGATCATGAGCACGGCGAAACCCTCGGTGCTCATATTGAGCAGCACCGCCAGCACCGGGGCGGCGATCATCAGCGGCAGGCCGGTGATCAGCCAATGCGCCAGAGCCTTGGCGAGAACCACCAGTTCGAGCGGCAGCGGGCCGAGGGCGATGATCTCGAGGCTGCCATCCTCGAAATCCTCATCGAACATGCGCCCCAACGACAGCATGGTGGCGAGCAGCGCACATACCCAGAGAACGCCCGGTGCAATGCGCTCCAGGAGCGCGCTCTCCGGCCCGACGCCGAGCGGGAACAGCGACACGGCGATGACGAAAAAGACCACCGTCACCAGGCTGCCGATGCCGCCGCGCGCAGCCAGGCGGAGATCGCGCCCGATCAGGCCGAAGAAGGCCGTCACCATGTGCCGTAATCCGGCTCGCCGGCGGCGGCGTCCGCGGATTCGCCCAACAAAGCCGCCGCGGAGATGCCATGGTTCGCCATATCGATGGTCTCGGCGCCCGGCAGCGCGATCTCGGCGTGGGTGGCGACGATCGCCATGCCGCCGCCGGCGCGGTGCGCGGCCAGCATCGCTTCCAGACGCGCCGCCGATTGGCCGTCGAGGGTGACGCTGGGCTCGTCCAACAGCCACAGCTCGGCCGGCGTCGCCAGCAGGCGGGTCAGCGTCAGGCGGCGTTTTTGCCCGGCCGAGAGAAAGCGGCCGGGAACCTCGGCCAAATCCTCGAGATCGAGCGCTGCGAGAATATTGTCGTCCGCTTTGGCGAAGCCCTTGACGGCGGCCCAGAAGGCGAGATGTTCGGCCACCGTGAGGGCCGCTTTGACCGCTTCCAAATGGCCGACATAGTGGCAGCGTGCGTTGTGCGCCTCGGGCGCCACGGTCATATTTTCGCCGCCCCAGGCGACCATGCCGCCGGCCGGCTTCAAGAAGCCGGCAAGGATGCGTATGAGGCTCGATTTACCCGAGCCGTTGGGGCCGCGCAGAATGAGCCCGGCGCCGGGCTCAAGGGCGAAGGAAACATCCCGAAAAACCGGCCGTTCTCCGCGAATACATGCAACCTCCCGCGCTGCAAAGCGTGCCGTGCCGTCGTTCATCCAATCCCCGTTGTTGCGCCGAACGCAAGGCGCGCTTAAAAATTACGCGTAAGCTATCGGCGCGCCCGCGTGTCGGCAAGGCAAAGGAGTAGAGGCCCGCAGATGCTGAGGCGCTTGTTTCGCCGCAAATCGCTCGCCGCGTCGCCGCTGCGACCCGGCCTGGTCACCGGGCACAAGGATGCCAGACCGGACGATTCGCCGGCGTTGCATGTGCGCGTCGGCGGCCATCTGGTGCGCTGCGTCTCCTACGGCAAAGGCCCCAGGTTCGGCCCCAGCATCGTCTTTCTGCACGAGGGTTTGGGCAGTATCGCCCAGTGGAAGTATTTTCCCGATACCCTGGCGCGCGCCACCGGCTGCAACGCATTGGTCTATGAGCGCCACGGCCATGGCGGCTCCGATGCGCTGCACGGCCGGCGCCGGGCCGATTTCATGGAACGCGAGGCGGCGGACGTGCTGCCGAAGGTTCTCGATTCCTTCGGCATCGAGAAAGCGATCCTGTTCGGCCATAGCGATGGCGGCTCGATCGCGCTCTTATTCGCGGCGCGCTATCCGGAGCGCACGCTCGGCGTGATTACCGAGGCGGCGCATGTATTCGTCGAGGAGGTCTCCCTCGCCGGCGTGCGGGCGGCGGTGACGCGCTTCGACAGCAGCGATATGGAAAAGCGCCTGGCGCTCTATCACGGCGACAATACGGAAAGCATGTTCCGCGGCTGGGCCGATATCTGGCTGTCGCCCGAGTTCCGCGACTGGACCATCCCGGCCGAGACGCTGGGCGCCATCGAGGCGCCGGTGCTCGCCATGCAGGGCGCCGACGACGAATATGGCAGCGCCGAACAATTGCTGAGGATCGAGGCCGGCGTCGGCGCCGCCGCCAGGACCATCCTCATCCCGGACTGCGCCCATGAGCCGCATGTGCAGGCGCGCGAGACCGTGATGGACGAGGCGATCAACTTCATCGAAACTATAATACCAAGAAGCCGCGGATGGCGCCGCGCCGGCGCCTCCCGACGGCGCGGTTTGACTTGACGATTTGAATGCTACACTCGGCGCCGGGATTTGGACCCATCCCGAGACATAGGAGACGCCCCCGTGATCGCGCTTGGCCAGGATTCGCTTAACACCCGCCGCACCCTGAATGTCGGCGGGCTCGGTTACGACTATTTCAGCCTTGCCGCCGCCGAAAGCGCCGGGCTCGGCGATATTTCCCGCCTGCCCTATTCGCTCAAGGTTCTCTTAGAAAATCTGCTGCGCTACGAGGACGGCAAAAGCGTCACCGTGGAGGACATCAAGGGCCTCGCCGCCTGGCTGGCCAAGCGCCGCTCGAGCCAGGAAATCAGCTATCGCCCGGCGCGCGTGTTGATGCAGGATTTCACCGGCGTGCCGGCGGTCGTCGATCTCGCCGCCATGCGCGCCGCGATGGCGGCGCTCGGCGGCGATGCCGACAAAATCAATCCGCTGTCGCCGGTCGATCTGGTGATCGATCATTCGGTCATGGTCGACCGCTTCGCCAGCGCCTCGGCGCTCGACGAAAACACCGCCATCGAGATGCAGCGCAACGCCGAGCGCTACGCCTTCCTGCGCTGGGGGCAGCAGGCATTCGCCAATTTTCGCGTCGTGCCGCCGGGCACCGGCATTTGCCACCAGGTCAATCTCGAGCATCTCGCCCAGGTGGTGTGGACGGCCGAGGCCGACGGCGCCACCATCGCCTATCCCGATACGCTGGTCGGCACCGATTCTCACACCACCATGGTCAACGGCCTGGCCGTGCTCGGCTGGGGCGTCGGCGGCATCGAGGCCGAGGCGGCGATGCTCGGCCAGCCGATTTCGATGCTGGTGCCCGAAGTGGTGGGCTTTCGCCTCGCCGGCAGTCTGGCCGAGGGTTCGACGGCGACCGATCTGGTGCTGACGGTGGTCGAGATGCTGCGCCAAAAAGGCGTGGTCGGGAAATTCGTCGAATTTTACGGCCCCGGCCTCGACCAATTGTCGCTCGCCGACCAGGCCACCATCGCCAATATGGCGCCCGAATATGGCGCCACCTGCGGCTTCTTTCCGATCAGCGCCGAGACCATCGACTATCTCCGCCTGAGCGCTCGCGACGGCGAGCGCGTCGATCTCGTCGAGGCCTATGCAAAAGCGCAGGGCATGTGGCGCGACAGCGAGACGCCGGAGCCGGTCTTTACCGATACGCTGGAGTTGGAGCTCGGCGCCGTCCGCCCCAGCATCGCCGGGCCGAAACGCCCGCAGGACAAGATTTTTCTGTCTGACGCCTCGCCGGCCTTCTCTAAGGCGCTGATCAGTGAACTCGGTGTTCCGACAATGGAAAGCGCCACGACCGTGGCCGTCACCGGCATGGATCACGCGCTCGGCCACGGCGATGTGGTGATCGCCGCCATCACGAGCTGCACCAACACCTCCAACCCGGGCGTCATGCTCGGCGCCGGTCTGCTGGCGCGCAACGCCGTCGCGCGCGGCCTGAAGGTCAAGCCCTGGGTCAAGACGTCGCTGGCGCCGGGCTCCAAGGTGGTCAGCGAATATCTCGCCAAGGCCGGCCTGCAGGAAGATCTCGACGCGCTCGGCTTCAATCTGGTCGGCTATGGCTGCACCACCTGCATCGGCAATTCAGGCCCGCTTGCCGAAGAGATTGTAAACGCGATTAACGAGGGCGATCTGGTGGTCACCTCGGTACTGTCCGGCAACCGCAATTTCGAGGGCCGCATCAGCCCCCATATCCGCGCCAATTATCTCGCCTCGCCGCCGCTGGTGGTGGCTTACGCCATCGCCGGCAGCATGACGGTCGATA
>CAJXFT010000119.1 GCA_913053235.1 uncultured Alphaproteobacteria bacterium
CTTCATTGCCGGCACCCCATCCGGCATATGCATTATCACCGCTCCTTGGTATAAGGGAAAAATTGGCGAATATCCGGCGGGTTTGCGATACATTTCCGGCCTGGATTTTGTTTCGAACGGCGCGCGCGGAGAGGGACGGATGGAAAAATTGACGCAGAGCTATGTTCACGGCGCCAGCGGCGTGGCGCTCTTGGGCAAGACCATCGGCCAACAGTTCGACGAAACGGCGGCGCGCCACGGCGATCGCGAAGCGCTCGTGGTTTGTCACCAGGATGTGCGCTGGAGCTATACCGAGATGAAGCGCCAGGTCGATGCGCTGGCCGCCGGCCTGCTCACGCTCGGCCTCGCGCCGGGCGAGCGTATCGGCATCTGGTCGCCCAACAATTCGGAATGGGCGCTCAGCCAGTTCGCCAGCGCCAAGGCGGGGCTGATCCTGGTCAATATCAACCCGGCCTATCGTCTGTCGGAGCTTGAATACGCGCTCAACAAGGTCGAATGCAAAGCGCTGATAGCGGCCGAATCGTTCAAATCCAGCCGCTATCTCGACATGATCGCCGAGCTGGCGCCGGAAATCGAAAAATGCGCCCCCGGCGCGCTCGCCAGCGAAAAGCTGCCCCATCTGAAAACGGTGATCAGGCTCGGCGGTGAAAAAAGCGCCGGCATGTATAATTTTTCCGAACTTGCCGGGCGCGCCGGAGATGACGAGCGAAGGCGCCTGGAAGAGTTCAAAAGCCAGCTTCAATTCGACGACGCCATCAACATCCAGTTCACCAGCGGCACCACCGGCTTTCCCAAGGGCGCGACGCTGACCCACCACAACATTCTCAATAACGGCTTTTTCAACGGCCAGGCGCTCGGCCTCTCGATGAGCGACCGGGTGTGTATCCCGGTGCCGCTCTATCACTGTTTCGGCATGGTCATGGGCAATGTGATGTGCGCGGCTTACGGCGCGGCGATGGTCTATCCCTCCGAGGGCTTCGATCCGCTCGAAGTGCTGCGCGCTCTGGAGGCCGAACGCTGCACCGCGCTATACGGCGTGCCGACCATGTTCATCGCCGAGCTCGACCATCCGGAATTCGCCGATTTCGATCTCTCCTCGCTGCGCACCGGCACCATGGCCGGCTCGCCCTGCCCGATCGAAGTCATGAAACGGGTGATCGGCGATATGAACATGGAAGAAGTCACCATCGCCTACGGCATGACCGAAACCAGCCCGGTGAGCTTCCAAAGCTCGGCCGGCGATTCGATCGAGCGGCGGGTCTCGACGGTGGGCCGCGTCCACCCCCATGTCGAGGTAAAAATTGTCGACGAAGAGGGCCGCATCACCGCCCCCGGCGTGCCGGGCGAGCTGATGACGCGGGGCTATTCGGTGATGCTCGGCTATTGGAACGATGCCGAAATAACCGAAGAGGCGATCGACGCGGCGGGCTGGATGCATACCGGCGACCAGGCGACCATCGACGAAGAGGGCTTCTGCAAGATCGTCGGGCGCATCAAGGACATGGTGATCCGCGGCGGCGAGAACGTCTATCCGCGCGAGATCGAGGAATTTCTCTATCGCCACCCGAAGGTGCAGGACGTTCAGGTCATCGGCGTGCCGGACGAAAAATACGGCGAGGAGCTGTGCGCCTGGATTTGCCTCAAGGAGGGTGAACAATCGAACAGCGAGGAGATCCGCGCTTTCTGCCAGGGCCAGATCGCGCATTACAAGATTCCGCGCTACGTCAAATTCGTCGACGGTTTTCCCATGACCGTCACCGGCAAGGTGCAGAAATACAAGATGCGCGAGACGACTATTTCCGAGCTGTCGCTCAGCCGACAGGAGACGGCATAACCAATGGATCGTTAAGGGAGATGCGACAATGAGCAAACTTACGCACATCAATCCGGACAATATGGCGCCTTATCTGCCCTACGGCCTGAGCCATGCGGTGGCGGTCGAAGGCGGCAGGACGGTCTATCTTTCAGGCCAGGTCGGCTGGGACGCGGACGGCAACATCGTCGGTCCGGATCTCGCAGACCAGATCGCCCAGGCGCATGACAACATCAGGAAAATCCTCGCCGACGCGGGGGCGACGGTGGGTGATATCGTCCGTCTCAACACCTATGTCGTCAATTACGCGCCTGAGGACGGCGAAACCGTCAACGCGGCCAATCGCAGACTCTTCGAAGGCATCACGCCGCCCTCGGCCACCCTGATGGGCGTGCAAGCCCTCTACGCGCCGGAAATCCGCTGCGAGGTCGAGGCCACCGTGGTGGTGAAGGGTTAGCGGTTTTTTCTAGCGCGCAACGCCGGGAATGGTCTCGCCGGCATATTGCAAAACGACGCCGACCGCTTCGTCGACGGCGCGAAATCCGGCCTGACCGCCCTGGTTGGCGACGACGAAGAGAGCGATATTCAGCGCCGGCATGACCCAGGCCACCGAGTACCAGTTCAAATTGCTGCCGGCATGGGTGAGAGCCAGCCCGCCGGCCAGCGGGCTCGCCACCACGACCCAGCCGAGCGAATAGTCCTGACCCTGGCGCGGCCGGTGTAACTGGCCGAAGGTATCCGGCGACAGCAGCCAGCCGCGCCCGCGCGAGCCCAGCAGATGGGCCGACAGATAGCGCCCGACATCGCCGAGCGACGCATGGATGGTGCCGGCCGGGCCGAGCGCCGGCGGGCTGTCGCCGCCGAGGCCGGGTTCGACCGGAACGACCCGCGAGCGGCCCTCGTAATGGCCCCATGGCTGGCTCAACTCGCCGGC
Organism: uncultured Alphaproteobacteria bacterium; assembly: GCA_913053235.1. Classification (GTDB taxonomy): domain Bacteria; phylum Pseudomonadota; class Alphaproteobacteria; order UBA828; family UBA828; genus PTKB01. The sequence continues at coordinate 2,748 of CAJXFT010000119.1, forward strand.
CGTACCGGGCGCGCCGAAGCCGCTCGAATTCATGCCGAGCGGCTCGAACAGTTCGTGCAGCATGAGCTCGTCCCAGGGCTCGCCGGCGGCGCGCTCGGCGAGCGCGCCGGCGATGACGTAGCCGGCATTGCTGTAGTGAAAAACCTCGCCGGGCGGCGCCTCCGGCGGCAGCGCCAATGCCTCCCTGGCGATCGCCATTCTGAGATCGGCTTTCGGCTCGGTGCTGCGCCACAGCTTGCCGTTCCATATCTTGAGCGCCGTCATGGCGCCGACAAGGCCGCTCCTGTGGGCGAGCAGATCTTCCAGCGTGACGGCGCGATAGGCGGAGTCCATGCCCGGCACGGCCTCGCCCAGGGCTTCGCCGAGGCTGAGTTCCCAGCTGAGCACGCCGCGCTCGACCAGCCGCGCGATCATCGTCGCGGTCATCGATTTGCCGATCGAGCCGAGATGCCAGCGGTCGTCGCGGCCGACCGGGATGGTCTCGCCGGATTTGCGGTAGCCGACGGCGCCGATGCCGACGATACGCTCGCCATGGATCAACAAGGCGGCCAATGCCGGCACGTCATGGGCGAGGCGAATGGGTTCGAGAAAGCCGTCGAAATTATCGGCGTCGCGCTCATCCGCCATCGCGCCGTGCACGCAAGCGCCGTGCAAAAGCGCCGCGATGGTATAAAGAAACGCGGCGGTGACCAACCACCGCCGCGTCGCCGAACGGATCATTTCCGGCCTCTGGCCCGGCTACATTTTCTTCCAGTTGCCGATCTTCTCGAAGGCGTGCGCCGCCTGGATGACGCAGGCATCGTCATAGCGCTTGCCGACCAGCATCATGGCGATGGGCAGGCCGTTATTCATGCCACACGGCACGCTCATGGCGGGATGGCCGGAGCAGTCGAAGGGCGCCGTGTTGGTCAGCATGTTGAGCGCCGAGTCGAAATATTCTTCTATGGAACAATCCGGCGCCGGCAGTTTGGTCGCCTGCATCGGCAGGGTCGGCAAGGCCAGCAGATCGACATCCTTCAGCGCTTCGTTATAGGCGTCGCGCAGTTTGCGGCTGAGATTTTGCCCCTTGGCGTAATAATGGCCGTGGTAATTATGGTGCATATATTGGCCGAGCAGCATCACCGTCTTGACCGTGGAGGAGAGATCGTCGGGCCGCGAGCGCCAGCCATGGGCGTAGGCGTCCAGGAGGGAGGTGTTGTAATAGCCTTCCCAATTGGTACCCATGCTGTTGCCCTTGAGCATCAGCTCGGTGGCGCCTTCGACGGCGACGGCGTTCCAGATGTCGAGACCATAGAGATGCATCGGCACCGAGACCTGCTTGACCTTGGCGCCGAGCTTCTTGAAGCGTTCGGCGGCGGCCTTGACCTTTTGGTCGACCGCCTTCTCGCTGTTGGGGTGGCCGAAGCCTTCTTTGAGGATGCCGATGGTCATGCCCTTGACGCCCTTGTCGAGCGCCTTGACGTAATTCTGCGTCTTGGTGCCGATCTGGCGCGGATCGTATCCGTCGGAGCCGGCGACGGTCTGAAGCAGCGTTGCGATGTCGGTCACATTGTTGGCCATCGGTCCGGTATGGTCGAGAGTCTGCTCGATCGGGAAGACGCCGGAATAGGGCACCAGGCCATGCGTCGGCTTATGGCCATAGATTCCCGTCCAGCCGGCCGGCATGCGGATTGAGCCGCCCTGGTCGCCGCCCATTCCCATATCGGCTTCGCCGATCGAGATCAGCACCGCGCAGCCGGCCGAGGAGCCGCCCGAGGAATAGCCCTTCTTGTGCGGATTTTCGATCATGCCGGTGGCGCCCGTGGCGCTGCCGCCGTCGAAACAGAGATAGGTGTTGGCCGCCTTGCCGACGATGGTGCCGCCGGCATCGAGGATGCGCGTCACCACCGTGGCGTCGATATCGGGCACATAGCCTTCGAGCACCGAGGCGCCGTTCATCATCGGCACGCCGGCGAGGCAGATATTGTCCTTCAGGACGATCGTCTTGCCGGCGAGCGGTCCGCGCGCCTTGCCCTTGACTTCGCTTTTCCAGTACCACGCATTGTAGGGATTCTCTTCGGCGCTTGGCCGGCGGCCCGGCATGCGCGGATATTTCACCGGCAATTTGGGCTCAACCAGATCTTCGATGCGGTGATAGGACTGGATGGTGCCGGCCATCAGGCGCTGATAGGATTCCGCATCCTCGACCGACATCGACATGCCGTAGGCATCGGCGATGTCGAGCACTTCCTCGATGGTGGGTGTGCGAACCGTTGGAAACTTAGCCATGGCGACCTCCCTGTCCTGTTGATTTTTGTGTTTGGGTGACGGTTATTTGCTGAAGAATTCGTCGCAGATATAGCGCGTGATGTCGCTGTCGAACAGGGCGCCGTATTTGGCGCCCCATTCGGCCCGGTAAGCCGATTGGTTATGCGCGTCCATGGCCTGTTGGTCGACGAAGCGTTCATAGGTATTGAAATTGAGCGGGTCTTCGATATCGCGCCCGATATAGAAGCCGATGGTGCCGGGCTCGTTGTGGCGGACATATTCGCCGATTTCGGCCAGCGCCTGCTCGAGCTTGTCGGCGCAGCCGGGCTTGGCGGTGAGGACGGCGTTGAGTGTGATCATCTGGCTCTCCTTTGCTTTGATCTGTAAAATTTGCCTCCATGCATGTCAATTCTGGGCCTTGCATTGTGCGCCGCACAACAAGCGGCCAGCGCTGAAACATAAGCCGTACAGGGGCTTGCGGCTGATTTGGCTGGCGCGCTATAAGGCATCTATTGCGCTGCACAAATAGAGCGCTGAAACCCTCTCCACCACTCTCTCGCGCAGGAAAAGGAAGCGGAATGCAGCAAGCGGCAAGCGACGGTGGCCTGACCAGCCATTGTTTCGAGGATCTTGAAGTGGGCATGCGCGGCGAATATCGCCGCGTCATCAGCCAGGCCGATGTCGAGCTCTTCGCACGAGTGTCGGGCGACGTAAATCCGCTCCATCTCGACCCGGCGTTTGCCGGGCGCACCATGTTCGAAGGCCGCATCGTTCATGGCATGTACAGCGCGGCGATGATTTCGACCGTCATCGGCACCCGGCTGCCGGGGCCGGGCTGCGTCTATATGAGCCAGAATCTGCGCTTCCTGGCGCCGGTGCGCGCCGGTGACGAAGTGGTGGCGAGCGCCGAGGTGATCGAATTGTTCGACGCCAAGCGGCGCGCCCGGTTGGAAACCCTGGCCCGAGTCGGGGAGACCGTGGTGGTGAGCGGCGAAGCGCTCATTTTGGTGCCGACGCGGGCCCAATTGAAGGTCTTGGCGCAAGCCGGCTAAGGTCTGGCCAAGATGCCGCCGAACGCCTATCCTCTGCGCCGCTTTTATCCACTGAACGGTTCGAAATCGGGAGCGGGCGCATTCATGCGCATCCATAGGCATTGGCGCGATGTGCCCAGCGAAGGGCGCGGCGCGGTTGTCGCCATCGGTAATTTCGATGGCGTTCATCTCGGCCATCAGGCGGTCATCTCGGACGCCCGGCGCATCGCGCGCGCCGCCGGCGCGCCGTTGGCGGTGCTCACCTTCGAGCCGCATCCGCGCCAGGTCCTCGGGCGGGCGGACGGGCCGTTCCGCCTGACGCCCTTTCGCATCAAACTGCGCGAGATCGCCGAGCTCGGCGTCGATATTCTCTATCTCCTCCGCTTCGACCTAAATTTGGCCGCCCTGCCGGCCGATGAATTCATCGACCGGCTGCTGGTTGGCGGGCTCGGCGTCAGCCATGTGGTGGTCGGCTATGATTTCGCCTTCGGCCGCGGCCGCGGCGGTAATTTCGCCCTGTTGCAGAAGCACGCCGAGGCCGGCGGCTACCGGGTCAGCCAGGTCAGCGTCGCCGGCTCCGATCACGGCATCTATTCGGCGAGCGAGGCGCGCGCCCGCCTGACTACCGGCGATGTCGCCGGCGCGGCGCAAATCCTCGGCCGCCCGTGGGAGTTCGAGGGCCGGGTGCAACATGGCGAGCGGCGTGGCCACCAGCTCGGCTTCGCCACCGCCAACCTGTCGGTCGCCGGCATGCTTCATCCGGCGCTCGGCGTCTATGCGCTGTGGGCCGGCTTGCGCAGCGGCGCCGGCGGCGGGCTGGAATGGTGGCCGGCCGTCGCCAATCTCGGACGCCGCCCGACATTCGGCGAAAACGAAGTGCTGCTTGAAGTGCATATATTGGATTTCGACGGCGACCTTTACGGCCAGCGCCTGCGCGCCCGTTTCGTCGCCCGCGTGCGGCCCGAGCAGCGCTTTGACGGCCTCGACGCCCTCAAGGCGCAGATCGCACGCGACAGCGCCCGCGCGCGGGAAATATTGTCGGCGGACAACATTCCCGAGAGCGTCTCCGGCGCCACCAAATCAACAACCGAATCCGCCGCCCGATAGGCCGCATCATGAGCGTCGATTACCGCAAGACCGTATTCCTGCCGCGCACCGAATTCGCCATGAAGGCGAAATTGCCCGAGCGCGAGCCCGCCATGCTGGAGCGCTGGGAGAAGCTCGGCGTTTACGCGCGGCTGCGCGATGCCTCGAAGGGCCGCGAAAAATTCGTTCTGCATGACGGGCCGCCCTACGCCAACGGCCATATTCATCTCGGCACGGCGCTCAACAAGGTGCTCAAGGATGTCGTCGTGCGCAGCCAGCAAATGCTCGGCAAGGATTCGATCTATGTGCCGGGTTGGGATTGTCACGGCCTGCCCATCGAATGGCAGATCGAGCAGCGCTACCGCAAGGACGGGCGCGACAAGGATGCCGTGCCGATGGCGCAATTCCGCCAGGAATGCCGCGATCACGCGGAACGTTGGATCGACATCCAGCGCGACGAGTTCAAGCGCCTCGGCGTGACCGGCGATTGGGACGACCCCTACACCACCATGAGCTACGCCGCCGAGGCGCAGATCGTGCGCGAGCTCGGCAAATTTCTGCTCGACGGCAGCCTCTACCGGGGCTCCAAGCCGGTGATGTGGTCGCCGGTCGAAAAAACCGCGCTCGCCGAAGCCGAGATCGAATATCACGATCACACCTCGACCACCATCTGGGTGCGCTTCCCCATCGTCGAAAGCAGCCTCGAGGCGCTTTCGGGCGCCAGTGTTTTGATATGGACGACGACCCCCTGGACCATCCCCGGCAACCGCTGCATCTGCTACGGCGAGAATATCGGCTATCACATGATCGAAGTGACGGAGGTGGCGGAGGGCAGTCTGGCGCGGATCGGCGAGCGCCTGGTGATCGCCGGCGATCTGATCGAGGCGATCGCGGCGGATACCGGCATCACGGCGTGGCGCGGTCTTGTGCAGGGCATCTCTGTCGAGGATCTGGCGGCCACGGTTTGCGCCCATCCCTTAAGCGCCGGCGGCTATGATTTCGCCGTGCCGCTGATTCCCTCAACCCATGTGACCACCGAACAGGGCTCCGGCTTCGTGCACACCGCGCCCGGCCACGGCGCCGAGGATTACGAAGCGGTGATGGCCTATAATTCCCTGTTTGAGCGGCAAGGTGGCGCCGGGTCCGCCATCGAGGTGCCGCAGACGGTCGGCGGCAACGGCGCCTTCTTCGACCATGTGCCGCTGTTCGCCGGGCAGCATGTCTATAAGGCGGATGACGCGGTGGCGGAGGCGCTTCAAGAGGCCGGCGGCCTGCTGGCGCGCGGCGAACTGGTCCATTCCTATCCTCATTCCTGGCGCTCCAAGGCGCCGCTGATTTTTCGCAACACGCCGCAATGGTTCATCAGCATGAGCAGCAACGGCCTGCGCGACAAGGCGCTGGCCGCCATCGATGAAGTGCGTTGGGTGCCGCCGGCGGGGCAGCGCCGCATCGCCTCGATGATCGAAACCCGGCCCGATTGGGTGGTCTCGCGCCAGCGCATGTGGGGCGTGCCGATCACCGTGTTCACGGACAAGAAGAACGGCGCGCCGCTGCGCGACGCCAAGGTCATCGAGCGCGTCGCCGAGGCCATCGAGAGCGAAGGCGCGGATGCCTGGTTCGCCAGCGACAATGCGCGTTTCCTGGCCCCCGAATACGACGCGGGCGGCTATGAAAAGGTCACCGATATCCTCGATGTGTGGTTCGATTCGGGCTCCACCCACAGCTTCGTTCTGGAGACGCGCGACGATCTGATATGGCCGGCTTCGCTCTATCTCGAAGGCTCCGACCAGCATCGCGGCTGGTTTCATTCCTCGCTGCTGGAATCCTGCGGCACGCGCGGCCGCGCGCCCTATGAAGCCGTGCTGACGCATGGTTTCGTGGTCGATGGCGAGGGCCGGAAAATGTCGAAATCGAGCGGCAATGTGGTGGCGCCGCAACAAATCATCGACCGCTACGGCGCCGATATTCTGCGTCTCTGGGTGATGGCCTCCGACTATTCCGAGGATCTCAGGGTGTCGGACGATATTCTGCGCCATCAATCCGATGCCTATCGCCGTCTGCGCAACACGCTGCGCTACCTGCTGGGCAATCTGGCCGATTTCGAGGACGGCGAAAAACTCGACCATGGCGAGATGCCCGAATTGGAGCGCTGGGTGCTGCACCGCCTGTGGGAGATCGACCGCGATATCCGGCGCTGCTGCGAGGATTTCGATTTTCACGCCATATTCACGGCGTTGCATAATTTCTGCGCGGTCGAGCTTTCCGCCTTTTATTTCGATGTGCGCAAGGATTCGCTCTATTGCGATCCGAGGAGTGCGATGCGCCGGCGCGCCGCGCGCACCGTGCTCGACCTTATATTCGAATGCCTGACCGCGTGGCTGGCGCCGTTTCTTTGTTTTACCGCCGATGAGGCATGGCTGCTGCGCCATCCCGGCGATTCCGGCAGCGTGCATTTGCAGGATTTTCCGACGCTTCCCGATGCCTGGCGCGACGATGCGTTGGCGCAAAAATGGACGGTGCTGAGGACGCTCCGGCGCGTCGTCACCGGCGCCCTGGAACTCAAGCGCGCCGACAAGGAGATCGGCTCAAGCCTGCAGGCGGCGGCGGCCGTTTACGCCGCCGAGGATTATCGCCGCGCTTGCGACGGGCTCGACCTGGCGGAACTGTTCATCACCTCCGAGGTGCGCCTCGAGGAAGGCGCCGCGCCGGACGGCGCCTTTGCCATGGAAGAGGTTGCCGGCGTCGGCGTCGTGATCGGCCTGGCGGCGGGCGAAAAATGCGCGCGCTGCTGGCAGGTTCTCCCGGATGTGGGCGCCACGCCGAACCACGAAGATATCTGCCGGCGCTGCGCCGATGCGGTCGAAGCGCACCAGGCGGCGGCGGAATAGGCGCATCGTGCGCCCGTATCGGGGCTTTGGGAGGCCGGCATGATCCGCTTCGGCCTGCCGTTTACGGTGCTCGCCCTCATTCTCGACCAGGTCACCAAACTGCTCGCTCATGAGAATCTTTGGCAGCCGCCGCGCCGCGTCGAGGTGCTCGGCTTTCTCGATCTTGTCCCGGTCGAAAATCGCGGCATCAGCTTCGGCCTGTTTCAGGGCGAGGGCGCGAGCGGTGCGTGGCTGATATCGGGCTTCGCGCTGATCATATCCGTCGGCCTCGGCGTTTGGATGAGCCGGGTTAAGCGGCGCTGGCCGGCGGCGGCGCTCGGCCTCGTCATCGGTGGCGCGCTCGGCAATGTGATTGATCGCCTCCGCCTCGGCTGGGTCATCGATTTTATCGATTTCCATGTTTCCACCTGGCACTGGCCGGCCTTTAACATGGCCGATGCGGCGATTACCGTCGGCGTGGCGATGCTGCTGATCGACGGCTTGTTCGGAGCGGCGAAAAAGCCTAAATAGAGAGCATGCTGAGATTCTCCGGCAGGGCCGTGAAGGCGGCCCGGCATATGGCATTTCTACCGTCGCTCGCCGCGATGCTTGCGCTGACCTTCGTTGTGGCGAGTATGGTGGGATGCGGCGGCGTCGGGAAATCGCTCGGTTTCTCCAAGCAATCACCCGATGAGTTCGCCGTCGTTCGCAATGCGCCGCTCACCGTGCCGCCCGATTATACCCTGCGCCCGCCGCGCCCCGGTGCCCAGCGCCCCCAGGAAGCGCCGCTCAGGCAGCAGGCCGAAAATTCGATATTCAACCGTGAAGACGCCGCCGGCGGCGCCTCGTCGCGCCCCGAAAGCGCCGGCGAAAACGCGCTGTTGCGCCAGGCCGAAGCGCTCGAGACGAATCCGAATATCAGACGCATGATCAATGAGGAATTCACCATCTATGCCCAGGAGTCCGAGGGCTTTTTCAAATCGCTGCTTTTTTGGCGTGGCCCCGAGCCGCTCGGCGAAACTGTTGACGCCCAGGGAGAGGCGCAGCGTCTGAGCGAAAACGCCGCCATGGGCGTGCCGCCCAATACTGGGGAAACGCCGGTTATCGAACGCCGCGACAAGGCGCTGCTCGAGGGAATCTTCTAAGCCGGTGGGCGGCGCACCATTGAGGCGATTTACGCCATGGCGTGCCGGCATTTGCGCCATGCGATTGCTGTTCCTGGCGGTTGCTTTCTCGATTCTATTGTCGGCGCAGCAGCGCGGCGCAATCGCCGGCCCCTTCAACTCGGAATATTTCAAGCTCGATAACGGCCTGCAGGTGGTGGTCATTCCCAATCACCGCGCGCCGGTCGTCATTCACATGATGTGGTATCGCGTCGGCTCGGCCGACGACCCGGTCGGCAAATCGGGTATCGCGCATTTTCTCGAACATCTCATGTTCAAGGCCACCGACAAGCTCGAGTCCGGCGAATTTTCGCGCATCGTGGCGCGCAATGGCGGCCAGGAAAACGCCTTCACCTCGTGGGATTATACCGGCTATTTTCAGCGCGTCGCGCGCGACCGCTTGGAAATCGTCATGCAGCTCGAGGCCGGGCGCATTCGCGGCCTGGTGCTCGACGAGGAAATCGTGCGCCCCGAGCGCGATGTCATTCTCGAGGAGCGCAGCGCCCGCACCGACAACCAGCCCTCGGCGCTGCTGTCCGAACAGATCGCCGCCGCCCAATTCCTGCGCCATCCCTACGGCACGCCGATCATCGGCTGGCGCCATGAAATCGAAACCCTCGACCATGAAGACGCGCTCGCCTTTTACCGGCGCTATTACGCGCCCGACAACGCAACCCTGATCGTCGCCGGCGACATTTCGGCGGCCGAGTTGAAACCGCTGGCGGAGAAATATTACGGCGTCATTCCGGCGGCCGGCGTGGCGG
>CAJXFT010000120.1 GCA_913053235.1 uncultured Alphaproteobacteria bacterium
CCAGGCGCGCTTCCAGCGCCTTTCCGACGTCGCGATCGCCGAGTTTTACCGCTAGAGTATGTCAGGTTCGCTTGCGCTCACCCGCCACGCTCTATCTCTTTGGGTGTAAGCAAATGCGTCGTCGCAGGTGATTCCACCTGCTCGGGATTTGCTCTAGGGTGCTTTGGCGAGCTGGCGAATCTCGCCGAGTATCGATTCGAGGTCGCGTACCTCGGTCCAGCCGACGCGCATCATTTCAATCGCCGGCTCGTGCAGGTGCGGCAGCGTCGTGCCGGTGCATTCCTCGATGACGATCGGCCTGAAATCGCGGAACATCGCATCCTTGGAGGTCGCCGCCACGCATTGGTTGGTGAGCACGCCGGTGAACAGCACGGTGTCGGCATTGAGCCCTCTGAGGACGCCTTCGAGATTGGTGTTGTAGAAGGCGCTGAGCCGGGTTTTCTCGACATACCAATCGCTCTCGCGGGCGCCCAATTCCTCGTACACCTCATAGCCCCAGGTGTCCTGGCGCAAGCCGCCATCCTTGAGGAAAGGGCGGAGCTGCATGAAGGGGCCGCCGTCGGCCAGGCCGCGGCTGCCATGGCGCGTCCATACCACCGGGATGTTTTTGGCGCGGACATCCTTGAGGAGCTGGCGGGTCGGCTCGATCATCCGCCGCATATGTTCGATATCGATGCCCTTCTGGGCGTACCAGCCGTCGGGATGGAGAAAATCGTTCTGCGGGTCGATGACGACCAACACGGTGCGCCCGGGATTGAGGTCCCAATGTGCCGCTTCGAACGGTGCCGTCGATGTCGATTCGCTATTCATCTCATGTCGCTCCCTTATGCGCCGGCTCGGCGCGCAGTTTCTCGGTTGCCGCCCGGTCGAGGCTGAGTGTCGCCGGCTCGATCACCACGCCATAGTCCTGGCGGGCGAGCTCGACGGTGGTGAAGCCGTCGAGCAAATCGGCGAGCACGCGCTCGGGATCGCGCGCCCGCGGATCGCCGTAGCCACCGGAACTCGGCACGGTGATTTCGATGGTATCGTTGGCCTTGAGATGATAGCCGGTGAATTTCGCCGGCCAATGCTCCTCGTCCGCGCCGCCGCGATTGCGCACCACCGAGGCGTTGATTCCGTCGAGCCCGCCGAACACGCCCCAGGGCGGGTCGGACTCATGGCGTTCGCCCTCGCAGGTCACGATGGTATCGACCAGCGCCCGGTTGACGCGGACAATGCCGATGCCGCCGCGCCATTCACCGGCGGCGCAGGGTTCGGCGCGCAGCTCATAACGCTCGGTGCGCATCGGGAAACGCCATTCCAGCTCCTCGATCGGGTTGTTGCGCGTGTTGGCGATCAGGCAATCGACCGAATCGAGGCCGTCGAGCCCGGGCCGCCCGCCATAGGAGCCCTCGTCCACTTCGAGGTAAACCCAGTACTCACCCTGGGCGACGTCGAAGCCGGAATATGAAATGAAGTGGAGATGCGCCGAATTGCCGGCGGTCACCTGCTCCGGCACCACCGGCGCCAAGGCGCGCAATACCAGGTCGACCGCGCGCTGCACCTGGCAGAAACGCGCGAAGCATGAGCGCGGAAAGTTGGGGTTGAAGATCGAGCCCTTGGGCGCGATGACCTTGATCGGCCGCGTCATGCCCTCGTTCTGCGGCACGAACACGGGATAGGCGACTTCGTCGAGGAAGATCATGCGGGTGATGAACGACATGGCCGAAAGGGTCGTGCCCTCGAACGCTACGTTGAAACCGGTCGGCACTTCATCGCTCGAGCCCGTCAGGTCGTAGGTGATCTCATCGCCGGCGATGATCACCTTGACCTTGACCGGCAGCTTCTTGCCCCGGTTGACGCCGTCATCGTCGAGGAAGCCGACATCGGTTTCATACTCGCCGTCCGGAATTTTGGCGATTTCGCGGCGCAACACCTGCTCGGAATAGTCCATCCAGTAGCGCCCCGCCATGGCGACCGCCTGCTTGCCGTAGCGCCCCACCAACTCGACATAGCGCCGGCTGGCGAGCTCGCAGGCGGCGATCATGGCCTCAATGTCGCCCTTGTTGTGGGTCGGTGTGCGCACATTGTCGAGGATGTGGTTCCAGATTTGCTCCTGGCGCACGCCTTTCACCGCAAGCTTTACCGCCCGGTAGATGTTGCCCTCGGCGTAGATGTCGACGGCGTCGATGTTGAGGCCGGGATGCGAGCCGCCGATGTCGAGCAGATGCGCCGACGCCCCGGCGAAGCCGATCAGCTCACCATCGCGGAAGATCGGCTGCACGATGGCGCAGTCGGGCGAATGGGTGGCGCCGTGATAGGGATCGTTGTGGAAGATGATATCGCCCTGGTGAATGTCCTCGCCGAGCAACTCGATCACGTTCTGGACGATGCGCGGCATCGCGCCCATGAACATCGGCGTCGATTCCGATTCGGCGAGCATGTTGCCGTCGCGGTCGAAAATGCCCGCCCCGAGATCCTCGGACTCGCGAATGATCGAGGAATAGGACATGCGGTAGAGAACACCGGCCATTTCCTTGGTGATCGCCGTGAAAGCGCCGCCGATGACGCGGTTCATGATCGGATCGGCGAGCGAACCGGTCCGCTTCGCAATCGCCTGGCGGGTGTCGATCGAGAGGTTGCCGATGTGGTCGACCTCGACGGTGCAGCCGGGCGGGATCACGGTCGTCGTATCATATTGCTCGACGATCGCCGGGCCGGGGATGCGATTGCCCGCTTTCAGGAGGATGCGGTCATAGAACGGGGTGGCGTGCGCCTCGGCGCGGCCGTCGACGTCGAAGATGACGTCGCGCGTCAGCAGGCGCGCCGCCGCCGGGTCCTCGCCACCGGCCTCGAGATCGGGCCAGCCCAACTCGGCGATGCGCCCGATGGCGACGACGCGAACATTGATGATCTCGACCTCGGCGTCGAAGCGGTGGCCGTACTCGGCCTCATGCGCCCGATGGAACGCCTCCTCGAGGGCCTCGATCCAGCTTTCGTCGGACTCGCCGGCCGGTGCGTCGAAGCGCACTTCGTAACCCTGTCCGGCGTAGCGGCAGTCGGCGAGGCGGCGGATCAGGCGGTCCTCTTCGGGCACGCCATCGGCGACAAGCTGGGCCAGCGCCTGGCCGGCGAGCTCACCGTAGCGGCGCTCGAGGCGGGCGCGATCCAGCGTTTTCAGCGCCTGGCGCTCGGTCGCCACGAATTCGTGGCGCATATCCGTGGCCAGCAATCCGGTGGCCGAGAGGATGCCGGGGTGGGGCGGCACCAGGACGCGCGGCACCTGCAGCTCGCAGGCGATGTCGCAGGCGAAGAGCGGCCCGGCGCCGCCGGCGGCGACCAGCGTGAAGTCGCGCGGATCGTAGCCGCGGCGCACGCTGTTGAGCTCGATCGCCTGCACCATGCCGAACTTCTGGATCTGCAGCGCCCCGAGCGCCGTATCGTCGACGCTCATGGCGAGCCCGTCGGCGAGCCCGGAGATGGCGCCGCGCGCCGCCTCCGGGTCGAGCGCCATGCCGCCGCCGAGCAAGCCGCGGTCGTGGCGCAGGCGCCCGAGCACGACCTGGGCGTCGGTCGAGGTCGGCTCGACGCCGCCGCGCCCATAGCATGCCGGTCCCGGATCGGCGCCGGCGGATCGCGGGCCGACGCGGAACACCCCGCCCGGATCCTTGTGGGCGATCGAACCGCCGCCATGGCCGATGCTGTCGATATCGACCATCGGGATCATCGCCTGATAGTCGCCGACCTTGGTGTCGAGCAGGTGGCGCATGCGCAGCTCGCCGCCGGCGGCGACGCCGATATCGGCCGAGGTGCCGCCGATGTCGAGCGTGATGACGTTGTCGAAGCCGGCCTTGCGGCCGGCCCAGATGCCGCCGATCAGCCCGGCGACGGGTCCCGACATCATCAGGTTGACGGGATTTTGCGCCGCGCTCTCGACCGTCATCATGCCGCCCGAGGACTGCATCAGTTGGACGCCCCGCTCGAGGCCGGCGCCCTTCATCGCCTGGTCGAAGCGACGCACATAACTGGAGACGCGCGGGCCGACATAGGCGTTGAGGCAGGTCGTCGAGAAGCGCTCGAACTCGCGGTAGAGCGGCAGCACGTCGCTCGAAATCGAGACGAAGGCGTGCGGATGTTCGTCGCGCACGATTTCCCTGACGCGCTGCTCATGCGCCGGGTTGAGATAGGCGTGCAGCAGGCAAACGACGATCGAATCGACACCGGCCAGGCGCAGCGTGCGCGCGCATGCGCGCGCCTCACCCTCGTCGAGCGCGGTCAGCACCTCGCCGTTGGGCGCCGTGATGCGCTCCTTCACGGTCAGCCGGTGGCGGCGCTTGACCAGCGGCCGGGCCTGCCATGGCAGCTCCTGCTGGAGCGAGAAATTGTACGGCTTCTTGTGGCGCGCGATGTGCAGGATATCGCGGAAGCCCTCGGTGGTGATCATGCCGACTTCGTCGCCCTTGTGCTCGAGCACGATATTGGTGGCGACCGTGGTGCCGTGCAGCAACAGGTCGATGGCGCCGAGCGCCACATCGCCGCTGGCGCATAGCCGCTCGACGCCGCCGACCACGGCGCGCGCCGGGTCGTCGGGGGTCGAGGGCAGTTTGTCGACGTAAGTGCGCCCCAGTTCCTCATCGACCAGGATGAGGTCCGTGAAAGTTCCGCCGACGTCGACCCCGATGCGCTTCACGCTCGCTCTCCCAATCCTGTTGGCCGGGCCACCGGTACCGGGCTAGCGCCGGTCGGCGGCGAGTGGCGCGATGATCTCGCGGCCGACCCGTTCGATTTGTTCGAAGGCGCCGTTGAGATAGGCCGACGAGATCTCGCCGACGCCGAGCTCGCGCAGTTCGCGGATGCGGGCGAGGCAGTGATCGGCCGAGCCGGCAATCGCGAAATCGCCGATCATCTGGTCGGTCAGATAGTCGGTATGTTCCGCCGAGGAGTCGAGATGGCCATCGTAATAGTCATAGTGATCGCGGCGCCCGGCGACGAGTCGCGTCAGTTCGTTGGGCATGCCGTGGTCCGGCACGCGGCGCGCCACGTCATCCAGATGATTGGCCGCGCACGCCGCCGACCAGCGCGTCTTGGCGAGCGCCTCGCCGGTGTCGTCGGTCACCCACATGCCGCACAGGAGAGAAATCTCGACCTCCGCCGGGTCGCGCCCGGCCTCTTGCGCGCCGGCATGGACATGCTCGATAGCCCAGCGCACGGCGCTCGGATGGGTGCCGACCTGTATCATTACGATATCGGCGAGGGCGCCGCCGAGGCGGAGATTGCGCGGGCCGGTCGCGGCATACATGATCGGCACCTCCTCATGCGCCCAGCGCAGGCGGATCTCGGCGCCGTTTTCCTCAACCGTCTCGCCGGCGGCGAGCGCGCGCACCTTGCCCAGCACCTGCTCCATCTTGGCGGTGGCGAGCTGTTTGTAGCCGAGCGTGCGGATGGCGCTGTCGCCGCGGCCGAGGCCGAGGATCATGCGCCCGGGATGCAGGCGCGCCAGCGTCGCCGCGGCACCGGCGCTGACGGTATAGTGGCGTGTGATCGGATTGCTCACCGCGGTGCCGAGCTGGATGCTGGCCGTCGCGCTCAGCGCATGCGTCATGTAGACATAGGCGTCCTCCCACAGCATTTGGGAATCCACCACCCAGGCGCGGGCATAGCCCTGGCTCTCCGCTTTCTTGACCGATTCGAGATAGATCGGGAAGTCCTCGCAGAGAAATTGCGCGCCTATTTTCATGTACCGTCTCCCGCCGTTGCCGTCCTATAGCATGCCGGAACGCTAGCATAATAGGCTTTGGGAAGTCCCCGTTTTAAATGAGTGATTTGAACGATGATCGGCGGAGCAACCGTTCGTCGCAATTGCCTAATGTCCGGTGTCGATGCGGTGGACGGCTCCCAGCCGCCGCCAGTCCTCGCACTTGTTGTGCGGTCAATTCTGTGTGACGCTTCACCCACTTCGAGTGATTTTCAAACTGATTAGGGAGGCAAAAATGCCGAACGTAATAAAGCTTGGAACTCGCAATCGAATAATCTTTCAGGCGATCAAATTCGGGATGATCGCCGCCGTGTTCGCCGTCAGTGTGTCGCTGATGTCGGAAGCCAAGAGCGACGAGGCGGGCGATGCCGTCATGTTCGCGAAAAAAGTGGTCGATGCCGGCTGGCTCAGCACGATGTCGCGCAGCCCGCTCGACGAGGGCGGCGTGACGTGGACCGGCGCGGCCTCGTCGCCGCCGCCCGTCGAAGGCGTAACCGTCGCCATCATGCCTTGCCCGATGGCGTTCCTGGTGTGCAAATTCCTCTTCGACAAGGCCAATGACGCGGCGACCGCGATGGGTTGGGAAGCCTTTCCGATCGACAACAAGGGAGAGCCGGCAACCGCGCAAAAGGCTGTCGACGTGGCCATCAACCGGGGCGCCAAATGCGTCCTCACCCTGGCCAGCCCGTCGCGCGACATCAGCGCCCAGATCGCGCGTGGCAAGGAGAAAGGCGTCGCCTTCGTCACCGGCTTCTCGGACGATCCGCGCGAATTCGGCGGCGATGTCGGCTATGGCCTCGATTATGGCGCCGCCGGCGCCTTGTTGGGCGCCCATGTGATCGCCAATGGCGGCGGCAAGATCATCGTTTTCAACGCCCCGCAACTGCCGCAGCTCACCGTGCGCACCGACGGCTTCGTCGATTATATCGAGAAGCATGGCGGCGGCTCCGCCGAGGTCATCCATGTCGAGGAGTTCTCGCTGGTGCAGGGTGCGCAGGGCCTGGTGACCAAGACCCAGGCGCTGTTGACGCGCTATCCCAAGGGCAGCTTCACCTGGGTAATCGGGCCCTATGATGAAGTGTTGCGCCCGGTTCTGGCGACGGCCGCCCAGCGCGACCGTACCGAGATCAAGGGTGTCAGCTTCGACGGCGAGGATGTCGCCTATAATTCGTTGCGCACCGGCGGCCAGCAGGTGGCGACGATTAGCTGGGGCCTCGAATGGGTCTCGTGGGCCGGCATCGACGAGTGCAATCGCGCCTTGAACAATGCCGAAGTCGGGGTCAACACGGATTTTCCGATCCAGCTCACCGACAGCTCGAACGTACCGCCGGAAGGTCAGAAATACGACCCCGGCTACGACTTCAAGGGCCACTATAAGGGGATGTGGGACGCCGCGCGGAAATAGTGACCACGGGCCAATAGGCCAAGGCACCGGCGGCAAGATCAGCGATGCCGGGTCACCCAGCAGCCGGGCCGGTTGAGGCGCCGGACGGGGAGCCGATTCTGTCTTTTCGCGAAGTGACGAAAAGCTTCGGCTCCACGGTGGCGGTCAACCAGGTGAGCGTCGACCTGGTGGCGGGGGAGATTCATGCGCTTGTCGGCGAGAACGGGGCCGGGAAATCAACCCTGATCCGCGTTCTCGCCGGCGACTACACCGCCGATTCGGGCGAGATCATGCTCAATGGCCGGGCCGTGCGCTTCACCCATCCGCGCGAGGCCATCGAGCATGGCGTCGGCTGCGTCCATCAAATTCCGATGTTCGTGCCCAACCTCTCGGTGACCGAAAATCTCCTGCTCGGCGTTCCCTATGAGCGCCGCCGCGCCGGGCTGATCGATTGGCGCGCCGAGCATCGCGCCGCGCGTGCCGATCTGGCCGAGGTCGGCCTCACGGTCGATCCGCGCACGGCGCTGGAAACGCTACGCGCGCATGAACGCCAGCTCGTCGCCGTCGCCCGGGCGCTGAAGCGCGGGCTGATCGTCCTCGTCCTCGACGAGGTCACGGCGTCGCTGTCCGAACCCGAAGTGCGCATTCTCCACCAGGTCGTGCGCAATTTGCGCGACCGCGGCGTCACCATCATCTATATCAGCCACCGGTTGGACGAAATATTCCGCCTCGCCGACCGCGTCACCGTGATGCGCGACGGCAAGCGCGTGGCGACGCTGGCGGTCGAGGGGCTGAGCCAAAAGGAAGTCGCCGGGCACATCGTCGGAACCGCGATCGACCACCTCTTCGCGCGCAAAACCACAGCCGTTGCCGCGACGCGCGAGCAACCGGTGCTGGCGGTTCGCGGCCTCGGCGACGGCAAGCTCGATGACATCTCGTTTGACCTCCAGCCGGGTGAAATACTCGGCGTCTCGGGGCTTGGCGGCTCCGGGCGGACCAGATTGCTGCATTGTCTTTTTGGCGTTCACGGCTTCTCGACCGGCGAAATCCTGATCGACGGCAAGCGGTGTCGCTTCCGCGACGCCGCCGACGCGCTGGCCGCCGGCGTCGCTCTGGTGACCGAGGACCGCCAGGAAGACGGCTATGTCCAGACCCTGCCGGTGTGGCAGAACGTGACCCTACCATGGGCGCGCCGGTTCAGCCGCTTCGGGCTCCTCAACCTTGCCGAGGAACGCAAGACCGCCGCCGAATCCACCGCGCGCCTGGATGTGCGAATGCCCGCCATCACGGCGTTGATGACGCAGCTTTCCGGCGGCAACCAGCAGAAGGCGATTTTTTCGCGCTGGATCGCCAACCCGATCAAAATATTGCTGCTCGACGAGCCGACGCATGGCGTCGACATCCGCTCGAAGGCGCAGATCTACGAAATCATCCGCAGCCTGGCCGGCGAGGGCGTCGCCGTCATCATCGTTTCCTCGGAGCTTGAGGAATTTGAGGCGATGTGCAATCGGGTGCTACTCTTGCGCGAAGGTAAAATGATCGGCGAAATCGAGGGCGAGCAGATCTCGAAGGACGCCATTCTGCACACCCTGCTGGCCGAGAATTAAAAAAGGAAACATTGCCGCAATGGGACCCCCGCCGGCACATGAAAGCCGGGCTCAGACGGAAGATTCAGGCGGCTGGGCCGGGAGCTTGGGCGCTCTCAGCCGGCGCTACGATTTGGGCGCCCTGGCGCCGATCATTTTTTTCATCCTGCTGATCGTCGGCTTCAGCGCGGCGGAGCCGGTCTACTTCCCGACAGCCGACAATTTCACCGCCATCCTCAACAATGGCGCCGTGCTGGCGATCCTCGCCTGCGGCCTGACGGTGGTGCTGGTGGTCGATGAATTCGATCTCTCGGTCGGCGCCTCGGCGACCTTCGGCGGGTCGCTGTCGGCGGTGCTCGACGCCCAGGCCAACTGGAACCTGGCGCTGGTCATCCTGGCGGTGGTCGGCTGCGGCATCGTGATCGGCCTGATCAACGGAATATTGATAACCAAATTCCGCATTCCGGCGCTGATCGCGACCATCGGCGTGTCCAGCCTGCTGGTCGGCTTCTCGCTGTGGATTACCGATTACCGGGTGATCTTCACCGGCTATTCGGAAGCCTTCACGCAGCTCGGCCGGTGGTCGCTGGGCGGCATCCAGGCGCCGGTATTCTATCTCCTGGTCTGCGCCATCCTGCTCGCCATCGGGCTGCGCTATACCGCCACCGGGCGCCATATGCATGCCGCCGGCGGCAACCGCGCGGCGAGCCGCATGTCGGGCATTCGCGTCGAGCGCATGGTGGTGGCGGCGTTTGTCATATCGGCGGTTTTGGGCGCCCTCGCCGGCATGGTCTACACCGCGCGCCAAGCGTCGCTGACGCCGGAATTCGGCGTCGTCTTCCTGCTCCCCGCCTTCGCCGCCGCCTTCCTCGGATCGGTCACCCTGACGCGGCGCACCTTCCATATCCTGGGCACCGTGTTGGGCGTCTATCTGATCGAGACCGGCACCGTCGGCCTGCTGATTTTCGGCGCCCCGGCATTTACCCAGCAGCTTTTTGCCGGCGCCGTTCTCATCCTGGCGACGATCGGGGCGCGATATCGCGGCCGCGACTCCGGCGCCTGAAGCCAATGCGCGCCGGCGCGGCGGAAAATCAATCCGCCAGCAACGAGCCCGGGTAGAACGCCACCCCATAGGCGGGGCGGGCGCGGATGCGCGCGTACCACTCGCCGACGCGCGGACGGGTGGCGCGCCACATTTCCGCCATGTCGAGGTCTTCCAGGCGCTGCAACAGCGGCGCCATGCAGATATCGGCGATGCTGTAGCAATCGCCGACCAGCCAGGCGCCGCCGGCCAGGGCGCTTTCCATGCGTTCGAGCGATTGGTCGAGCTGTTCGATCGCCATATCGACGTCCTCGCGGCTAAAACCGCCGCGCCCCATTCGCCTGAGAAACGGTTTGCGCAAGGGGTTGCGGTCGGCATAGGCGTCAAATTCCCGCGCGCTCATTTTCTTGAATTGCGGCAGCTTGATCCGTTGGAAGGTCGGCACGCGGATCGCCATGGACGGCACTTCGTCGATATAGCGCAGCCACACCCGCATCTCCGCGCGCACCATGGCATCCTCCGGCGCCAGGCGCGGTTCATGCGGATAAATCTCATCGAGATATTCGCAGATGACGGTCGATTCGATGATCGCCCTGCCGTCATGCACCAGCGTCGGCACGACGCCGTTGGGATTGAGCGCCAGATAGGCCGGCGAAAGATTCTCCTCGCCGGCCAGGTCGACGCGCCGGTTGCTCCATTCCAGCTTCTTCTCGGCCAAACAGATGCGCGCCTTCTGGCTGCATGTGGATTTGTCGAAATTGTACAGTTCGAGCATCGCAAGAATCCCCTCGGCCATCCCATACCGGCCGCGTGCCGGAGTCGCGTTGATCATGCATGGCCGGGAACGGTCAGGATAGGGTGAGAATTCATTGCGGCGCGGCGGAATTCGTCGATTTCCGCATGGCCGTCCATTTTCCGGCATTGCCCAAGGCCCGGATTATGTGCAAATCTGAACCATGCAGCGCCGGATTTTAATCGTAATGTTTACCGCCTTCTGCCTCGTCGCGGGCGCCTCCGCGCCGGCCGACGAGAAATCCGCCAGCGCCGTGGTCGAGGCATTGCATGATTCGCTTCTGGTGATGATGAAAGATGCCGAGGCACTCGGCTTCGAGGGCCGCAGTGCCCATATCGCGCCGGTGGTGGCGCAATCGTTCGATCCGCGCATGATCGCCGCGATGGCGACCGGAACATATTGGAAAAAACTCAGCCAGGAACAGCAGGAACAGTTGACCGGCGCACTTGAACGCTTGAGCGTGGCGACATATGCGGGGCGTTTCAACGGCTATTCGGGCGAAAGCTTCCAGGTGCTGTCTGAGCAGCCCGAGGCGCAGGGCACGGTCTTCGTGAACAGCGAATTGGTCAAGGGCGACGGCGAGGTGATCGTTCTCAAATATCTGCTGCTTCCGAGCGATGCCGGATGGCGTATTATCGACGTCTATTACCTCGGCATATACAGCGAGCTCGGCATGCGGCGCTCGGAATATGCGGCGATACTGCAACGCGATGGTTTCAAAGGCCTGCTCGGCGCCCTCGATCAGAAATCCGCCGACTACGCCGCCGGGCTGCTGCGCTAGAGCAAATCCCGAGCAGGTGGAATCACCTGCGACGACGCATTTGCTTTTATTCCAACAGAGCAAATCCCGAGCAGGTGGAATCACCTGCACCGACGCATTTGCTTACACCCAAAGAGATAGAGCGTGGCGGGTGAGCGCAAGCGAACCTGACATGCTCTAGACAGCGCCGGGCCGCCGCTAGGCGGGGCCGGCTATTTCGTCACCTGCTTCCAATAGGCGTCCTTCCTGGCGACCAGGCCGTCGCGCAATTCGAACAGGTCGCAGCCCAGCCAGCGCCATTTTTCGCCGTCCGCCGTGGTGCCGTCGAAGAGCCACTCCGCCACCGCCAGATTATCTTTTATCCACAGCCGGCTGACATCCAAATGCACGTCGCGAAGGGCGCCGAAGCGCGACCGCGCCATGTCGCGGATGTCCTCCCGCCCG
>CAJXFT010000121.1 GCA_913053235.1 uncultured Alphaproteobacteria bacterium
CTTGAGGCGCTTCGACATATTGCCGCGAAACGCCATTTCGGTGCGAAACCCGGCGCCGCGCAGTTTATGCGTGAGGGCGAACGCCGCCGCCTCCATTTCGGCGCCGATGGGGACCACGGCGATGGTATATCCGGCCACCGCCACGTCGCCGACCAGCATCGCCAAACGCTCGATACCGGCGGCCCAGCCGACGCCCGGCGTGGCCGGGCCGCCCATGGTCTCGACCAGGCCGTCATAGCGCCCGCCGGCGATCACCGCGCCCTGCGCGCCGAGCGCCTCGGTGGTGAACTCGAAGGCGCTGTGGCAGTAATAATCGAGGCCGCGCACGAGATGCGGATTAAGCTCGTATTCAATGCCGAGGTCGTCGAGGCCGCCGCATACGGACTCAAAAAACTCGCGCGACGACGGATTTAAATATTCCGACATTCTCGGTGCCCCAGCGACGACATGGCGGTCGCCGTCATCCTTGGAATCCAAAATGCGCAACGGGTTTCGTTCGAGCCTGGCGCGACTCTCTTCGGAGAGTCCGCCCAGATGCGCGTTAAGATATTTCACCAGGCTGGCGCGGTAGCCCTCGCGGCTTTCGCTATCGCCCAACGTATTCAATTCGAGCTTGACCGAGCCGGCGACGCCGAGCGCTTTCAGGACATGTGCGCCGAGGGCGATGATTTCGACGTCGCCCATCGCTTCCGAAACTCCCAACAATTCCACGTCAATCTGATGAAACTGGCGCAGACGCCCCTTTTGCGGCCGCTCGTAGCGGAACATGGGGCCGCCACAAAAAACCTTCAACGGGAGGTTCTGACTGAGGCCGCCGCTGATCAAGGCGCGCGCCACGCCCGCCGTGTTTTCGGGCCTGAGCGTAATCCACTCGCCGCCGCGGTCTTCAAACGTATACATCTCCTTGGTGACGACATCGGAGCTGTCTCCCAGAGTTCGCTTGAACACTTCGGTAAATTCGAAAATCGGCGTCGACATCTCTTGATAGCCGTAAAGGTCCGCGATGGCGCGGGCCGTGTCCAAGACATGGCGGTGAATTCTGCTCTCATCCGGCAAAACATCGCGGGTGCCGCGAACCGGTTGCAACTTCGGCAATTGAAACTCCGTTCAGAGAAAGGCGAATAGATGCGCGGGCCAGCAAATCATCGCCACCCGCGCCGGCTTTTATATATTTTGCCGGAGCAATTTGGCCAACCCGAAAGCTTGAAAAAAGTTGCTAGCGCTCCGTTTGCGAAGCGGCGACCAGGGTTTCCGGATCCAGCGATACGTTGCGCCGCACGACGCCGATCGGGCCCAACGCCTCGACCAGGGCGCCGTCCACGCGCACCTCCAAGGCGCCGGCATTGCCGGTCACCATAAGCAGGCCCAAACGGTCGGGCACCTGATAGATATCGCCGGTGCGCAATATCCGCGTCAGCAACAGCTCATTGTTGGGGCCTTGAATTTGCACCCAACTGTCGGCCGTCGCCTTGATGGCGATTCTGAAATCGGCGTTCTCTTCGCCATAAATTTGCGGCTCATAGGCCGGCGCATCGGCGCCGTCGGGCGACGCCGAAGCGATCGCAATTTCGTCGGAATTCGCTTCGTCCATGACTTGCGCGTTGGCGTTTCGGATGATCGGCACCGTCTCGCTGCTCTGCGCCGGCGGGCTCTGCAATATCTCGGCGGGCTCGTCGGGCTGGCTCGCCGCCGCGCGGTCCCACAGGGAATCGCTTCTCAACGGCTGCGGTTCAGAGGTTGAAGCGGCGCTTTGGCGCGGCGCATCCGCGACGATCTCCGCTGTCGTCTCCGTCTCCACCGTCTCCGTCACCGTCTCCACGGCGCCCGCATCGGCGCCCACATCGACCATGGCATCCGCCGTTTGTTCGGGCTCGGTTTGCGGCAGCGCGGTTTCGCCCGGCGCGCTCGCCGCATTCGCCGTGACGCTATTTTCTTCCGCCACTACCTGGCTCGCAACGGGCGCTTCGCCGACGCTGGCCTCTTCCTCGGTGGCAAAGGATTCCGTGGCGACCGCCGCCATCACGTCTTCATCGTCGGACAGGCCGGCCGCTTCGGTCAATGTGTTCGACACGTCCGAGACCAGGTTTGTGGCGATCTGTCCCTCCGTCGAATAAACGTGCCAGCCGCCATAGGCGAGCCCGGCCAACAGCACGACCACCAGGATCAGCCAGGGCTTCGGGTTTCTGCCTTCCTTGGGCGGCATCGGAAAGCTGAGATCGCGCAGTTCCATGCCGGATTTCGTTTCGCTCTTGAAGCGCTCGACCATCTCGTTAGGATCGAGTTCGAGAAACTCGGCATAGCTGCGCAGAAATCCGATGGCATAGGTGTTGCCCGGCAAATCATCGAAACGCCCTTCCTCCAGCGCCTCGAGATAAAGCAGGCGAATGCGCAGCGCCGTGGAGATGTCGGCCAATTCGTAACCCGCCGCCATGCGGGCGCTCCTCAGAGCGACGCAGAGGCTCGGCACTTCACCGGCGGCGCGGCCACCGACTTCACGCAACAAGGGGCTATCGCCCAATTCCGGTTCGAGAGGCTCAACCCCTCTTGGCTCTACCATTCCGCCGCCTCATCACTTCAACCAATTTGTACAACTGGCAATGTACTGGCTAAATCTTGACTTCACGGTTAACTTTTTCACTTAAATGACGAACGACAATCCGCGCGTCCCAAGCAACCCAGGACCCGCCTCGCCGCCAATTACCGCTTTTGCTATAAACCTCGCTCCGCCGCTCTTCAAGCTGAAACCGCAAAGCGCTGCCTAGAGCCTTGTCTTAACGGCAATTCGTCAAGTTAGCACCAGCCCGTGCGCGGTGCAATTAATATTGTGTCCCCTAATTGTTCCGGCCCGGCGCTCCACCCCTTCCACAAACTTCGCTATCCTGTGGATAACCGGTTGATGCGCCCGGCCAGGGCGGCCGCCGCCTGATCCATCAACTCGTCGACGATTTCGGCGACGCTTTGCTCGCGCTCGACCATGCCGACACTTTGCCCGGCCATCAGCGAGCCATGCTCGACATCGCCGTCGATGACGGCGCGGCGCAGCGAGCCGGCCCAAAATCTTTCGATGACGAGCTGCGCCTCTTTTTGGTCGAGCTCACCGGCGCGGTAGCGCGCGATGGCATCGCGCTGCGCCGCGAAGAATTGCTCGGTCGCCTTGTTGGCCAGCGCGCGCACCGGAATGACCGGGAAATCCGGATCGAGCTGCACCGATAGCTGCGCGTCGCGCGCCTTGGCGTGATAAAAGGCTTTCTTGAAATTCTCATGGGCGATGGATTCCGAGGCGCACACGAAACGGGTGCCGATCTGGCAGCCGGCGGCGCCCATCCCCATGTAGAGGGCGATCGCGTCGCCGCGCCCGATGCCGCCGCCGACGAATACCGGCACATCGCTGAGATGCGGCAGAATTTCCTGGCACAGAACGCTGGTCGCCACCGGGCCGGTATGGCCGCCCGCCTCCATGCCCTCGATGATGAAGGCGTCGACGCCCTGGCGCATCAGTTTCCTGGCCACCGGCAGGGTCGGCGCGAATGCGATGCTCTTGACGCCGGCCTGTTTGAGCCGATCGGTGGCCGCGCGCGGCACCATGCCGCCGGCCAAAACCACATGCCCAACGCCCTCATCGATGCATACCTGCAACAACGCGTCGAGCTCAGGATGCATGATGATCACATTGACGCCGAACGGCGCGTCGGTGCGCGCGAAGGTCGCCTTGACCTCGGCGCGCAATTCGCCGGGGCTCAGCGAGCCGGTCGCGATAACGCCGAAAGCGCCACTGTTCGAGGTCGCGGCAACCAGGTGACGCTCCGACAACCACGACATGGCACCGCCCAGAATGGCATGGCGGGTGCCGAGAAACTGGCGCCCGGCGGCCGATATCGCATCCAGTTCGGCGCGCCCGGCGGCGAGCTCGCTCCGACTATTCATCCAGGCGGTAGGCGGCGTGCAGGGCACGCACCGCGAGCTCGGTATGCCGCTCGTCGATCAAAACGCTTATCTTAATTTCCGAGGTCGATATGACCTGGATATTGATGTCGTTCTCGGCGAGGGCGGAAAACATCGTCTGGGCGACGCCGGCATGGCTCTGCATGCCGACGCCGATAACCGAAACCTTGGCCACCTCGCTGTCGCTCAGCACTTCCTCGAATTCGAGCTTGCCCTGCAACTTGCGCAATGCCTCGAGCGCCCGCCCGGCATCCTCGCGGGCGATGGTAAAGGTGATATCCGTCGCCTGGCCATTGTGCGAAACATTCTGCACGATCATGTCGATCTTGATTTCGGCGACCGAAAGCGGCGCCAAAATATCGGCGGCGACGCCCGGCTTGTCGGGCACCCGCACGACGGTGATCTTGGCGTCATCGCGGCTATAGGCGATTCCGGTAACTACATTTTGTTTTTCGTCGTCTTCTAACTGCATGCCCCATACGTCCGTAATTATTGTACCTTCGACCAGGGTTCCCGGCAGATCGGCGAAACTCGACAGCACCTGGATCGGCACGCGGTGGCGCAACGCCAGCCGCACGGCGCGCGGATCGAGCACCTTGGCTCCCAGGGAGGCCAGTTCGAGCATCTCCTCGCAGGTGATCTTGTCAAGTTTACGCGCATTGTTGACGATCCACGGGTCGGCGGTAAAGACCCCGGTTACGTCGGAATAAAGATCGCAGCGCTCGGCGCCGAGCGCCGCCGCCAGGGCCACCGCCAGCGTATCGGAGCCGCCGCGCCCGACCGTCGTCACCCGGCCGTCCGGCGACAGCCCCTGAAAACCCGCCACCACGGGAACCCCGCCGGCGGCCATCGATTGCTTGATCTCGCCGGTGTCAATTTCGTGAATCCGTGCGCGCATGTGGCTGGCGCTGGTGCGCACCGGCAATTGCCAGCCCATCCAGGAGCGCGCCTCGACACCCATCTGCTGCAAGGCGAGGGCCACCAGGCCCGAGGTGACCTGCTCGCCGCTCGACACCACGACGTCATGCTCGGCGGCGCTGCCGCCCGGCGCCATGTCGCGCACCCAGCCGACGAGCTGGTCGGTCACGCCGGCCATCGCCGAGACCACCACCGCCACCTCGTTGCCGGCGTCCAATTCCGCCTTTACGCGGCGCGCGACGCGCCGGATCGGCCCCAAATGGGATACCGACGTCCCACCGAATTTTTGTACAATCACTGCCACTAAATTCACACTCGCGCCGATCCACCGGCGCCGGCGCGCCTCCTCCGCTCCGATAACCGGACGAAGGGCGCGTATACATACTGTGTTAGAATTGCCCAGACAAGCATGCGCATAAACAGGCGGAGATAGCATGACGCAGGAAAACTCGGAGACGCCGGGCGGCGCCAGTGTCGAGCGCGAAGAGATCGCCCGGTTTGCGGCGCTGGCCGAGGATTGGTGGCGCCCCGACGGCTCGTTCCGCGCCCTGCATGCCCTCAATATCCCACGCCTCACCTATATCCGCGACCGCCTCTGTCGCCAGCATGGCCGCGACATCAGGGACGGTAGCCCGCTCGCCGGCCTCAGCCTCCTCGATATCGGCTGCGGCGGCGGGCTCATCGCCGAGCCGCTGGCTCGCCTCGGCGCCGAGGTCACGGCGATCGACGCCGGCGGCGACGCCATCGAGGCGGCGCGGCTGCATGCCGGCCGATCCGGGCTCGACATCGATTACCGGCGCATCAGCGCCGAGGAACTGGCCGCCGAGGATATTCAGTTCGATTGCGTGCTGACGCTCGAAGTGGTCGAGCATGTCGCCGATCTTGAGAGTTTCCTCGCCGCGAGTGCGCAATTGGTGCGGCCCGGCGGGATGTTTTTTGCCGCCACCCTCAACCGCACGGCGGCGTCCTATCTTCTCGGCATCGTCGCGGCCGAGCGGATCCTGCGCTGGGTGCCGCCCGGCATGCACCAATGGTCGAAATTCGTCCGCCCTTCGGAGCTGGTGGCGTCGCTGAGAAGCCACGGCGTCGCCATCGACGATATCAGCGGCCTCACCTACGACCCGCTGTCGCGCGCCTGGGCGCTCAGCCGCAAGGTCGCGGTGAACTACATCGCCAGTGGAACGAAAAAAATATAAAGTCTAGGAATCGTGGCGCGGCAGCCACGGCATCTGGCTAATTTCGATGCCCTCTTCGCGCAGTTCCTTCGCCTCGCGCTTGCTGGTGTCGCCGTAAATATTGCGCTTTTCGACTTCGCCATGGTGGATCTTGCGCGCTTCCTCGGCGAAATCCTCACCCACATTGTCGAAGTTCTTCTCGACCACATCGCGCATCTTGCGCAACGTCTTGATCGCCTCGCCGACCTCGGCCGGGCTCGGCGCGTCGCTCGCCATGGCCGGCGGCGCGCCGGTCTTCTTCGCCGTCATAGCGGTGCTGCCCCTGCCGCGTCCGCGCCCGGTGCCGGCGGCAATATTCGGCGCCATCGGCGCCTTCTCGACCTTGGTGTCGCCGCAGATCGGGCATTCCACCTCGGCGCCGGCAAGCTGGCTTTCGCAGGCGCCGGAATCGGCAAACCAAGCCTCGAACACGTGCTCCTGCCGGCATTTCAGGTCGAAGACAATCATCGCAATTGATCCAATATGGTCTTAATCTCCGATCGAATCCTACTAAGTATCTTATATGGGTACAAAATCAAGCGTCCACAACAAGATGAACAATCATAGCGACGCCCATTCACGGCGGCCACCGTCGCCGTGGATCGCGCGTTTCGCCGGCGCTATCGAGCCCGGCGGGCGGGTGCTCGACCTGGCCTGCGGCAGCGGCCGTCACAGCATATTCCTGCTGCGCCTGGGCCATGCCGTCACGGCCTGCGATATCGATGTTTCGACCGTCGCCGACCTCGGCGGCGAGGCGGGTATGGAAATCACCGCCGCCGATCTCGAAAACGACGCCTGGCCGTTTGCCGAGCGCCGGTTCGCCGCCGTGGTGGTCACCAATTACCTGCACCGCCCGCTTTTTCCGCATATCCTCGCCGCCCTGGCGCCCGGCGGGCTGCTCCTCTACGAGACATTCGCGGCCGGAAACGAGCGCTTCGGGCGGCCGAGGAACCCCGCCCATCTGCTCAAACGCGGCGAGCTGCTGTCCGGCATTCTCGCCGGGCTGACGATCATCGCCTATGAGGATTTAACCATCGGCGAGCCCGAAAGCGCCGCCGTGCAGCGGGTCTGCGCGCGCAAACCCGCCTGACGCCCTGCCCTATACGGCGCGGATCGCCTGTTTATCCTTGCCGTCCGCCGGAATATTGAAATCGCGGTCATGCCTGAGCGCCGGGATGGCGGCGCGCGCCTTGGCGACCTCGGCGAGATCGATCTCCGCCGTCACATAGCCGACGCCCTCGCCGGCATCGGCGAGCACCGTGCCCCAGGGATCGATGATCAGCGAATGGCCGAAGGTCTTGCGCCCGCCCGAATGGCTGCCCCACATGCAGGGCGAGATCACGAAGGCGGCGCTTTCGATGGCGCGGGCGCGGTTCAGCACATGCCATACCGCCTCGCCGGTCACCTTGGTGAAGGCGGCGGGAATGGAAACGATATCCGCGCCGCCATGCGCCAGCGCCCGGTAAAGCTGGGGGAAGCGCAAATCGTAACATATGCTCATGCCGAGCCCACCCCACGGCGTTTCGGCGATGACGGCATCGTCGCCCGGGCGAAAGGCGGCGGATTCGCGGTAGACCTCGCCATTCGGCAAATCGACATCGAACATGTGAATCTTGTCGTAGCGGGCGGCGATGGCGCCGTCGCCGTCGATGACCGCCGAACAGTTGACGACGCGGCCGCCCGGCGCCAGCGCGCCGACCGAGCCGGCGACGATCCAGGCGCCGGTTTCGCGCGCCACCTCGGCAAAGGCCAGGATCGCCGGATGCGCGTCGAGTACCGCCGCCTGGGCCTGAACTTCTTCGTCGCGGTGATCCATCAGCGCGACATTTTCCGGCAGCGCGATAAGCCGGGCGCCGTCGCCCTCGGCGGCGCGCACCAACTCACACGCGGCGCGCAAATTCTCGTCCATATCCTGGCCGCTGCTCGGTTGAACGCAGGCCACCCGCAGTTTGTTTTCGCTCATGACAACCCCAACATGTTGTTCAACTCGCCCGCCCGCTCAAGCGCCACCAGCTCATCGCAGCCGCCGATGGGCGTGTCGTCGATGAATATCTGCGGCACTGTGTAGCCGCCCGACAGCGCCTCCATCTGGCGCCGCAATTTCGGTCTTCCCATCACGCCGATATCGGTGAATGGCACGCCCTTGTCCTTCAGCAGCCGCTTCGCGCGGGCGCAGAATGGACAAAATGGCGTCGAATAGAGGGTAACTTCAGACAATTTCGTACCCCGTGAATTGGCTTCCGGCCCCATCATGTAGAACGATTCAGGGTTCGCGCAAGGGTCAATACATCGACCGCCGCCGCGCCGCCACCCAGAAGCGCCTGCACGCAGGCCTCCACCGTCGCGCCGGTGGTGATGACATCATCGACCAGCAATATGGATTTGTCGCGTACCAGCTCGGCGTGGCGCGGGCGCAGGCGGAAGGCGCCCTGCACATTGTGGCGCCTCTCGACGGCGCTGAGGCGGGCCTGCGATTTGGTGGCGCGGGCACGGACCAGCAAATCGGGCATCAGGGTGGCGCCGGAGGCGCGGCTCGCCGCCGCCGCCAGCATGGCCGACTGGTTGAAACGGCGCGACAGAAGGCGCCAGCGGTGGAGCGGCACCGGGGCGATCAGATCGGCATCGCGCAACAGTTCGGCGCCGGCGCCGGCCATCCAGCCGCCGAGCGCCGGCGCGATCCATGTGCGGTCGGCCATTTTCAGCACCAGGACGAGATCGCGGCCGACATTGCGATAAAGTATAGCGGCGCGGGCGCGCCGATAGGCCGGCGGCGTGCGCATGCAGGCGGCGCACAGCGCGGCGTTTTCGCCCGAGTTTTCCGTGGCGATTTCGAAAGGCGTGCCGCAGCGGGCGCAATAGGGCGCGACGATAAAGCCGACCTTGCTCCAGCAATCGGCGCACAGGCGCCCGGGCATATCGACGGCGGTATCGCAGGCGCCGCAATGCGGCGGCAGCAGCATATTCATGCCGCCGCGCATCAGCGCTTGCGCCGCCTGGCGCCATGCCTGGGTTGGGGCCATGCCGCCAATCAAGCGCCCGCCGCCCGCCGGGTCAACCGCCGTCACCCGCCGGGTCGACCGCCATGGCGCTTGGCCGGGCGCCGCCCGGCATGTCATACAGCATCCATGACAACGGCAAGTCCCGGCCCCCCGAGCGGCGAAGCGGGCCCGTTCGACCGCCGGCAATTGCGCCGCCGGCGCGATCGCGCGGCGGCCAATTTCGCCGCCCATTCGTTTCTCGTCAGGGAAGTCTCGGCGCGCCTCGCCGAGCGTCTCGGCGACATCAAGCGGCGCTTTCCCGTGACCCTCGATCTGGGCTGCCACGACGGCGGCCTCGGCGCCGAATTAAGCGGCCTGAACGGGATCGAGCAAATCATCCAGTGCGACCTGTCGCCGGCCATGGTGACGCGCGCCGGCGGGCCGTACCGCCTGGTGGCCGACGAGGAATGGCTGCCTTTCGCCGGTGCGCGGCTCGATCTCGTGATCAGCGCGCTCAGCCTGCACTGGGTCAACGACCTGCCCGGCGCGCTCATCCAAATCCGCCGCGCGCTCTGCCCCGACGGGCTGTTCCTCGGCGCCATCCTGGGCGGCGATACCTTGAGAGAACTGCGCCGCGCCCTGGCGCGGGCGGAAAGCGAACTCGAAGGCGGCATCAGCCCGCGAATCTCGCCTTTCGTCGATATCCGCGACCTCGGCGCCCTCCTGCAACGCGCCGGCTTCGCGCTGCCGGTCGTCGACAGCGATGTGATCGACGTGACCTACCCGGATGCGCTGGCCCTGATGCGCGATTTGCGCGGCATGGGCGAGAGCAATGTCCTCAGCCGGCGGCGCCCGACTTTCACCCGCCGGGCGACGCTGATGGCGGCGGCCGAGCATTACCGCGACATGTTCGGTGACGCCGACGGCCGCATCCCGGCGACGTTTCAGGTGCTTTATACCGTCGGCTGGTGCCCGCATGAGAGCCAGCAACAGGCGCTCAAGCCGGGCTCCGGCGAAGTCAGCCTGGCGACGGCGCTGGACGGCTCGGGCAACGAAGAATGAAAGCCGCGACCAGCGCCAGGATGATTCCCACCGCGAGCGGCAGCGGCCAGCTCTCGGCGACCAGGAATATGATGATCAGCAGGCTCGACGCCATGCACAGCAGCGCCAGCACCTTGGCTTTCGGCGAAATCACACGGTGGCGCCGCCACGCCTGCAATGGCGGGCCGAACAGGCGGTGATTGAAGAGCCAGCTCTCGAAACGCGGAGAGCCGCGCGAAAACGCCCACAGGGCGATCAGGAAAAACACCGTGGAAGGCAGAACCGGCAGCACAAATCCAACCGCGCCGGTGGCGACGGCGAGCCAGGCGATGGCGAGATAAAACCAGCGCACCGGAGATTGGCGGGCCACATGCTCCTGGATAATATCGTCGCGAACGACCATGAAAACAGATTGGCGGATTCCCGTTAACGCAAAGTTAAGGCGGCGCTCTCGATCAGCCCGCCGACCTTCCCTGCCGCATCCCGCATCGCGGGATGATGCGCCAACAATTTTCTAGCGCCGCGCTTGTGCCCCGGCGTGAACGTCAATGCCTTACTCGCTATTGCAATGTTAATAATGTACACAGACAATTAGCATATTAGATCTCTCAGTACCCCGGCCCGATACATCTCGACCTGACACAACAGCTACTTTCAAATGAAATTCTCCTTTGCCGCAGCCGGCATATTAATGCTGGCCTTTCTCGCGATAGATTTGGTCATACCGCTGGGCGTCGCAGCCGGCGTTCCCTATATCGCGGTGGTTCTGACGGCGTGGTGGATGGCGGATCGCCGCTCCGTTTTTGTTCTTGCCGGGATTTCAACCCTGTTTGTCATCATTGGCTTCTTCTTTTCACAGGATGCCGGCACCCCATGGATGGTGTTTGTAAACCGTGCATTGGCTATCCTTGCGATCTGGACGACGGCGGCGCTTCTGCTCATGGCGAAGCGATCGAATGAAAGGCAGGAAGAACTGGTCGGGAAGCGCACGCGCGAGCTACGCGAGAGCGAGGCCCGCTTGCTGGAAGCGCAGCGCATCGCGAATATCGGCAGTTGGCAACAAACAACATTCGGTGAAAATTATGAATCCGGCGGCCTGAGCTGGTCCGACGAGACGTACCGGATTTTGGCTTGCAGCCCGGGAAACAAGCACCGACGGCGGAACTGTTTTTTGAGCGCCTTCATCCGGAGGACAGGGATCTGCATAGGGAAGCATTCGCGCGGGCCCCCGCCAACGGCGGATTGTTCCTGTGCGATCACCGTATCGTTCTGCCGGGCGGCGAAGTTCGCTATGTGCAGGAGCGCGGTGAAATTATCTACGACGATACCGGCCGCCCCGTGCATTCGACCGGCACGGTGCAGGATATCTCGGAGGTAAAGCGCGCGGAAAACGCGTTGCGTGAAAGCGAGAAAAGCCTGCGCCTGATTACAAACAACATCCCCGCCTTGATATCCTACGTCGACAACGAAAGTTGCTACCGCTTTATCAACAGGCGTTATGAGGAATGGTTTTGCCGGCCGATCGAGGAAATGCTCGATCGGCCGGTGCGGAACATCTTCAG
>CAJXFT010000122.1 GCA_913053235.1 uncultured Alphaproteobacteria bacterium
TCTCCCCCGAACAAATCGCGGAAGCGCAACGATTGGCGACGGAATGGAAACCTAGGAAGTGAAGTTCATCTCCGTCAGGGCCAAACGGAAAATGCTATACGCCCCCCTATAGCTGCCCAAACTTCCTTCTTCTCAGCATCTTGCCGCGCCCGGGTTGCGCCAACACCTTGCCGTTCTCCACGATGATTTCGCCGCGTGAGAGCGTCATCTCGGGCCAGCCGGTGACCTGGAAGCCTTCATGCAGTTCCCAGTCCTGGTTGGAATGCATGTTCTCGTGGCTGATGGTGACTTCCTTGTTGGGGTCGAAGACGACCATGTCGGCGTCGGAGCCGATGGCGATGGTGCCTTTTTGCGGGTAGAGGCCGAAGATTTTGGCCGGGTTGGTCGAGATCACTTCGACGAAGCGCTTGCGCGTCAGGCGGCCCTTGCCGATGCCTTCGGAATAGAGCATCGGCATCACGGTTTCCAGATTCGACATGCCGGGCTGCAAGGTATCGACGGCGGATTCTTCGAGCTTCTGCTCCATCGACCAGCCGACATGATCGGTGGCGACGGTTTGTAAAACGGCGCTGTCGAGCGCCTGCCACAGCACCTCCATCTGATCGGCTTCGCGCAACGGCGGCCAGCCGACATAGCGCTCGGGATCGGTCTTGGAATTGAAGCGCTCGCGGTCGAGATGGAGATAGATCGGCCGGGTTTCGCCGTAGACGGTCTGGCCCTTGGCGCGCGCGTCGTTGAGCTCGTCCATGCTTTCCTCGCAGGAGAGATGCACCAGATAGACCGGCGCATCGGCGATGCGCGCCAGCGCGCAGGCGCGGTGCGCCGCCAGGCCTTCCGAGATGCGCGGGCGTGAATCGGGGAAATGCTTGACGTTCGATTTGCCGGCCGCCTCCAACTGCTTGGTGATGTAGGAGATGCAGCACTGATCCTCGCAATGGATGTTGGTCAGCGCGCCGAGCTTGCCGGCCATGTTCATGGCCTCGACATATTGCGGCGCGAACTGGTCGAATTCGCCAAGCTCGGTCATGAAAATCTTGAAGCTGGTATGGCCCTCGGCGACCAGATCGCCCATTTCCTGCAGCATTTGGTCGTCGGGCTTAAACAGCGTCGGGTGGAGGCCGTAATCGATGACGGTTTTGTCTTTCGCCTTGGCATTCCAGGATTCGACCGCCTGCATCAGGGTTTCGCCGGGCGCCGGGAAAACATAGTCGATCACCGTGGTGACGCCGCCGCAGGCGGCCTGCACGGTGGAGGAATGGAAATCATCGATGGTGCGTTTGCCCATCAATTCGAAATCGACATGGGTGTGGGCATCGACGCCGCCGGGAAAGACATATTTGCCGCCAACATCGATTTCCTTGGCTGACGCGCCGAGCTCCTGGCCGATCTGTTTGATGCGGCCGCCCTCGATGCCGATATCGGCGATGAATTCCTCGGCATGGGTGACGACCGTGCCGTTGCGCAAGATGAGGTCCATTTTCCGTTTCCTTTCCTCGGCCGCGTCGCTTCGAATTCTCTCTTAAGTATGGACCAGGCCGGGCGGCCCGGTCCAGCAGGCTTCAACCGCGCGCGGCGTCCATTTGCGCCAGCTCGTCGCGCATGATCTCGAGCGCCATTTGCAACAGGCGCGCCGATGCCTCGCGCGTCATGAAGCCGGCATGCGAGGTCAGCGTCACATTGCTCATCGTCAGCAAGGGGTGACCCGGCGGCAACGGCTCCTCGGCGAAAACGTCGAGCCCGGCATGGGAAATTCTCGCTTGCCTCAGCGCTTCGATCAGCGCCGCCTCGTCGATGATGCCGCCGCGCGCGGTGTTGACGAGAATGGCGTGCGGGCGCATCAGAGCGATGCGCCCGGCATCGATCATGCCTTCGGTCTCGTCGTTGAGCGAGAGATGCAGCGACACCACGTCGGAGCGCCGCATGAGATCGTCGAGCGCACATTCCTCGGCCTTGAGGTCGCTCGCCACGCCGCTCCGGTTCCACGCCAGAACCGTCATGCCGAGGCCATTGCCGAGGCGCACCATCTCGCGGCCGATGCCGCCGGTGCCGACGATGCCGAGCGTCTTATGCTCAAGCTCCATGGCGTCCAGCGTTTCCCAGACACCGCCGCGTATGGCGCCGTCCATGGCGGCGATGCGGCGCGCCGCGGCGAACATCAGGGCGACGGCATGTTCGGCCACCGTGCGGTTGCCGTAATCGCGGATCGTGCGCACGCGGATGCCGATCCTCTCGGCCGCCTCGACATCGATATAGCTCAAGGCGCCGGTTCCCATGAAGACGATGACCTTGAGGCCCTGGCAGGCGCGCAAGGTCTCCTCGTTCATCAGGGTATGGTCATTGATGGCGCCGACGGCGCCGGCGAGCAGCCCGACGGTATCGCCGCCCGGCGGATCGCCGATGGTCATCACCAGATCGGGCAGGATGGCGCGCAGCTCGGCGCTGTAGAGCTGGCCGAGAAAGGGCGGGCAGTCGATGAATATGGCTTTGCCTGTCATATGCTGTCGAGGGCTTCCTCCAGGGGGGTTTTTCCGTCGACGACATCGAAGGTTTTGCCGACCGTATTGTCGCGCCCGAGGCAGGCGACGAGCACTTTGGCGACATCCTCGCGGCTGATCGAGCCGGCGCCTTCGAGCCCGCCGAGGCTGGCCGAGACTTCCAGCATTTCGTGGCTCGCCTCGTCGCTGAGATAGCCCGGGCGGACGATGGTCCAGTCCATCAGGCTTTGGCGCAGGCGTTCGTCGGCGGCCGCCTTGGCGGCGAGATAATGGCGCAATTTCTCCGGCCCCGATTCCGGCTCGTCTGTATTCATCGAGCTCAACATGATAAAGCGCCGGATTTTCTTGCGCTCGCATGTCTCGATCAGTCTGACGGCGCCATGGAAATCGACGTCGATGGTTTTCTCCGGCCCGGTTTTCGAGCCCGACCCGGCGGCGAATATGCATGCCCGGTTGTCGCCGACCGCGTATCCCAGCGGTTTTTCCAGATCGCCGGCCACGGCCTCGGCGCCGAGCGCCACCATATCGCCGCGCTGATCGTAATTTCTGATCATCGCGCGGGCGGTATGGCCGGCCGCTTTGAGCAGCGGCAGGAGATGCCGCCCGGTTCGTCCGTTCGCGCCCACCACAAGTATGTTCATTGAAATTTCTCCGATCTCCACTTTTCGAATGCCGCCGATTATGCCATGAAACAGCGGCAGATGAGGGAGATCATAATGACCGCGATCAAAGACATCCATGCCCGCGAAATCCTCGACAGCCGGGGCAACCCGACGGTCGAAGTGGATGTGGTGCTGAACAGTGGCGTAAGGGGACGCGCCGCCGTGCCGTCGGGCGCCTCGACCGGCTCGCATGAAGCGGTGGAGCGGCGCGACGGAGATGCGGCGCGCTACGGCGGCAAGGGCGTTCTCGGCGCCGTGGCGGCGGTCGATGATGAAATATTTGCCGCCATCGGCGGCATGTCCGTGCACCGGCAAGACCTGATCGACGCGATTCTGATCGAGCTCGACGGCACGCCCAACAAGGCGCGCCTCGGCGCCAACGCCACGCTCGCGGTCAGCCTGGCGGTCGCCAAGGCGGCGGCGGCGGATCTCGGCCAGCCGCTCTATCGCTATTTGGGCGGCGTCCAGGCGCGCACCCTGCCGGTGCCGATGATGAACATCCTGAATGGCGGGGCGCATGCCGACAACGCCATCGATTTTCAGGAATTCATGATCATGCCGGTCGCGGCACCGACATTTGCCGATGCCGTGCGCACCGGCGCGGAGATTTTTCAGGCCTTGAAAAAGCGCCTGTCCGATGCCGGCCTCAGCACCAATATCGGCGATGAGGGCGGCTTCGCGCC
Source organism: uncultured Alphaproteobacteria bacterium (assembly GCA_913053235.1). Classification (GTDB taxonomy): domain Bacteria; phylum Pseudomonadota; class Alphaproteobacteria; order UBA828; family UBA828; genus PTKB01. The sequence continues at coordinate 3,841 of CAJXFT010000122.1, forward strand.
TGATCTCGCCAGCACCACCGAGGCGCTCGACCTGGTGATGAAGGCGATCGAGGCGGCGGGATACCGCGCCGGCGAGGATGTGGTTTTGGCGCTCGACGTGGCGGCCAGCGAGTTTTACCGCGACGGCGATTATGAATTGGCGGGCGAGGGGCGGAGCTTGGATGCGGAAGCCATGATCGCTCTCTATTCCGACCTCGCCGGGCGCTACCCTATCATCTCCATCGAAGACGGCCTGGCGGAAGACGATTGGGACGGCTGGGCGGCGCTGACGGCGGCGTTGGGCGAGCGCGTGCGCCTGGTCGGCGACGATCTCTTCGTCACCAACCCGGCGCGTCTCGCGCGCGGCATCGAAGAGGGCGTGGCCAACGCCATATTGGTCAAGGTCAACCAGATCGGCACCTTGAGCGAAACTTTGCAAGCGATCGAGATGGCGCAGCGCGCCGGCTACGCGGCGGTGATGTCGCACCGCTCCGGCGAGACCGAGGATGTCACCATCGCCGACCTCGCGGTGGCGACCAATTGCGGCCAGATCAAGACCGGCTCGCTGGCGCGCTCCGACCGCACCGCCAAATACAACCAGCTCATCCGCATCGAAGAGGAGCTTGGGCCGAGCGCGGTTTACGCCGGGCGCAGTGTGTTGTTGAAGCGCCCGGGCTGATTGCTTCAAGCGCTCTCGATGACCTCGAAATCATGGCTGATATCCGCCGTGCTCGCCAGCATGGCCGAGGCGGAACAGTATTTATCGGCCGAAAGTTTAATCGCGCGGGCGACCTTGTCGGCGCTCAGGCCGCGCCCGGTGACGATGTAATGCATGTGAATTCGGGTAAACACCTGCGGATCGTCCTCGGCGCGCTCGGCGTCGAGCTCGACCACGCAGTCGGCGATATTCTCACGCCCTTTTTCGAGAATCTGCACGACGTCCCAGGCCGAGCAGCCGCCGGTGCCGATCAGCACCAGTTCCATCGCGGTCGGGCCGGGGCGGATGCCGTCGGGTCCCGACGCGGTGCCGAACGGCAGCGTGAAGCCGCTGCCTGAAATGCCCAAGAAAGTGCGCTTCTCGACCCATTTGATTTGCGCTTTCATTGATCGCCTCTTGGTTTTCGATTTACTGTTGGCGTCATTCTATTGGATAGGTTCCACGAGATCATGAAAATCACGCGCGTCGAAACCATCCGCCTCGAGGAATTCACCAATCTGCTGTGGGTGCGCATACACACGGATTCGGGCTCGGTCGGCCTCGGCGAGACGTTCTTCGGCGCGCGCGCGGCGGAGGCCTATATCCACGAGACGGCGGCGCCGGCCCTGATCGGCCGCGACCCGCTGCAAATCGAGCGCATCGCCCGCGACCTCACGCCCTATATCGGCTTTATCGGCACCGGCGCCGAGACGCGCGGGCGCTCGGCCATCGACATCGCGCTGTGGGATCTGTGGGGCCGGGCCACCGAACAGCCGGTCTACCAGCTCTTGGGCGGCCTCACCCATGACAGGATGCGCATCTACAACACCTGCGCCGGTTACCGCTATGTGCGCTCCAGGCCCAATTGGGGGCTCGACGATTGGGGCACCGGCGGCAACGCCGAAGGCCCTTACGAGGATCTCGAAGCCTTCCTGAACGATGCCGGCGCGCTGGCCGAGAGCCTGTTGGCCGAGGGCATCACCGGCATGAAGATCTGGCCCTTCGATTTCGCCGCCAAGGCGTCCGGCGGCTATTACATCTCCAATGCCGATCTCGACAAGGCGCTCGAGCCGTTCCGCCAAATCCGCGACGCGGTCGGCGACAAGATGGACATCATGGTCGAGCTGCACTCGCTATGGCGCTTCCCCGCCGCCATCAAGATCGCCGAGGCGCTCGAGGAATTCGATCCGTTCTGGTATGAGGACCCGATCCGCATGGACAGCATCGAGGCGGTGGCGGAATTCGCGGGTGCCACCAACGTCCCGGTATGCGCCAGCGAGACGCTCGGCGCCCGCTATGAGCACAAGCAAATCTTAGAGGCCGGCGCCGCCGGCATCATCATGCCTGACCTCTCCTGGTGCGGCGGCATCACCGAGGCGAAGAAGATCGCCAGCCTCGCCGAAACCTATCACCGCCCCATCGCGCCGCACGATTGCTCGGGCCCGGTGGCGCTGATGGCCTGCATCCACCTCTGCCTCAATGTCCCCAACGCGCTGATCCAGGAAACCGTGCGCGCTTTTTATACGGGCTGGTACAAGGAACTCGTCACGGTGCTGCCAAAAATCGAAGATGGTCATGTTTATCCGCCGGAAGGGCCGGGCCTCGGCACCGATATTTTGCCGCAGGTGTTCGAGCGGCCGGATATCCAGGTGACGGCGACGGAAGCGGATTAATCGTCAAACCGGTAAACCACCTCCTCGAAGCGGTCGCAGGGGAAGGTGTAGATGAAGGCGAGCGGGGTTTCGCTGGTGCAGACGGTTTCGTGGCGGGCGTTGGCCGGGATGTAGATTGCGGCGCCGGGCGCGATCTCGCTTTCCACGCCGTCGAGGCTAATGCGCCCGGTGCCTTGCGTGATGTAATAGGTTTCCGCATGCGAATGGCGGTGGCCGATCAGCTTGCCGCCTGGCGCAATTTCGGCAATACCCATGACCAGCTCCGCCGTTGCTGTGCGCTCGCCCGAGATCAACAGTTTCCAGCGCACGTCGCTGCGTGCTTTCAGCTCGGGATCGTCCCAACTCTCCCATTCCAGATCGGCCTCGCGGCGGATTGTTGGCTCAGGCATTTTTGGCCTCCCTCCCATGCGGCTGGTCCGCACCCTTGTTAACATAAGTTGCACTCTTGATCGAAGTGGCAACCGAGTGGCAAGCTGTTTCCTATCGGAGGCTTGCTCATGAGAAACTTCTTTTGTCTGTTTGCCCTTTTGCCACTGTTGTTGGCGGCCCCGGCGTTTGCCGGATTTGATGAGGGCGTCGCGGCATATAAGCAGCGTGATTACGAAGCTGCACTGAGCGAAATTCGCCCCTTGGCTGAACAGGGTCACGCCGAAGCACAACATTTCCTCGGTAAAATGTACCGGCTGGGTGATGGCGTGGCGAAAGATTACGCCGAAGCAGTGAAGTGGCACCGCAAGGCGGCGGAACAGGGGTATCTCCCGGCAGTACAATGGCTTGTGGGTCTTTATTATTGGGGGAACCCGCTAAATGACGTGCCGAGAGATTACGCGGAAACCATTAAGTGGCTACGCATAGCGGCTGAGCAAGGAGTTAGCGACAGTCAGGCCAGTCTTGGCCACATGTATTTCATTGGCGCGGGGACACCCGCGAATCCTATCGAGGCCCTGAGGTGGTTCCTCGCCGCGGCGATGCAAGAGCATGTTCAAGCGCGGCTGAATATCTCCCGGATGTATTTTGACGGCGATGTTGTGGAGCAGGATTTTGTTCAATCCCTTATGTGGCTCGAACTGTCAAATGCGCCAACAGAATCTTACCCCACGCAATTCTACAAAGATCTCGTCGAGAGGTTGACCGCCGAACAAATTGCCGAGGCGGAAAAACTGGCGCGGGAATGGACGCCGGCACAAGGTGAAAAATTGTTGGCGGAGATTGAAAACCGGTCGCCTGATGACCTCGCCTCGCAGGCGCCCAGCCCTGATGATATCGCCAAACGCTATCCTGAATTTGATCGCCAGGAGTTCGGATTTCTGGCGCATCAAGCCATCCGTCCCTTTGTCGAGCAAGGCAACGCGCGGGCCAAAACTATTCTCGCGATTATATATGCCGAGGGCTTGGGCGCGCCCCGGGATTTGGCCGAGGCCGCCCAGTTATACCGCAGCGCAGCGCGCTTCAAAAATGAGGCGCAAGCGCAAAACAATCTGGGCTACATGTTTAGCAGAGGCCTGGGTCAGAAGCAGGACTATTATGAGGCCGTCTACTGGTATCAACTGGCCGCGCGGCAAGGACATGCCTGGGCGCAAAACAATCTGGGGGTAATGTACGAGCACGGCCTCGGCGTGCGCCGGGACCCCAGCGAGGCCGCCATCATGTACCGCGAGGCGGCTGAGCAGGGCCTCGCCGTCGCGCAGGCTTCGCTTGCCCTTCTCTACGCTCAGGGCCGTGGCGTACGTCAAGATTACGCCGAGGCGGTGAAGTGGTACCGCAAGGCGGCCGAACAAGGTGATGCCCTTATACATCCGACCGTTGGCGATATGTATATCGAAAATGCCGGCGCGTTCCGGTTCGAGGAAGAAAATATCGAAAAGCTGCATCGTGAGGCTGAAGAGGGCAGGGTCGAGGCCAGGGCACGTCTTGGTTCAATGTATGCCCTGGGCCGGGGTGTTGAGCAGGATTTTGTTCAAGCTCTGATGTGGAGCAGCCTTGCCGTCGCACAGGGTGACAAAGGTGCGCGCGAAATCCCCATCTATCTGGTGAGCGCTATGAGCGGTGAGCAAATAAATGAGGCCGAAAGGCTGGTGCGGAAGCGGGGAGAAGTAGAGAACTTGTATGTGCGCATCGGACGAGACGGACGGATTGCACTCGACGGCCAAGAGTTACGCACCTTGGATGACTACCAAAGGAGTCTGGCGGCAGCAAAAAATGGGAATCTGGCGACCCTGGAAAGAGACGACAATGTATCGGTGCTTGGCAACATTCGTATTTTGGCGGAGCAAGGCTTCAGCGATGCGCAAATTCTTCTCGGCGTCCTCCACCTATCCGACCTGCGTATGTCGCCGCGGAATTCACAGGAAGCAAAATGGCTGAGGTCCGCGGCGGCGCAAGGAAATGAATTTGCGCTCGACATTCTCGCCGAAAAAATCATCGACGGACGGATTCATTCGATCGATCATGTCGAACAGAATTTTATTACTGGCCTTCGGCACGAAATCGGGTATTGGCGCGAAAAGAATATACGCGAAGCCAAACGAATTTACACCGAACTGGCCGAGCAGGGCCACGCGTTCTCGCAATATCGGCTGGGGCTGCTTCTGCTGGCCAACTCGGATAACTTCAAATCTAATATTATGTTGGCGGATTATTGGCTCAACACGGCTGCGGAACAGGGCGTGTTCGATGCACAGTACTATATGGCCGATTTGAATTATCACCGCGGGGATTTCGAAGAATCGGCTTGGTGGTACAAAAAGGTTGCCGAGCAAGGTCATAGATATGCGCAGCGAAAATTCAGTCTTCTTTTTTGGGAGGGACTCGGTGTTTCCAAGAACCTCGTGCTGGCTCATGTTTGGTTGAGCTTGGCGGATCAACCTCGAATTTTCGACGAACAATTAGATCTGACGAATTGGAAGGCCGAAGTCTCCAGTCTGCGCCACGATATAGAGGGTGAAATGACACCGTCGCAAATCGCACAGGCGGAACGGATGAAGGCGGTGTGGATGCCGCCATATGGTATCGTTCTGCGCGGTGACCAAATACAGCTGCAATAAGAACTTGTGGAATTGCGGTACCCGGATGACACCCTCCGGAGCATTTTAAGCGCAGCCACGTTTGACGATTTCTGAATCATATTGAAAACGATGCGGGAAGCGGTGGCCGAGGGTGGCGGGTGCCGGTAAACTTGCCGCTGTCGAGATCAAGTGCAGGTAACATCCCATGACCGGCAAGATGCTGACCATCGAGCTGCCCTGGTACGAGACGCGGATCGAGAATTGTTCCTATTGCGGCAAGATGATCGCGCGCAATTATTGGGCCGATGACGAATATCCCGACGACAAGTTCTGCGAGCCGGAATGCGCCGATGTGAAGCGCCGCGCCGCGCAAAGGGCAGGGTAGGGGGGCGCGGCGATGATCAAGATCGGCATCGATACCGGCGGCACGTTCACGGATCTGGTCGTGCTCGACGACGAAACCGGAGAAATCAGCACCGTCAAGGTGCCCTCGACGCCGGACGAGCCGGCGCTGGCGCCGCTCGAAGCGCTGAAACAATCCGGCGCGCCGCCGGCGGACATCGACCGCATCGTGCTCGGCACCACCATCGCCACCAATGCCGGGCTGCAAAAACGCGGCTCGACGGTGCTTTACGTTGGCACGCTCGGGGTCGAGGACGTTCCCATTATCGGCCGCATCGACCGCAAGGAGGCTTACAACCCGGCCTGGCCGAAACCGAATTCCGGGGTGCGGCGGCGCCATGTCTTCGGCATCGAAGAGCGCGTCGACCATAAGGGCAATGTGCTGACACCGCTCGCTGAATCCGAGCTTCCGCGCCTCGGCGACTGGATCGAGACATGGCTTGGCGGCGACCCGGCGGGCGATTGGGCGGTGGCGGTCAACCTGCTTTTCTCTTACGTCCATCCCGAGCATGAGGCGAGGATCGGCGCCTATCTCGCCGAGCGCTTTCCCGATCTGCCGGTCTCGCTGTCGAGCCGGGTGTCGCCGACCTGGCGCGAATATGAGCGCGGCACGACGACCATCGCCGATGCCTCGATCAAGCGGCTGTTGGCGCGCTTCACCGCCCGTCTCTCCGACGATTTAGGCGCGGCGGGTGTCTCGGCCCCGCTCACCCTGATGAAATCGAACGGCGGCCATGCCGACGCTATCACCGCCGCCGATGTGCCGGTTCAGGTTTTTCTCTCCGGCCTCGCCGGCGGCGTCATCGCCGGGCGAAGGTTCGCGCGCGACCACCTGGACGGTAACAGCGTCACCCTCGATATGGGCGGCACCAGCGCCGATGTCGGCCTGATCATCGGTGGCGAGTTCGGCTCGACGACCGAATATGAAATCGAATGGGGCGTTCCGGTGAGCGCGCTGTTTATCGACTACACCACCATCGGCGCCGGCGGCGGCTCGATCGCCGACGTCGATAGCGGCGGGTTCCTGCGCGTCGGCCCGAAGAGCGCCGGCGCCGAGCCCGGGCCGGCCTGTTATGGCCGCGGCGGCACGGCGCCGACCATCACCGACGCCAATATCGTGCTCGGGCGGCTCGACGCGGATTATTTCCTCGGCGGGCGGATGAAATTAAAGCCCGAGCTTGCACATGAAGCGGTCGGCGCGCTGGCCGCCGAAATCGGCCTCGGCAACGAGGAGACGGCCTTGGCCATTCTCGACACGGCGGCCGAAAACATGGCCGATGCGATTCGCCTGATGACGGTGGAACGCGGCCTCGACCACCGCGAATTCGGCATTACCGCGTTCGGCGGCGCCGGTTCGCTGCACGCCTCCGACGTCGCGGCGCGGCTCGCTATGGAGCGCGTCGTGGTGCCGCCGCATCCGGGTCTGTGCTCGGCGCTGGGGACTTTGTTGACCAATCAGCGCGTCGACCGGGCGCGCACCATGCTGCATCGCTCCGACACCGTCGACCTGACGCGCCTTTCGGCGCAGTTGGGCGAGATCGCCGGCGAGGCGGCGGCGGATCTCGCCCGCGAGGGGCATCGCGGCGAGGCCGAGATTCGCGGCCTCTTAAACATGCGCTATCTCGGCCAGAGCTTCGGCGAAATCATTCAGCTGCAACGGATCGACATCGACGAGGCCGTCTTCGAACAGGCGGTGCGGGACCTGCACCGGCGCCATGAGGAACTGTACGGCTATTCGATGCGCGACAAGGTGGTCGAAATCACCGAACTGCGCATCATCGCGCTCGGCGAAGAGGCTGCCGAGGCGTCGTTTTCGGCGCCGGGTGGCGGCGATGGCGGGCGCCACGGCACGCGCCAGGTGTATTTTTCCGGTGACGGCTTCGTCGAGACGGCGGTCTACCGCCGCCCGGGGCTGAATGCGGGGGCGCGCATCGACGGGCCGGCGGTGATCGAGGAGATGGATTCGACGACCCTGG
>CAJXFT010000123.1 GCA_913053235.1 uncultured Alphaproteobacteria bacterium
CAGCTCCCAGCCGATCTGCCCTTCGCCGAGATAAAGCCCGCCGCCGCCGGTGATGCGCCGGCCAACCTGAATGCCGCGCGACCGGCAATGTTCGAGGCGCACCTCATGGCTGAGAATTTGATGAACGCCGACCAGCGCGGCGGGGCGGAAGCGCAGGAAGCGGATGGTGTCGGGAATTACGCCTTCCTTGCGCGCTTCGATCAGCGCCCGGTCGAAGGCGATGTTGCTGCGCCCGTCGCGGATGCCGGTATCGATGACGCGAAAGTGGCGGTCGCCACGCTGCCGGTCAGCCGTCACGGCGGAGCTGGCGTTTGACCTTGCGGATATCGCTCTTGTTGAGCGCGAAGGGATAGCTGGCGATATCGCTGACCGGCGAATCGCCATAAGGGCGGTCGCAGGCCGAGACATCCGGCGCTTCCCTGCCCGGACAACCCGAGGTGCGGAACGGCAGGCCGCTTTCGATTATTTTTTCGAGCGCCGCTTCCGTCACGCCGCAATCCCTGAGCCGGCCGTCATTGCCGAAGCCCATCTGTTCGAGCCGCACGCCGCGATAATCGATCAGATAGCGCGCCAACTGGACGCGCCGCCATTGCGGCCGCGGCACCGGCGGCAGGTGATCCATCAGCGAGCCCTTCTCGGGGAAGAAAGCGAACATATGGCTGTGCCCGCCCATATCGCGCAGGCGCTGCACCTGGGTCAGCATCTCATGCTCGCTCTCGCCCATGCCGGCGATGAGATGGGCGCCGAATTTTTCCGGCCCGAAGATATCCGCCGCCGCTTCGAGGATTTGCCAATATTTGTCCCAGTCATGCGGCGACTGCACGCCGCGCCCGCGCGTGCGCTCGAACAGCTCGGGCGCCGCCGCGTCGAGCGCCACGGTGAAGATGTCGGCGCCGAGATCGTGCAGTTCCTTCACGTCGCTCCTCGTCATGGTGGTCGGGTTGGAGAGGATCGAAACCGGAATGCCGGGCATGCGCGCGGTCCAGCGGCCGAGCAGCTCGGGCGTGTCGCGCTCCGAATCAGGATGGGTGATCATGGAGATGCACATGCGCTGAAAATGCCCGCCACCCCGCACACCATCCCGCCCCGAAGCGACGATCTCCAGCACTTCTTCATAGGGCACCGCCGGCCAGTCGACGCGGATGAAATTGCGGTCGGCATAGTCGCGCTCGCCCTCGCGGTGGCGCGCCAGGCCGCAATAGGCGCAATTGGCGCGGCAGCCCTCAGGATAGGTGAGCAACAGATTGAGGCAGCGCGTGCACTGGGTGCGGTGCATGTACCCCTTCATGATGCCGAGCGTGATGGCGGCGGCGGTGGAAAGCTGGACATATTCCGGCGAGCGCATGTTGGGCGTCAGAATATTGCGGTTCGGCGCATAGAGCCCTTCGGGCGCCTTGTCGTTGCCGCGCACCCGCGCGCCGTTGCGGCTTTCCGACGGCACGCTTTCAGGCGTGCGCGGCTGCATCGGCGCCGGTGTTTTCGGCATATCGTTGCAGCTCATCGGTCAGGCCGCCCAATATTCGGGATAGCCGACCCAGCCCTGGCGCAGATCTTCGGGCCGGGGTTTGCCGCCGCTCCGGTAAGCCGCCAGCACACCACGCCGACGCTTAAGCGCGCGGCTGAGCGAAGCGCCGAACAAATCCTCAAGCTCCTCGCCATAATCGGTGAGCGCATTTTCGTCACCGCCCAGCCACTCGGCCGCCGCCGCGCCGGCGAGCGCGCCCGACTGCAGGGCTGCGGAAATTCCCGCACCCGTCACCGGATTGGTGAGCCCCGCCGCGTCGCCGGCCAGCAGCACCGCCGTCTCGCCCAATCCTCCGCGCGGCGAAACCGGCCCGCCGACCGGAATCGGGCCGCCGGTGACCGACAGCACCTCGCGCCCGACGCGGCCCTCGGCGATGAGTTTGCCGTGCAGACTGGTCAGCAAGGGCTTGAGGCGGTGGCGCGCTTCGGGGCGCAGGCCGAGGCCGATATTGGCCACCCCGGCGCGCGGGAAGAGCCAGCCATAGCCGCCTTCGATCTCGGCGCTGAGGAATATATCGGTGCCGTCATGCGCCTCCAGGAGCGCCGCCGTAATCTGGCGCGTCTCGACAAAATCCCTGTTGCGCGCGCCGATCGCCCGGCCGATGCGCGAGCGTGGGCCGTCGGCGCCGATGACGATGCGCGGGCGGACATGCGTGCCGTCGGCCAATCGAACGGTGCCATCGGCGGCGACGGCGCTGAGCGCGGTGGTGAAACGGCAATCGGCGCCGGCCGCTTCGGCGCGTTCGGCGAGGATCGTATCGAACAGCGCGCGGTCGATCATGGCGCCGGGAAAATTCTCCTTGATGTCGGCCGCGGCATGCTCGACGAAGGACAGCATGCGCGCCACCGGCTGCGCCGCCACCGGGCCGAGATCGCCGAATTCGCGCGCCACCATGTTGGGAACGAATTCGGCGCATTGCACCGGCGCGCCGCCGCGCTGCTTGCGCTCGATCGCCACCACATCGAGCCCCGCGCGCGCCGCTTGCGCCGCCGCCATGCTGCCGGCGGGCCCGAGGCCGACGACGAGAACATCTGGCAACGCCGAAAGCATCATGCGGCGCACCCCGTCTTGGCCTGCAAGGCGCCCCGGGCGCCGTCCACCGCCATCGAGCAGCAGGCATGTTGCTGCGCCACCGGGCGGCCCAATATTTCCGCCACGCCCTTGATGCCGTCGGCCGGAAAGGCGATGCCGTCGAGGCCCGCCATCAAGGCGTAGGCATCGACGGCGAGCTTATGGAGGCCGGGCGGGCGGGCACAGCCGAGCAGCACGGGAAGGTCGGGCAGGCGCCGGCGCGCGCGGCGGAACACCTCGGCGATGTCGCCCGGCGCGACGATTGCGAAAGGCGTTTCCGGGGCGGCATAGTTGGGCATGACGATGACCAGCACCAGCGCGTCGACGGCATGGCGCGCGATCATGTCGAGGGCATTGAACTCACCCTTGAGGCGGCCGTAATGCAGGCCGATGACGATATGCGGAACGATTTCCATGCGCGTCGTGCGCAGTGCCGCGAGTGTCGCCTCGAAATCATCGACCGAGCGCTCGAGATGATAGACCTCGCGGATCGTCTGCTCGGCGCCGATGACGTCGGTCATCGCCACATCGACGCCGGCCGCTTCCAGCCCTTTGGCGCGGGCCTCGTCGAGCAGCGCCGAATGCACGGCGATGCGCAAGTAGGGATAGTCGCGCTTGAGCTTTTCGACGGTCGGCAAGAAACGCTCATAGGGCACTTCATTGCGCCGGTTCGAGCCGCCCGACAGGAGAAAGCCCTTGAGGTCCTGCAACATCACCAGATCGCGCACGCGGCGCTCAAGAATCTCCGGCGAGGTCGCCGCGATCATCGGCTCCAGAATCTTGGCCCGGCAATGGTCGCAGTTCAGCGCACAGGCGCCGCCGGTGATCGAAAAGACGGGAAAGCTGTTCTTGCCGCAGCCTTTTATCTCGCTGGTCTCATAGGATTTGAAGGTCGGCGTGTAGAAGCGGACAGGGCGCCCCGGCGTCCGCGCGGTGACGGCGGCGTCACGCTCGAAAGCGCCGACGAGATCGGCGTCAAGCGGCGCCTCGTCGAACGGTTCAACACGGGTTATCTGTTGGTACCAGCCCAACCGCCTCACCTGATATTACTTAGCTTGCGCGGGAGTCCGCGCCGGCGATTTACGCCGTGTGCTTGATCAGGAAAGAGTATACGCCGCTATCTTCGTTCCATTCGAGCAATTCATTGCCGGTCTGGCGGCAAAACGCCTCGAAATCCTTGACCGCGCCGGGATCGGTGGAGAGCACTTCGAGCGTGTTGCCGGTGGGCACGCCGCCGAGCGCTTTTTTGGCTTTGAGAATGGGAAGCGGGCAGTTGAGTCCCTTGGTGTCGAGAAGTTGATCGGCCATGGGTGATGCGTCTCCGAAATGCGGGCGAAACCCCGCGGGTTCAAATGAACAGGTTGATGTCCGATTTGGTCGCGGTTTCGATATAGGTCGCGGCGCCGCCCAGTTCCGGCCCGTCGATCAGGTCGCCCATCTCATATTCGAACAGGTCCATGGTCATCTGGCAGGCGATCATGGTGACATCCGCTTCCACCGTTGCTTGGCGCAGGTCCTCGATCGACGCCACGCCTTTTTTCTTGATCAGATTCTTCATCATGCCGGTGGCCATGCCGTCGACGCCGGGAATCATACCCATCAAGTTGGGCATCCCCATATGCATGCCCATCATCGGCATCTTCATGGACGGATTGCCGAGCGTGGTGATCCCGAGATCGAGATTCTTGTGCAGCAGGTTGAGGCCATAAAAGGTGAAGAACATGGAGACGTTGAGCCCCATCGCGGCGGCCGTGGTGGCGAGGATAAAGGGCGGATAGCCCGAATCCAAATTGCCCTTGGTCACGATCAGCGACATGCTCTTATGGTTTGTCAAAGTCTCTTCGGTCACGGCGGCGTCTGTCATGTGCTCACTCCTGGCAATACGGCGCCTGACGGCGCGTCATGTGGTGCCCTGCCATCCTGCAAAGCCGCTCACGGCTTAAATTGGCGGGGCAGAATTCGTTGTCTCATTCTAAATTGCGGCGCGTAATTACACACTATGTTTCTGCGGATTTCAGTGCCTTGCGCATGAAGATTTTACCGCGCTCTCCTGCTTGTCGAGGATTCCCGCCGTTCCGCATCGGCCGCATCCTGTAAAACAACATCAAATATCGCATAATATCAATTGGTTATCCATATTATACAAATATTTAATGTAGTAATATAATTTCACTTCATTATTCAGATATATATTGACGTGCCCATTAATTTTTGTAAAATAATCAAATGCACAGCAAGCCAAGCCTCAATAGGCCAAACCAAAGCCTCGTCGATGTCGACGCGATCACTGTACAAAAATGGCTGGATGACGATCAGGCCATTCTCGTCGATGTCCGCGAAGCGGACGAATTTCAGGACGAGCATATTCCCGGCGCCGTGCCGTTCCCGCTGTCGCGCTTCGATGCTTCGGCGCTGCCGCGCGCGCAAGACAAGAAAACCGTGTTGGCTTGTTTTATCGGCGGCCGTTCGGAGCGCGCGGCGGAACTTTTATTCGCCGCCGGGCACCGCAAGGCGTTTCACCTCGATGGCGGCCTGTTTGCCTGGAAAGAGGCCGGCCTCAATACGACTGCGTGAGGATTTGTGGCTTGAGGATTCGCGCGGCGCGTCGCCGTAAATATCAGGCGGCGCAGCCCTCGAACTCATCGGCGGCCATTTTTGCCTCATAGGCCGGGCCGACCGCGGCGCCGGTGGTAAGCTGTCCCTTATAAGCCGCCCAATCCGGAATTTGCAGGCGAACCATCCAGCCTTCGCCGTAAGGATCGTCATTGGCGATGGTCGGCGTCGCGCTCAGCGCTTCGTTGACCTCGACCACTTCGCCGCCCGGGGCGAGACGCGCCGGGCCGACCCATTTGCCGGATTCCACCGTGGCGCAGCTTTTGCCGGGCTTCACCGTGCGCCCGACCCTTTTCGGCGTGAAGGCGACGAGCTGGCCGGCCATGGCGGCGGCGACCGCACTCATGCCGACGGTGATGCTGCCATCGTCATTTTCGCGGTACCAGATATTGTTCTCTACGTCGTAGAGCAGTTCTTCCGGTACTTCGCAGCCAAGAACGAGCATCTTCTGCCTCTCTTTTCCGTCTCTACTCCGCCGCCCCGCGGGCGTCGCGTGACGCGCAGCAGAATTCGCCGATCCGCGCTTCGGTCATCTTGCCGCCGACGAACAAACATAAATGCTTTGCCGCCATCGCCGCCAGCTTTATCCGCCGCGCCGTCTCGGGATGCTCGGGATCGAGCGCGATCAGATTGTAACGATACACCAATTCGCGGCAGGTTTCGCGGCAGGCGTTGAAGGAGGGCTCGCCGCGCGCGGCCTGGCGATGCAGCGCCAGCAGGCGGAAGCCCTCGCGCGCCTCGCGGCCCGGTATTTCGCCGCGCGCCTCAAGCCAATGCTCAAGAATTTCTTCGCCCACAGCCAGCAATTCGGCCGGCGCCGCGCCCAATCTCTCGATACGCGCTTCGATGGCGTCAAAATCCGTCATGCCAGCCCGCGCTCCTTTAACAGCGGCAGGGAATCGGAAATATTTTCGTGAATGCCGAGCTGCTTGGGCTTAATGCCGAGCGCGAGTCCGAGAAGCTGGGTGAAATAGACGATCACCGGTTTGGTCTTGCGCTGGAATACGGTCTCGGCGCGAATTTGGTGCATCTCGAGGCCGGAATGGCAGGTCGGGCATTCGGTGGCGATCACATCGGCGCCGCAGGCCTCGGCGGCGTCGAGCAGGTTGAGCACCAGCTTAGTCGAAATATCCGAATCGGCGAGCGAATGGGCGCCGCCGCAACACGCCGTCTTGAGCGGATAGTCGACGATCTCGGCGCCGGCGGCGGCCAGCAGGCCGTCCATGTAATGCGGCTTGAACGTCGATTCGCTATCGCCGCCCTGGTCCTTTTCGGGAAAGATATGGCGCGGGCGGGTATACATGCAGCCGTAATAATTGGCGATCTTGAGCCCGGCGAGTGAGTTGTTCAGGCGCTCGCGAATGCCGTCCTCGCCGATCTCGCGCTTGATCCAGTCGAGCGCGTGAATGGTCTCGACCTGCTCCGCGGAATAGGCTTTGTGGCCGGCCTTGTTCGACAATTTTTCCACCGTCTCGACCGTCGCCGGATCGTTGGCGATGTCGTACTCGGCCTTTTTGAGGTTGTGATAGCAGCCGTTGCACGGCGCCATCACCGTCTCCAGGCCCATATCGTTGGCGGCGATCGAGAGCACGCGCGACGACAGATAGCTCTGCAGCTTGGGGTCGATGTTTTTGACCTCCATGGCGCCGCAGCAATTCCAGTTTTTGACTTCAACCAGGTCGAGCCCGAGTTTTTTGCCAAGCGCCTTGGTCGAACGGTTATAGGAATGCGCGGTGCCCTCCAGTGCGCAGCCCGGATAGTAGCCGGTTTTTTGACGCTTGTGCGTGCTCACGATCGCTCCTGACCGGCAATCCCGAGCGCCTTATGCTCGCGTGCTTTTTGCTCTGCCACATGTTCGCCGATGGCCGCCCGCGCCCGGCCCCAGCCTTGCGTTTTCGGCTGCAGGACAGAGCCCAGCGCCATCACGAACATCATCCTCAGCGGCAAATGCCGGACCATCCGCCTGGCCATCACCATCAGCCATTCCTGGCGCAATGCCTGGCCGGTGCGGGCGAAGAAGCCGCGGATGATGCGGCCTTCCTCGATCTTGCCGGTGGCGAAGACCTGGCCGGCGAAAACCTCGTCGAAATGCGCCGCCGGCGATTTAGCCGTGTGGCCCTTCAGTTCGAGCCAATGGGCGATGGACTTCATCACCCCTTCCGGATTGACGTCGCGCGGGCAGGCATAGGTGCATTTGTTGCAGCTCACGCATTGCCAGATGATCTCCTTGTCACGCAACAGCTCGCTCTCCAGGCCGATGCGCACGAGATAGATCCAGTGGCGCGGATTGAATTCGGCGTCGATCGCATTGACGGTGCAGGCATTGGTGCAGGAGCCGCATTGCCAGCAGCGGTGGATATATTCGCCGCCGGGCAGCGCCGCGATTTCATCCTCGATGGCCTCGTTGTAATCGCTGACGACGCGCGATTCGATAAACGTGCTCCAATGGCCGGAGACGTCGACACCTTCGAGCTCGAGATTTTCCTGGACGCGCAGATTCTCGGGCCGGATGAGCGATTTTTCGTGGATCGGCATCGGGCTTACCGGGCGGCCATCTCGTGGCGCGCGCCACTGGCAAGTTTGAGGCGCGTACGGCCATGGCCGGCCATGGCGCCGTCAAGGCCGAGCATGCGGCGTGTATAATACATCGGATCTTCCGGCGTCGAGAAGTCGGCGCGGAGATAGGCCGAGCCCTGGCCGCGCACATAATCGCCATAAATATGGCCGCATAGCAGATCGCTCGTCATCGCCAGGTCGCGAAACACGCCATTGGCCTGCAGGAAACCGTGCAATTCGCCGCGTAGCAGATCGAATGTTGAGAAATCATCGGCCACGTTGAGGGTCAGCGAGTCGAGATCAGCGGCGTACCATATCTCGCGCAGCACGCCGCTATTGGCTTTGCGATCCCACATCCAGCGCGTCGCCAGGGGGTAAATTTCGGGCGCGGTATAATGCAGAATCTCGGCGCCGAGATCGCGCGCCCAGCGATGCGCGCGGCCGTCGGGAAAGCGCGCGCAGAAAGTTTCGAAGCGGGCGTCCGCAGTTGTCACGTCGCCGCCGCCATGCAGCAATTCGACACATGCTTCGCGCATCGCGGCGAAGCCATGCGCCGCCAGCCATGCGCCGACGCGCCGGCGCGCCGGGGCGATGAAGGCGCAGGCATCGTTGAAACGCGCTTCGTCGAGGGCCGCCACCCGGCCGTCGCCGAAGGTCTCCGCGAACAGCGCCGCCTTGAGGGAAAGCGCGCGCACAAAACGTTCGACGCCGCCTTGCGGCTCGCAGGCGTCGGTGAGTTCCTGCAATGCACGGGTCAGGCGCGGCCCGCTCAGCTCGAGGCTGAGGGCGGGCGATGGCGCCGCCGCTTGCGCGCCCTTGTTCACGCCGCGCC
This sequence comes from uncultured Alphaproteobacteria bacterium, assembly GCA_913053235.1. Taxonomy (GTDB): domain Bacteria; phylum Pseudomonadota; class Alphaproteobacteria; order UBA828; family UBA828; genus PTKB01. Next base: position 8,598 of record CAJXFT010000123.1, read on the forward strand.
GCGCTGGTTCTGTTTCACCACCGCCAACGCCGCCATCGCGGCGGCCTGCCCCTGGGAGATCGAATCGTCGATGGTCTCCGGCCCGCACGCGGCGCCGGCCACAAACAGGCCGGCGCGGCTGGTGGTGGCCGGCGCGCTATAGGCGCTGCCGCGCGCGATATGGCCGTGGCTTTCAAGCGCCACGTCGAAGATCGCGCCGAGTTTCATATTGTCGATATTGGGGTCCATGCCGATGGCGTGCACGACCATGTCGAAGGGGATGGTGATCGGCCGCTTGACCAGCGTGTCCTCGCCCTTGACGATCAGGCGCTCGCCGTCGGAGGTCACTTCGGCGATGCGCGCCTTGATATATTTGACGCGGAATTCCTCCTGGCTTTTCCAATAATAGAGATCTTCGTAAAGCCCATAAGTGCGGATATCCATATAGTAGATATAGACATTGCAGTCCAGCAGTTCCTCGCGAATCTCCATCGCCAGGTTGGCCGACACCGTGCAGCACACCTTGGAGCACCATTCGCGCCCGATCTGACGGTCGCGCGAGCCGACGCAGAGGAGGATCGCGACGCGCTCCGGTTTACGCCCGTCGGAGGGGCAGCGCACGCCGCTCCCGCTCGAGATCATCTGCTCGACCTGGACCGTCGTCACCACGTCGTCATAGGTGCCGAAGCCCCATTCCGGCTTGTTGAGCGAATCGAAATGGCTGAAGCCGGTGGCCAGGATGGCGGCGCCGGCGTCGATCGTGGCGCCGTCCGAAAGGCGCGCCTGAAATTGTCCCGCCTCGCCGCTGAAGGCATCCACCTGAGACGTGAGACGGCACTCGATCAGTTCATGTTCGGCGGTGCGCGCGACCATCGCGCCGATGGCGTCCTTGGCCCATTCGCCGGACGGGATGAGCTTGGCGTAGCCGGAGAGAATCGGCGCCCCGCCGAGCCGGTCTTCCTTTTCCACCAGCACCACGGATTGTCCGATGGATGCCAGTCCATGGGCGGCGGCAAGGCCGGCCGGCCCGCCGCCGACGACGAGGACGGGCTTGCTCATGCGCTGAATCCGGGCCCGGAGGTGATGGCGTTTTTGGGATCGTAAAGCGTCTCGACGCGCCCGGCCTCGACATCGCCGAGATAGCTTTCGAATTCCGCCTTGGCGCTGCGCCAATCCATGCCGAGTTTCTCCATCAGGTTTTCGAACGGCGAAGCGTGCCAATGAAGCTGGACGATCTTATAGGGGTGGGCGCCGCACATCAGCGCCGCGAACTGGCAATCGGCCATGATCGGCAGTTCATAATGCTTGTCCACCGCCTTGCCGATCCATTGGTTCTTGTCGAGCGTCGTGATGCAGCCGGTGTCATGGCCGATCATCACATCGGCGCTGGCTTCCTCGACGGCGACGCGGATCTTGCGGTCGATGGCGAAGGAGCGGGTGAATTCGCGCTCCGAGATGATGTGACGGAAGCCGAAGCCGCAGCAATCATACCAGGTCGAATAGTCGATCACCTCGGTGCCGAGCTCCTGCATCAGCGCCGTGGTGACGGCGAGGCGGTTGCCGTCCAACACGGCATCGTCATAGATCGCGTCTTCCGGCACCATCTTATAGACATGGCAGGCCGGGTGGACGGTGGCGCGGATATTGCCGCAATCGATCCGCTGATGCTCCTTGATGCGCTGGCGCGAGACGTGCAGCCATTCGGAATAATGCACGATCTCTTCCGGGATCAGCAGCTTGCCGTCGACCAGCCGGCCGAGCTTGGCGAGGATTTTCTTGACCTGCCCGCGGAGCTCCGCCGAGTGCAGCAGAAAGCCGCGCATCTCCTTGTAATTGCCGAACGAGGTGCCGCAATGGATGAGCGGATAGTAATAGCCCTCCGCCAATCCTTGCGCCTTGGCCGAAACATAGGCCTGATGGAAGTTGCGCAGGAACACAGCCGCCAGGCTGACCACATTGCCGATGCCTGAGCCATGATAATTCCACGCCGTACAGGAAGTCTGGTCGGTCTCGTCGAGATAGCGCGTGCCGAGCATGTTTTGCAGCCACAGGATCGATGTCGGATAGCCCGGAATATTGCCGCATTGGCCGCAGGATTTATGGTGCCAAAGCTGATTGGTGGGGATCTTCTTGTCCCAGCCATAGAGCGTCTTGACCGTCTCCGGTTCGTGCTCATCGGCGATGCGGTGGACGATGATCTCGCCGTCCTTCTCCAACTGCCACATGATGTCGCGCACATCCTCGACGCGGCTTTTACCGACCATCATGGCGCGGCGGTCGATCCTGGCTTCGACCCAGGACGTGGCGGCGCGCGCCTGATCTTCGCTGAGGCCGGAATCGCGCCACTCCGCGCCATGTCCGGTGAAGCGATCTTTATCCCTGCTATTATCGTCCATTATCTCCTCCAGCTCCGGCGCTCAATCGTCGTCGTCGTCGTCATCTTCTTCTTCCTGGTCCTCGAGCCAATCGTCATAATCCTCGCGTCTCTCATCCATGATATCGGTGATCACGTCAAAGAGGTTTTCGTCCATCACCTCCAACTGGTCGAGGACGCCGGATTCCTCCCAGATCACATAAAGCTCGAGCGAGGTCTTGAGATTGACCTCCCAGGCCGTCTCCAGCGTGTGCAGGGTGGGCATCGGGATGGCCTTGCGCAACACCATCAAGGGCGCCTCGACCTTGCTGATATCAGGCCCCCAATCGGGGAAATGATCCGCCGTGATCATGTTGGGGGCGAGCTGATTGCCGGTCGAGATGACCTTCAGCATGACGCGCGAAAACGGGCGCAGCACCTGCTTTGCCGCTTCCATGCCATGCTTGATCGCGGCCTCGCGCATGATCATCACCAGCCCGCCCGGCGAATTGCCGAACGGACAGCGCGCGGCGCAGGTGTAGCACTGGGCGCAGGCCCAGATTTTCTCCTGCATGGCGTCGT
>CAJXFT010000124.1 GCA_913053235.1 uncultured Alphaproteobacteria bacterium
TGGACGCTCACCGGATAGTTTTAAGCGCCAATATTACTCGGCCGGCTCGACGGCGGGGCGCGCGTCGCCGAGCCTGGGATAGGTCTCGGCCTGCCACAGCTGGCGCTCGCGGATCCATGGCAGCGGATATTGCGGATGCGGTGAATCGAATTCGCGCGCCAGGCGGTGGCCGTCGAAGATGGCGTTCAGCGCCTGGCGCGGGGCGTGGCAATCGCCGATGCGGTAGACATCCTGTATCTCCTGGCCCGGCCATTCCGAGCGTCGGGCTCTCAGCGCATTGAACAGTGAATCGTTGGAGGCGCGCGAGGTGACCAGAATGACCGCATCGCACGGCAATTCCACGGTCTTGGTCGACTGGTTGCGCGGCGATTCGCCGGTCACCGGATCGTGCAGATCGGGGCCCTGGCCGTAGACGTAGTAGAGCGTGATCTTGTCGGCGCTGATGCTTTTCGCCCAGGTGTCGCGTTGATGGGCGATGTTTTTTTCCTGCAGCATGCGCTTGTTGTTGAACGCATCGAGGGTGAAGACGCCATATTCCGAGACCTCGGCCAGGCATGTGACGATGGTGACCTCCTTGCCCTGATCGGCCATCATCTCGGCCAGGCCGATGCCGGTGAAATGGCCGTCGCCGTCGAGGACGACCACCCGCGAGCCCGGCACTTCCTTGCCGGCCATGATCTGCTTCAGCGTCAGGCAATGGGGCAGCGCCGCGTCGGCGCCGGGGATCGTGTCATGCCCCATCGGCGACAGGCCATCGCCGACCCAATTGGCGCCGGTGGCGATCACCACCCTATCGGCGCCGTAACCGAGCACGTCATCGGCGCTCATCTCGCCGGTGCCGAGATGCAGCTCGACATTTTTCAGTTTCGCCAGCTGCGCCTCGCGATAGGTGATGACGCGCGCCCATTCCTCGACGCGGGGCAGGCGGACGACGTCCTTCCAGTGGCCGCCGAGCGTCTCCTCTGCTTCGCGCAGGTGAACGTCATAGCCACGCTCGCCCAAAACGCGGGCGCATTCCATGCCGGCCGGGCCGCCGCCGACGACCAGGACCGAGCACGGCTTTTCCGTCTTGTCGAATTTCTCCGGATGCCAACCGCGGCGGTATTCCTCCATCGCGGTGGCGTTCTGGGTGCAATTCAGCACGCCGACCTGGTTGAACTTCGAGACGCACATATTGCAGCCGATGCATTCGCGGATGTCGTCGAGCCGGCCTTCGCCGATCTTGGTCGGCAGGAACGGATCGGCGATCGAGGGCCGCGCCGCGCCGATGATGTCGGCGACGCCGCCATTGATCAGGGCGACCATGTCGTCGGGGCTGGTGAAGCGGCCATTGACCACCACCGGGGTGTCGCCGACGACGCCCTTCACCTCCTTGACGAAGGGCGTCATCCAGCCCGATTTGCGGAAGCGCGAGGCGCCGGCGTCCTCGCCCCATTCCTCATAGTCGCCGATCTTGGCCGACCATAGATCGCAGATGCCTTCGCGGTGCAGCAATTCGACGAAGCGGATGCCCTCATCCGTCGCCTGGATGCCTTCGGCGCCCATCAAGGTATCGACCTCGAAGCGGGTGGTGATGGCGGAGGTATCGCCGCAGGCTTTTTTCAGCGCCGTCATCAGCTCGATATAGAAGCGGGCGCGGTTTTCGAAGCTGCCGCCATATTTGTCGCCGCGCTTGTTGTAGCGCCGCTCGAGGAACTGCATCGGGATCGTGGTGTCGCCGCCCGACACTTCGAGGATATCGAAGCCCGCCGCCTCGGCGCGCTTGGCCGCCTCGACATACATGCTGATGACGGATTTGATGTCGCTATCGTCCATCTCGGTGGCATAGACGGTGCGCGACGACCAGACGTTGGAGGAGAGCTGCGTGGCGCCGCGCGGCACCTCGCGCGATTCCATGTTGATGGCGTGGATGCCGCTATACCAGAGCTGGACGCCGGCCAGCGAGTCATGCTTATGCGCCAGGTCGCACATATAGCCGAGATTGATGACGTCGCCGTCGTCCCAGAGGCGCGCCGAGGTCCAGGGATATTCGTCCGATTCGGGATGCACCGAGCAATATTCCGTGCACACCGTGCCCCAGCCGCCTTCGGCCTTCATGCCGCGAAAATGCGCCTGCGTGCCGGGCCGCTCCGAGCCGGCGCCCATGCAGTGCGTGGTCTGCCAGAACCGGTTGCGCATGCGCTTGGGGCCGATATCGATGGCTTCGAAGAGAATGTCATGGTTGGGATCGCGGCTCATGGCGTGCCTCCAAAAGATTCACAAATCTCCGCACAGTTTATGTCAATTTCAGCCGGATGCGCATCAAAAGCTCGGCTTGGCGGCAAACGGGGTGAGCTGAAGCTCGTGAGTCCAGCATGAGCGGTCTATGTGAATTCGGCGCCATGCGAAAGCGGGCGCTATGCTAGGGTTGGGCCGGCCGATGATTGAACGGATAAAGTGAACGGACGAACGCCAAATTGGCAGCGCCGCGCCATCAACATAGCGGCGTTACGGGGCGAGGCGCGGCGCGTGCTGCCGCGCGCTATTTTCGATTTCGTCGATGGCGGCGCGGAAGACGAATATACCTTGCGCCGCAACGAATCCGCCTTCGACGCGGTTGCGCTGCTGCCGCGTCCGCTCGGCGGATCGGCGGAGCGCGATCTGTCGATCAGCCTTTTCGGCCAACGGCTGGCGCTGCCGCTGATGGTGGCGCCGACCGGCCTCGCCGGCCTTTTATGGCCCGACGGCGAGGCGGCATCGGCGCGCGCCGCCGCCGCCGCCGGCACCGCCTATTGCCTCAGCCATGCCTCCGTATGCACGCTCGAAGCGCTGGCCACCGCCGCCACCGCCGCGCCGCGTTGGATGCAGACCTACATCTATAGGGACCGCGAGTTTAGCCGTGAAATTGCCGAGCGCGCGGCGGCGGCCGGCTACGACGCGCTGGTGGTGACCGTCGACACCCAGTATCTCGGCAACCGCGAGCGCGATATCAGGAACGGCTTCGCCATCCCGCCGCGCCTGACGACCGGCGAGGTGGCGCGGATGGCGCTCAAGCTCGGTTGGCTGATGCGCATGCGGAGCGCGATTCCCAAGATCACCTTCGGCAATTATGTGCGGCCGGGAAATGCCGAGGACCTCACCGCCATGGCCGAGCGCATGCTGACATTGCCGGAACCCGGCCTGGCGTGGCGCGACATCGAATGGCTGCGCGGCGTCTGGCGGGGCCCGCTGCTGATCAAAGGCATCCTGCACCCCGAAGATGGCGCCGAGGCGGTGGCGCATGGCGTCGACGGCGTCATCGTATCGAACCATGGCGGCCGCCAGCTCGACGGCGCGGCGGCGGCGTTCGATGCGCTGCCCGGCGTCGTCGATGCCGTTCAGGGCCGCGCCTCGGTGCTCATCGATGGCGGCATCCGCCGCGGCAGCCATGTCGTCAAGGCGCTGGCGTTCGGCGCCGACTGCTGCTGCATCGGGCGCCCGCAACTATGGGGCCTGGCGGTCGGTGGCGAAGCCGGCGTCGCCCATGTACTCGATATATTGCGCCGCGAGATAGATCTCGCAATGGCCCTCAGCGGGCTATCAAAAATAGAAGATATCGGCGCCGATATCCTGTCGCGCCCTAGCTGACGAAGCCGAGCTCCAGCTTGCGCCATACCTCGCCGAGGGCGGCGACCAGGCGGTCCATCATGGCGTCGTCGTGCAAGGGGCTCGGCGTGATGCGGAGGCGCTCCGTGCCCTTTGGCACGGTAGGGTAGTTGATCGGCTGGATGTAGATGCCGTAATCGGCGAGCAGCATGTCGGAAGCCGCCTTGCAGCGCACCGGGTCGCCGACCAGCACCGGCACGATATGGCTTTCGCTCGGCATTACCGGCAGGCCGGCTTTGCCGAGCTCGGCCTTGCAGCGCGCGGCGCGGTCCTGATGGCGCGTGCGCTCGGCGTTGCTTTGTTTCAAGTGGCGCACGCTGGCCAGCGCGCCGGCGGCGATCGCCGGCGGCAGCGCGGTGGTGAAGATGAAGCCGGGCGCGAAGCTCCTGACGACATCGATCAACGGCGCCGAGCCGGCGATGTAGCCGCCCATGATGCCGAACGCCTTGGCCAGGGTGCCCTCGATCACCGTCAGGCGGTCCATCAGGCCTTCCTGCTCGGCGATGCCGCCGCCGCGCGGGCCGTAGAGGCCGACGGCGTGGACTTCGTCGAGATAGGTCATGGCGCCGTAAAGCTCGGCGACCTCGCAAATCTCGGCGATGGGGGCGATATCGCCGTCCATCGAATAGACCGATTCGAAGGCGACCAGCTTGGGCAGCGCCGGGTCGGCTTCGCGCAACAGGCGCTCGAGATCGGCCGGGTCGTTATGCTTGAATATGGTCTTGCTGGCGCGGCTGTGGCGGATGCCCTGGATCATCGAGGCATGGTTGAGCGCATCCGAAAACACATGGCAGCCGGGCAGAATCCGCGCCAGCGTGCTCAGCGTCGCCTCGTTGGAAATATAGCCCGAGGTGAACACCAAAGCCGCCTGCTTGGCGTGCAGATCGGCCAATTCGCGCTCCAGCGTCACCACCGGATGCGAGGTGCCGGAGATATTGCGGGTGCCGCCGGCGCCGGCGCCATGCGCCTTGATCGCCTCGGTCATCGCCTCGAGCACGGCGGCGTGCTGGCCCATGCCGAGATAATCGTTGCTGCACCAGATGGCGACGTCGCCGATTTCCTCGCCGCTGCCGGAATAGCGCAGCGCATGCGGATAGTTGCCGGCATGGCGCGCCAGTTCCGCGAACTCGCGGTAATTGCCCTGATCCTTCAATTCCGAGATTTTTTCGGCGAAGAATGCGTCGTAATCGATGCTGTCGTGATTCATCCGCTGTTTTCCACCCGCGCGGCCATTTTCGACCGATTGAAACCTACCCCAGTATTGCGCAAACGCCACATATATTAAATAAACTTTGTTTACGGTTTGTAAAACTTAGCGGCGCCGTCGGACATGATTTATGTCAAACCCCTTACCGAATTTTTTCCACCGCGGCGCCGGGAATCGGCCCTCAGCGCCGCTTCAGCTCGGCCTGCGCGGCGGCGAGGCGGGCGATGGGAACGCGGTAGGGTGAGCAAGAGACATAGTCCAGCCCGCATCTTTGGAAAAAATGGATCGAGGCGGGATCGCCGCCATGCTCGCCGCAGATGCCGAGCTTGAGAGCGGGGCGCGCGGCGCGGCCGCGCCGGCACGCGGTTTCGATCAGCTCGCCCACCCCTTCGCGGTCGAGGCTGGCGAAGGGATCCTGGGCGAAGACGCCGTGGCGCACATAGCTGTCCATGAAGCTCGCCGAATCGTCGCGGCTGATGCCGAGCGCCGTCTGCGTCAGATCATTGGTGCCGAAGCTGAAAAATTCGGCCAATTCGGCGATGTCGCCGGCCCTGAGCGCGGCGCGCGGCAGCTCGATCATGGTGCCGACCATATAAGCCGGCACGGCGCCGCGCGCCCTATTGATATCGGCCGCCACGCCATCCACCAGATCCTTTAATATGCGCAGCTCCGGCGCCCCCATCACCAGCGGAATCATGATTTCCAAGGCTGCGTTCGCGGCGCTGCCATCGGATTCGCCGACATCGATCGCGGCTTCGAAGATGGCGCTGAGCTGCATTTCGTAGATTTCCGGATAGGAAATGCCGAGGCGGCAGCCGCGATGGCCGAGCATCGGATTGTTCTCGTGCAGTTGGGCGACGCGGGCGCCGACCTCTTCGACGCCGAGGCCGGTCGCTTCGGCGACCTCGCGCATCTCGGCCTCGCCATGCGGCAGGAATTCGTGCAGCGGCGGGTCCAGGAGGCGAATGGTCACCGGCAGCCCGGCCATGATGCGGAACAGCTCGACAAAATCCTGGCGCTGCATGGGCAGCAGCTTGGCCAGCGCGGCGCGCCGGCCGTCCGAATCCCTGGCCAGGATCATCTCGCGCATGGTGACGATGCGAGTCGAATCGAAAAACATATGCTCGGTGCGGCACAGACCGATCCCCTCGGCGCCGAATTTTCGCGCCGTCGCGGCATCGGCCGGGGTTTCGGCATTGGCGCGCACGGCGAGCCCGCGGATGCCGTCGGCCCAGCCCATGAAAGTGGCGAAGGCGCCCGACATGACCGGCTCGATGGTCGCAATTTCGCCGGCCAGCAATTCGCCGCGCGTGCCGTCGACGGTGACCAGCTCGCCCTCGCCGAGGGTCACGCCGGCGGCGCTGATGGTGCCGCCGGCCGGGTCGATGCGAAGCTCGGTGGCGCCGGTGATGCAGGGCCGGCCCATGCCGCGCGCCACCACGGCGGCGTGGCTGGTCATGCCGCCGCGGCTGGTGACGATGGCGCGCGCCGCATGCATGCCGTGGATATCCTCGGGGCTGGTCTCGGGGCGGGCGAGGATCACCGCCTCGCCCCGGGCGGCGAGATCGGCGGCGCGCTCGGAGGAAAACACCAGCTTTCCCGCCGCCGCGCCCGGCGACGCCGGCAGGCCGCGCGCGATAACATTGCGCGGCGCGTCGGGGTCGAGCCTGGGGTGCAGCAATTGTTCCAATGTTTCCGGCTCGATGCGGCCGATGGCGGTCTCTTCGTCGAGCACGCCCTCAGCCACCATATCGACCGCGATCTTCAGCGCCGCCGCCGCCGTGCGTTTTCCCGCGCGGGTTTGCAGCATCCACAGCTTGCCCTTCTGCACGGTAAATTCGATATCCTGCATGTCGCGGTAATGGCTCTCGAGGCGGCTCGAGACGCGGCCCAACTCGGCGTAAATCTCGGGCATCGCCTGCTCCAGCGCCGGCGCCCCCGTGCCCTCGGCGGCCGCATCGCCGTCTGCCGTCAGCGGTTGCGGCGTGCGGATGCCGGCGACCACGTCCTCGCCCTGGGCGTTGATCAGATATTCGCCGTATATGCGTTTGTCGCCGCTCGCCGGGTTGCGCGTGAACGCCACCCCGGTGGCGCAATCATCACCCATATTCCCGAACACCATGGCCTGGATATTGACCGCCGTGCCCCAGCTTTCGGGGATATCGTAAAGCCGGCGATAGGTGACGGCACGCCGGTTCATCCATGAATCGAAGACCGCGCGCATGGCGCCCCAAAGCTGCTCGCCGACATCCTGCGGGAACGGCGCATCGAGGCGCGCAACCACCATCGCCTTGTATTGTTCGATCAGGCTCAGCCAGTCATCGGCGCTCATATCGGTATCGAGCTGAACGCCGAGCTCCTGCTTGGCGCGCTCCAGCAGATCCTCGAATTCGTGATAGCCGACGCCCAACACGATGTCGCCATACATCTGGATGAAGCGGCGGTAGCTGTCATAGGCGAAGCGCGCATCGCCGGTGCCGGCGGCGAGGCCGGCCGCGGTTTCGTCATTGAGGCCGAGATTGAGCACGGTATCCATCATGCCCGGCATCGACGCGCGGCTGCCCGAGCGCACCGATACCAAAAGCGGGTTGGCGGCGTCGCCGAAGCCGGCGCCGGCGGCCGCCTCGATATGCTGCATGCCGGCTTCGATCTCGCCGCCAAGCGAATCGGGAAAGCGCTTGTCATCATCGTAATAGGCGGCGCAGAGCTCGGTGGTGACGGTAAAGCCGGGCGGCACCGGCAGGCCGAGATTGGCCATCTCGGCGAGATTGGCGCCCTTGCCGCCGAGCAGATCGAGCATCGAAGCCGAGCCCTCGGCGGCGCCGCCGCCGAAAGTTTTGAGCCATTCAGTCATTGCGGGTTCAGCCTTCGATCTTGGAGAAATCGGCGACGAGGTCGAGCGTACCGCGAATTTCGGAAAGCAGGTTGAGGCGGTTCTTTCTTAAGCCCGCATCCTCGGCGTTTACGGTCACGTGATCGAAGAAGTCGTCGACCGGCTGGCGCAGGTTGGACATAAAGGCCATGGCATCTTCATAGGTTTCTCTTTTGAGCGCGCCCTCGGTGCGTTCGTTGACGTCAACGATCCAGCCATGCAATGCGCGTTCCTGTTCCTCGGCAAAGAGGGCGGTGTCGGGGGCTGCGGCGTAGGATGTGCCATCCTTCTTTTCTTCGATGCGGAGGATATTGGCGGCGCGTTTATAGGCCGTCAGCAGGTGCACGCCGTCCTCGCTTTCGACAAAACCGGTCAATGAATCGACACGGCTCATAAGGCGCACCAAATCATCCTCGCCGCCGAGCGCGAACACGGCGCTGACGAGATCGTGGCGCACGCCTTTCTCTTTCAAATGCACCTTGAGGCGGTCGGCGAAGAAGTCGAGCAACTCCTGCGCTATAGCCTCGCCATCCGCTTGCGCGGCGGCGACGAAGACCGCCTTCAGTGGCAGGCGCAGCCCGTTCTCCAGGATCAGCCGGATGACGCCGAGCACGGCGCGGCGGAGCGCGTATGGGTCCTTCGAGCCGGTAGGTTTCTCATCGATAAGCCAGAAGCCGACCAATGTGTCGATCTTGTCGGCAAGCGCCACGGCGACGCTTTCGGGGGCGCTCGGGCAGCTGTCATTGGGGCCGGCGGGGGCGTAATGCTCGGCGATGGCGTCCGCCACTTGCGGCGCTTCGCCGTCGGCGAGGGCGTAATAGCGCCCCATGACGCCCTGCAAATCGGGGAATTCGCCGACCATTTCGGTGCTGAGATCGGCCTTCGACAGGCGCGCCGCCGAGCGAACGCGGTCGCGTTCCGATCCAGGAATATAGCGGCACAATTCAACCGCCAGCGCCTGGATGCGGTCGGTCTTTTCGTCGAGGGTGCCGAGCTTGGCATGAAAGACGATATGTTTAAGCGCCGGCGCGCGGCTCGAAAGGCTGTGCTTGCGGTCCTGATCCCAGAAGAATTTGGCGTCCGACAGGCGGGCGCGCAGCACGCGCTCGTTGCCGGCGGTGATGGTGGCGCCGGCGTCCGCCGTTTCCATATTGGCGACCATGACGAAATAAGGCGCGAAATTGCCGGCTTTGTCTTCGAGGCTGAAATATTTCTGGTGCTTGCGCATGGCCGAGCTCAACACCTCGCCCGGCACTTCCATGAATTCACTGTCGATGCGGCCCAACAGCGGCACCGGCCATTCGGTCAGCCCGGCATTTTCCGCCACCAGGGCATCGTCGGGCATGACGGTAAGCCCTTCGCCTACGGCCAGGCGCGCCGCGCCGTCGCCGATCACCCGTTGGCGTTCGGCCGCATCGAGCATGACAAAGCTTTTTTTCAGACGATCGCGGTAGTCGGCGAAATCCACAACCGTAATGGCGCCGCCGGCGAGCACCGCATGGCCGCTCGTCACCGCCCCGGCGGTGCAATCGTGAAAGATGGCGGGTACCACGGCGCCATCGAGCAGGCACAGCATGGAATGGATCGGGCGCACCCAGCGCGCCCGCCCGGCGCCCCAGCGCATCGATTTGGCCCAGGACAGTTTTTCGAGCGCCGCCGGGATGCGTTCTTCCAGCACCTCGCCGGTGGCGCGGCCCTTCTCCTCGCTCACCACGAACCACACATTGCCCTTCGGCGTCTCGCGCTCGACGCATTGGTCGAGCGTGACGCCGGCGGACCGAAGAAAACCCTGAATGGCTTTTTCCGGCGCATCCACCTTGGGACCCTTGCGCTCGATGGTGATGTCGGGCTGGACGGTGGGTAAGCCATCCACCACCAGCGCCAGGCGGCGCGGCGTGACGAAGGCTTTCGCGTTGTCAAATTCGAGGCGCGCCTCTTTCAGCCCGTCGCACACCAGACGCTTCAGATCGGCCGCCGCCTTGGCCTGCATGCGAGCGGGAATTTCTTCCGACAACAGCTCGAACAGGAGTTCCGCCATCGCTTAAGGCCCGCTCTCTTCGCTCGCCAACCAGGCCTCGCAGCAGGCTTTCGAGAGCGCCCGCACGCGCCCGATATAGGCGGCGCGCTCGGTGACGCTGATGACCCCGCGTGCGTCGAGCAGATTGAACAGATGGCTCGATTTCATGCACTGGTCATAGGCCGGCAAGGGCAGCGCCGGTTCGCGGCCGAGCAGCGCATGGCATTCCTTTTCGGCGTCCTCGAAATGGCGCAGCAGGATGTCGGTATCGGCATGCTCGAAATTGAAGGCGGAGAATTCGCGTTCGGCCTGCTTGAAGACATCGCCGTAAGTGACCTTGGCATCGCCCTCGGCGCCGTTCCAGTCGAGCTCATAGACATTGTCGACGCCCTGCACATACATGGCGAGGCGCTCCAGCCCATAGGTCAGCTCGGCCGAGACCGGGTCGCAATCGATGCCGCCGACCTGCTGGAAATAGGTGAATTGGGTGACCTCCATGCCGTCGCACCAGACTTCCCAGCCGAGCCCCCAGGCGCCCAGCGTCGGGCTCTCCCAATCATCCTCGACGAAGCGGATATCATGGGCGCGCGCATCGATGCCGAGGCGCTCCAGGCTTTCGAGATAGAGCGCCTGGACGTCCTCGGGCGACGGTTTGAGGATCACCTGGAACTGGTAATAATGCTGCAGCCGGTTGGGGTTTTCGCCGTAGCGCCCGTCGGACGGGCGGCGCGACGGCTGCACGTAGGCGGCGCGCCAGGGCTTGCGTCCCAGGCTCCGCAGCGTTGTCGCCGGGTGAAAGGTGCCGGCGCCGACTTCGAGATCATAGGGCTGCAGGATGACGCAGCCCTCGGCCGCCCAGAAACGCTGCAATTCCAGGATCAGCGATTGGAAGGAGGAGTCCCGGCTCGCGCCCATGCGGTACTTTTTCACCTGGCCGCCCCTCGGGCGGCGGTCAATTTTCGAACGGCGCCAAGCCGCGCCGCCTATATTTCACCAGCGGCCTATACTTCACAAGTGTGGGAATCGAGCGAAGCCGTATAGGCGCCGCATTTGGGGCATTTAATCATGTCTTCGGAGGCGATTTGCGTGGCTTCGTCGCGCGCCGCCTGTTTTGCTTGAGCTTGGCGTTTTCGATTGACGCGTCCCAGGGCTTTGAAGCCATACCAGACCACCACGATAAGGGCGATCAGGACGAGGAGTTTAGGTAGGCTGAAACCGAACATTGCCGGTCAGTGGCGACCCTCGATATTGTCCTGGTCGTTGGCTTCGTCAATTTTTGCCGCTTTGGCTTTCATCCGGCCCATCGCCTTGAAGCCGTACCACACGATGGCGATCACGGCGACCAAGAGAATGAGCTTCATCGGGCTAAACATGTGTTCCTCCTGTGACGGTGAATCGGCGGCACGGCACGCACCACCTATCCAATTGATGGTTAACGCCGATTCCGATTATCTGTCCGCCTAGTTCAGACTCTAATTTGAGCCCTGCCGGCCTCCGGGTCAAGCTTTGTCACTACGAATATTACCGAACGAGCACCAAGCCACCCCGAATAAGCCCTTCTTCCCGGAGGGGAAGAGGGGTTGGGGAGAAGGGGGAAACCAAGCGCGCAAAGCGCGCTCGCGGACGCCGGAGGGGCATCCGCTCTTTTTTTTGGCCCCTCAAGCGCCGGGCGGTCGCATCCGCTCCCTTGGCTACCTCGTATTAACTCGG
>CAJXFT010000125.1 GCA_913053235.1 uncultured Alphaproteobacteria bacterium
AGGTTTTCATGCGCCTCCCCGACAGCGTGAAAATCACCGCCTGTTTCACCGCCGGCTACGATCATGTCGATCTCGAGGCGGCGCGCGAGCGCGGCATCACCGTCACCAACGCGCCCGACGCGCTCACCGACGCGGTTGCCGATCTCACACTTCTTTTGTTACTCGGCGCCGCGCGCCGCGCCGGCGAGGGCGAAGCGATCATGCGGCGCGGCGGCTGGATCGATAAGCATTTGCTCGCCATGACCGGCAGCGAGATCACCGGCAAACGGCTCGCCATTCTCGGCATGGGCCGTATCGGGCGCGCCGTGGCCAAGCGCGCCCGCGCCTTCGGTCTCGTTATTCACTATCACAACCGCGGCCGTCTGGCCGCCGATCTCGAGGCCGGCGCCGTTTGGCATGAGAGCGCGGCATCGCTCCTGGAATGCGCCGATTTTCTCAGCCTGCATTGCCCGTCGAACGCGGCGACGCGCAATTTTCTCAATGCCGAAAACATCGCCCGCCTGCCCCGGGGCGCCATCGTCATCAACACATCGCGCGGCGACGTGGTCGATGACGAGGCCTTGATCGGCGCCCTCGAATCGGGGCGCCTCAAGGCCGCCGGCCTCGATGTCTATCGCGGCGAGCCGGATGATATCCACCCCGGCTATGCGCGCCTCGCCAATACCTTCCTGCTGCCCCATATCGGCAGCGCCACGGTGGAGGCGCGTAGCGGCATGGGGCTGCAAGCGCTCGACAATCTCGACGCCTATTTCGCCGGGCGCCCGCCGCCCAACCGCCTCGCCTGACAGGGCGGCAATTGGGTTCGCCGGCGCTTGGCGCTATGCTGGCCCATGGTTGCATGATCCGAGGCAAGGCAAGATGGCGGCGCACGAGACTGATAGGCCCGAGCATCCGCAAGCACCGCCCGCCGCCCCAACCGCGCGGAGCGCGACCGCGCTCGGCTGGCCGATCTTCATGCTGTTCGTCTCCGGCATCGTTTGGGGCCTGTTTTATTCGCTCCACCGCTTCGCCATCACCGGCGGCATCCCGTTTCTCGCCTATGTGTTTTGGATCGGCGTCGGCGCGGCGATTCTGCTGTTCCTGCTGTGTCTGCTGACGCGCAGCATGCCCAGTTTGCAATGGGCGCATCTGCGCGCCTATCTGGTATTGGGCACCATCTCCTTCGGCCTCTCCTATACCGTTCTCGCCATCGTCGCACCCGAGGTGCCGGTCGGCGTGCTCAGCCTCGGCGCCACGCTGACGCCGATATTGACCTATCCCGCCGCCGCGCTCTTCAAGCTCGACCGCTTCGCCGCCTTGCGCACGCTCGGCCTGGTATGCGGCCTTGCCGCCGTGGCCCTGATCGTGGTGCCGGAAACTAGCCTCCCCAAACCCGGAATGGTGCCCTGGGTGTTGCTCGGCATGGTGACGCCGATTCTCTATGTCGCCAACGCCATCATCATCGCCCTGCTCAAGCCGCCGCCGGCGGGTGCGTTGCCGCTCGCCTGCGGCACGCTGGCGGCGGGCGCGCTCTTTATGTTGGTGGTGATGCTGGCGAGCGGCCAATGGTGGTGGTTCGAAGGGCCGATGAGCGACGGCGATTGGGCGCTGATCATGGCCGCCTGCGTGCTGGCGCTGGCGTTTTACCTGATGATCGAAATCATCCGCATCGCCGGGCCGGTGATTTTTACCACCGTAAACTTCATCGTCCCGCTCGCCGCCATCGGCTGGGGCATGATCTTTTTCGATGAAAGCCACAGCCTGTGGATTTATGCGGCGCTCGCCCTGATGATCGTCGGCGTCTTTTTGGTCAATCGCCCGAGCAAGAGGTAAAAGGCCCTTCCTCCCCGGCGGGGAGGAAGGGTTTGGGTTGGAGGGGCGTCCAAGCGCGCAAAGCGCGCTCAGCACCAAGTTACGGTGACAGGATACATAATTATTCAGGAAGCACCAAAAAGCGCTATCGCGCTAAGTTTACCCCTTCTCCCCAACCCCTCTTCCCCTCGGGGAAGAAGGGCTTATTCGTGGGCGGCAACAAAATTCTCTTTACTGCAGGCGCGAGAAACTTCCCCGCCAGGATTTCAAGCTCCGGGGCCGGATGAAGATCAGCCAGCGCGGGTCCTTCATCGTCGGTTCGAGATATTTGGGGCCGTCCGGGCCGAGATAGCGCAGCGCCATGCGGCGCGCGATGGCCACCCATTTGCCGCCGATATTGGGCCGCTCGATCACCTCCGCGCTGCCCTGGACCAACACCTTGGCCGGGTTGGCGACGGTATCGATACAGAGCGAGGCGCGCGGATTGCGCGACATATAGTGGGACCAGCGCGATTCCTCGCGCCCGACCAGGTAAAACCCGCCATCGCTATATTCGTGCCACACCGGCGCCGAATAGGGCCAGCCGTCATCGTCGAGGCAGGTCGCCCGGCACACCTCGCCGCCGGCGAGAAATGCTTCGAGCTCCGCCTCGTTCATCGGCCCCGGCTTGGCCGCTTCATTCGAATCCGCCATGTTTCCCTCCCTAATGCTGTTCGTCGCCCCTGAGGCCGAGCACCCACATCATGCCAAGGCAGAGACCCTTGGCATGGGGCAACACCGCCAGTGCCAGAATAGCGCCAAGCGCCACCGCTGACAGCAGGATGAGCCAAAGCGGCGGCGTGAAAAAATAATCGATGGTGCCGAGAAGCGGCACCAGAATATGGCCGAGAATGAGGATCGTCAGCCACGGCGCGAAATCGTCGGTGCGGATATGGCCGAGCGCGGCGCCGCAATTGGCGCAGGCCGATACCGGCTTGAGATAGCGCTTATAGATGCGCCCGGCACCGCATCCGGGGCAGCGTTTCCGCAAACCCCGCCACAGCGCACGCCACAGCGGTGGGCGCATCTCTTGTCCGGCTGAATTACCCTCGACCAAACCGCACTCTCCTTCCCGTCTGTTACGGGATATGTTAGCAGACCGGGACCCACAAAGACTCATCCAAACGGCACCACCCCCCGGAATGCGACCAGCATTCCGGCTGCGCGACTGAGCGCCCGAGTTAATACGAGGTAGCCCCAAGCCAAGGGGGCGGACGCCCCCGCCCGGCGATTGAGGGAACAACGAAAGAGGGGCGGACGCCCCCGCCCGGCAATTGAGGGACCAAAAAAAAGAACGCGCGGATGCCCCTCCGGCGTTGCGAGCGCGCCCAAGCCAAGGGAGCGGATGCGACCGCCCGGCGCTTGAAGGACCAGAAAATTTGCCGCTCCCCGCATCGCTCAGTCGGCGCCGGCCTCGTTGAGGCCGGTGTGAGCCGTCTCGCGCATGCCCAGACGGGTGATGCCGATATCGCGCATCAGATGATCGCCGATCGCCGCGCGTCCGGCCGGCGGGCGCCTTTGGGCATGTCCGGAGCGGGCGGCCCGCGCCCACAATCGCAGGGCGGCGAGAATATCGCCGAGCCCCAGGCCGCCGAGCCCGCCATGCGCGCCGCGCCGGTTGAACGATATGTCGAAATTTGTGATGTCCATCATTCTCTCCTTCGCTTGGCGTCAGGGCTGGCGGCTTCGGCTTTTGAAAAGAAATATACCAACCGGTCTGTATCTATATATACAAACCGGTTGGTATGTTGTCAAGCGCCGCCGCGAAGAAAAATTTTTACGGATGAAAAACCAAAATAAATCAATGATATAGAATGGAAATTAATTTGAGCATTCAGCCCTTGCAATCGCCGCCACAATCGGTTACATACTGGTTGGTACGTTGCAGAGAGGCGGAAAATGGCGGCGCGCGGTCACGACACCAAGGAACGCATCCTGAAAGAAGCGCAGGCGCTGGTCCTCAAGCGCGGCTTCTCGGCGACCTCGCTCGACAACATCATCCAGGCGGCCGGCGTCACCAAAGGCGCCTTCTTCCACCATTTCAAATCGAAGGACGATCTGGCGCGCCAACTCATCGAGCGTTTCGCCGAGCTCGATTTCGCCCTGTTCGAAGAGTGGGACCGGCGCGCCGACGCGCTCTCGGACGATCCCTATCAGGCACTGATCCTGTTCCTCAAACTGTTCGAGGAATGGCTCGATAATCTGCGCCAACCCTTCGCCGGCTGCCTGTTCGCCGTCTATGTCTATGAAAGCAACCTCTTCGAGCCCGAAGTGAATGCCTATGTCAAAAAGTCGCTCGAGCATTGGCAGCAATTTTACGAGAGGAAATTCGCCGCCATCATCGCCGAGCGGCCGCCAAAACTGGAGGTCAGCGCCGCCGAGCTCGCCGAATCCATCGTCGCCATTCTCGAAGGCGCCTTCATCCTCGCCCGCTCCGGCGAAAAGCCCGACCTCATCGCCCGCCAGTCACGGCTCTTCCGCGGCTATGTCAAACTGCTGTTCGACGAAGACACGCGGTCGCGTGACGCGGTCGCGTGACGCGGTCGCCCGAGACACAATACCCTGCCATGCCCGCTTGGCACGGCGAATATGCGCCCGTAAACTGACTTCCCGATGCGGCGGACGGCGCCGCGCGGCGGCCGGGAGGGCGGTATGACGGTTCAAATCAATTGCGACATGGGCGAAGCCTATAGCATCTACAGTTGCGGCGACGACGGCGCCATCATGCCCTATGTCAGCCAGGCCAATGTCGCCTGCGGCTTTCACGCCTCCGACCCGACCGTCATGCGCAAGACCGTGCGCCTCGCCAAGAAGCATGGCGTCGCCGTCGGCGCCCACCCGTCCTACCCGGACCGCCAGGGCTTCGGGCGGCGCGTCATGAAGCTGGAACCTCAGGAACTGCTCGACTGCCTGGTCTATCAGGTCGGCGCGCTGAAGGGTTTTCTCGACGACGAGGGCATGGCGCTCAACCATATCAAACCGCATGGCGCGCTGAACGGCGTCGCCTGGGACGACGAGGCGACGTGCCGCGCCATCGGCCTCTGCGCCCAGACTTTCGCCGTGCCGGTGATGGGCATGTCGGGCACCGGCCATGAGAAAGTTTACGGCGAGCTCGGCGTGCCGATCATTTTCGAAGCATACGTCGATCTCGACTACAATGATGCCGGCCAGGTGGTGATCACCCGCGAGCACACCCCCGTCGCGCCCGAGGCGGCGCTGGCCCAGGCCATGCGCGCCGCCAATGACGGCCAGGTCAAGGCGCTTTCGGGCAAGCTGGTGGCGATAAAATGCCAATCCATCTGCGTCCATTCCGATACCCCGGGCGCCGTCGAGGTGGCCAAGGCGATCCACGCCGAACTGGCCTAGGGGCGCCACACCGCGCCCACGCCGCGCCCAATATAAGGAAACCATGAAAAAAGTTCTGATCGCCAACCGCGGCGAAATCGCCTGCCGCATCATCAGGAGCTGCCGCGCCCTCGGGCTGGAGACGCTCGCCGTCCATTCCGAGGCCGACGCCAATGCCAAGCATGTCGGCGAGGCCGACGAGGCGCGCGCCATCGGCCCCGCGCCGGCCAAGGATAGCTACCTGGTCGCCGACAAGGTGCTGCAAGCGGCGCGCGACATGGGTGCCGACGCGGTGCATCCGGGCTACGGCTTTCTCGCCGAGAATGCCGGCTTCGCCCGCGCCGTCGCCGATGCCGGCCTGATCTGGGTCGGCCCGGCGCCCGAGACCATCGCCGATATGGGCGACAAGGCGCGCGCCCGGGCGCTGGCCGAGGCAGCCGGCGTGCCGATCGTGCCGGGCAGCCGGAGCTTCGCGGCGGACGACAATGCTGGGCTCGAAGAGGCCGGCGCGGCGATCGGCTATCCGCTTCTGGTCAAGGCCACGGCCGGCGGCGGCGGCATCGGCATGAAGCGTGTGGACGCCCCGGCGGCGCTGTTGGAGACCGTCGAAGCGACCGAGAACATGGCCGAAAAAGCCTTCGGCGACGGCACCGTCTATCTCGAAAAGCTGATCGACAGGCCGCGCCATATCGAGATCCAGCTGTTCGGCTTCGGTGACGGCAACGCGGTGCATTTCTTCGAACGCGAATGCTCGATCCAGCGCCGCTTTCAGAAGATCATCGAGGAATCCCCGGCGCCCGGCCTCAGCCCCAAAATCCGCCAGGCGATGGCCGAGGCGGCGATCGCGCTCGCCAAACAGGAGCGCTACCGGGGTGCCGGAACCATCGAATTCATCATGGCGCCGGACGGAGAATTCCATTTCCTCGAGATGAACACGCGCATCCAGGTCGAGCATCCGGTCAGCGAAATGATCACCGGCGAGGATCTGGTCGCCCTGCAACTGCGCCTGGCGCGCGGCGACGATATATCGCGGCTCAACCAAGACAGCATCACGGCGCGCGGCCACGCCATCGAATGCCGCATCTATGCCGAGAACCCGGACAAGAATTTCCTCCCCACCCCGGGGCCGCTCGAGGTCTTCCGGCCGCCGCGCGAGGGCGGCGGAATCCGCGTCGATACCGGGGTGCGCGAGGGCGATGAGGTGACATATTTCTACGATCCGATGATCGCCAAGCTGGTCACCCACGGCGCCGAGCGCGGAGCCGCCATCGAGAAAATGTTGGCGGCCCTGGATGAATTCCGTATAGAAGGCATCGTAACCAACATTGCCTTTCTCAAGCGCATCATGACCCATCCGGCATATCTGGGTGGCAGGACGCATACCGGTTTTGTCGACGAGCACAAAGCCGGGCTTATGAAAGAATAAAAGGCCCGCTGGGGAGCCTTGGGGGAAGCCGCGCATGATATTCGACGAGCCAAAATTTTCGCCGGGCGGCGACCGTTACATCACGGTCGAGTTCGGCAACGAAATGAACCTGGAACTCAACTTCATGGCGCAAGGTTTGGCCGGCGCGCTCGACGAGGCCGGCACCAAGGGCCTGGTCGAAACCGCGCCCTGCTTCGCCACCCTCCTGGTGCATTACGAGCCGCGCCAGATTTCCTATGACGATATGGTGAAAGAGCTCAAGAGCCTGAGCGATTCGCTCGGCTCGTCGGACGAGATCGAGATGGATAGCCGTCTCTTTACCTTCGAGACGCTCTACCTCGATCCCTGGACCAGGGAATGCATCGACGACTACCGCGAAAAACTCAATCCGGACAAGGAATACGATCCCGATTTCGTCGCCCGCCTCAACGGGCTGGAGGACCGCCACCAGCTGGTGCGCGTCCATTCGGGCACGGAATATTGGGTCGCCTCGCTCGGCTTCTGGCCCGGCCTGCCATTCCTGCAGCCGCTCGATCCGCGCGCCATGATCACCTGCCCCAAATACAACCCGCCGCGCACCTGGACGCCGCAGGGCACCGTCGCCATGGGCGGCTCGGCCTCGGCGATCTATCCGGTGGCGACGCCCGGCGGCTACCAGCTGTTCGGCCGCACGCCGGTGCCGGTTTGGGATACCACCAAGCGCTTCGACGTCTTTCACGGCGAGATCGTGCTGTTCCGCCCCGGCGACCGCATCAAATTCCAGCCGGTCAGCCGCGAGGTCTATGACGATGCCGAGCGCAAGATCGAAGATGGCAGTTATATCTACAACATCATCGAGTACCAGAAATTCTCGGTGCACAATTACAAGCAATGGATCGCCAAGCTCGACACGAGCGAGCGCTTTTAGGGAGGGATCGGGACATGCTGGAGATCATCAAACCCGGCCTGGAAACCTCGATCCAGGACTTCCCCGGCCGTATCGGATATTGGAATCAGGGCTTTCCGCCGTCGGGGCCGATGGACAGCTGGTCGTTCCGCCTCGCCAATATCCTGGTCGGCAACGATGCCGGCGCGGCCGGGCTCGAGGCCCAGTTCATGGGCCCGACCATCAAGTTCCAATCGGGTGTCGTGATCGCCGTGACCGGTGCCAACATGGCGCCGAAACTGGACGGCGAGGAAATCCCGATGTGGGAGAGCGTCGCCGTCACCGCCGGCCAGACCCTGGTGATGGGCCCGGCGCTTAAAGGCGCACGCGGCTATTTCGCCGTCGCCGGCGGTATCGACGCGCCGGAATGGCTGGGCTCGGCCTCGACCTTCCACAAGGCGAGCGTCGGCGGCCTCGACGGCAACGCCATCCAGGCCGGCCAGGTGCTGCCGGTAAAAGCCGGCGCGGGCGAGGCGGGGCGGCGCGTGAAAGAGGCGTGCCGGCCGCACTTCGCGACGGACAAGAAATGGCAAATCGAGGCGGTCGCCGGGCCCAACGACGATTGGATCGACGAGGCCGGCCACGCGCAATTCCTCGCCACCGAATGGAAGCTCGAGGCGCGCAGCGACCGCACCGGCTACCGGCTCGACGGGCCGGACTGGACCTTCACCGAGAAAGCCACCGACAAGCCGCCGGAAAACGGCGAGTTTCCGTCCAATATCGTCGACCAGGGCTATCCCATGGGCGGCATCAATCTGTGCGGCCAGAAACCCATCATCCTGGTCAATGACGGGCCTTCGATGGGCGGCTTCATCGTGCCCTACACGGTGCCCTCGGCGGCGTTCTGGAAGCTCGGCCAGATCAAGCCCAACGAATTTCTCTGCTTCAGCCGCGTCGGCGTCGGCGAAGCGCAGGCGCTGCGCATCGAGCTTGACGATATGTGCGGCGAAAATTCCATCGAATCATGACAGGGAGACCTTAATATGGCTGAACAGGTAATGACTCAGGCACCCGGCAATGTGTGGAAGGTGCTGGTCAAGGAGGGCGACAGCGTGGCGGCCGGCGATACGCTGTTCATCCTCGAAGTGATGAAGACCGAGGTGCCGCACGATGCCGAAGCCACCGGCACCGTATCGAAGCTGCACATCGCCGAGGAAGACGCCGTCGATGTCGGCCAACTGGCGGTCGAGATCGAATAACCAAACAGCAGCCAACCAAGGGAAGCGGGATGGCGAAGGATACGGTACAGCGCAGACTGGCCGCCATTTTGGCGGCCGACGTGGTCGGCTGGTCACGCCTGATGGGCGATGACGAGGCCGGCACCCTGGCGCGCCTGAAAGGGCACCGCGAAGCGCTGATCGACCCCAAGCTGGCGGAATTCGGCGGCCGCATCGTCAAGACCACCGGCGACGGCGTGCTGGTCGAATTCCCGAGCGCCGTCGACGCGGTCAAATGCGCGGCGGAAATCCAGGACGCCATGGTGACGCGCAATGCCGATGTGCCTGAATCCACCCGCATGCAGTTCCGTATCGGCATCAATCTCGGCGAGATCATCATCGACACGGACGGCGATATCTTCGGCGACGGTGTCAATATCGCGGCCCGCCTCGAAGAACTCGCCGAACCCGGCACCGTAAGTATCTCCGAAGACGTCTACCGCCAGGTGCACGGCCGGCTCGACGCGGCGCTCGAGGATTTGGGCACCCAGGAGCTCAAGAACATTAAAAATCCGGTACGCGTCTACCGCGTCGGAGAAGAAGCGGAAGCGGTCGCTTCATCAGCGGTCGCCACTAAGAAAACGGAAAAACCCGCGACCGCGGGCGCGACCGCCGGCGGCTTCGAGGCGCGGCCGGCGATTGCGGTGCTGCCGTTCGACAATATGAGCCGCGACGAGGACCAGGAGTTTTTCGCCGACGGCATCGCCGAGGATTTGATCACGGCGCTGTCGCTATGGCGTCTGTTTCCGGTGATCGCGCGCAATTCGTCGTTCACCTATAAAGGCCAGAAGATCGATGTCAAAGAGGTCGGGCGCGAATTGGGCGCGCGCTATGTGCTCGAAGGCAGCGTGCGCAAGGCCGGCAAGCGCTTGCGCATCACCGCCCAGCTTATCGACGCCGAGACCGGCGCCCATGTCTGGGCCGAGCGCTTCGACCGCGAATTGGAGGATATCTTCGACCTTCAGGACGAGATTACCGAGAGCATCGTGCACAACATCATGCCGGAAATCTCGCTCGCCGAATCGGAGCGCGCCAGCCGCGTGGCGCCGGCCAATCTCGACGCCTGGGAGCACTATCAGCGCGGCCTCTGGCATATCTACCGCTACACGCGCGAGGACAATGAGAAGGCCAGGGAATTTTTCGCCGGCGCGCTGCAGCGCGACCCGTCGCTGTCGCTCGCCGCTTCGTTCCAGGCGGCGGCCAATATTTGGGACCTGTTGTTCGGCTGGACCGAGACGCCGGCGGATTCGATGTCGGAGGCGATGGAATTTTGCCGCCGCGCAATCGCCCTCAACCCGCAGGAATCCACCGCCCACTCGATATCGGGCGCGATCCTGGCGATGTCGGGCGAGGCTGAGCGCGGCCATGAAGAGGGCAAGCACGCCATCGAGCTCAATCCGAGCTCGGCGGTGGCGCATTTTTGCGGCGCCTTTCCGCTGATCTATTTGCAGCGCAACGAGGAAGCGCTGGCCGGGGTCGAAATGGCGATCCGCCTGAGCCCGCGCGATCCGATGTTGCCGATCTATTACGGCGTCCAGGCGCTCGCCCATCTCATGCTGCGCCAATATGACGAATCCATCGCCTGTTCGCGCCGCGCCCTGCAGGAGCAGCCCGACAATATCCGCGCCCTCCATCGCCTCGCCATCGCCGAAGCGCATAACGGCAATCTCGACGCCGCGCGCGCCGCCTACGCGCAAGCCGAACGCATCATGCCGGCGCCGCCGCTCGAATATTTCGCCGCCAGCCACCCCTTCGCCGAGGCCGAGGATCTCGACTTCATCCTCGACGGTCTGCGCAAAGCCGGCTGGCAAGGCTAGTCGACCGCCACGAATAAGCCCTTCTTCCCAGAGGGGAAGAGGGGTTGGGGAGAAGGGGGAAACCAAGCGCGCGGAGCGCGCTCGCGGGCGCCGGACAGGGCATCAAGACGGAGTCTGAAATGGAAGCAGAGACCAAACGACCGCTCGGCGCGACGTCGCTCAGGCTAAGCCAAATGGGATTCGGCGGCGCGCCGCTCGGCAATTTGTTTGCTACCCTTGGCGAGGAAGCGGCGCGGGCGACGGTGGCGGCGGCGCTCGCGGCGGGCATCCGCTATTTCGACACCGCGCCGTTCTACGGCCATGGCCTGAGCGAGCACCGCCTCGGCGCGGCGCTGAGGGGCGTGGCGCGCGACAGCTATGTGCTGTCGACCAAGATCGGCAGGCTTCTGGTGCCCGGCGAAAGCCGCGCCGTCGCCGACGAAAACTTTCACCGCCCGCTGCCCTTCGATACGCCGTTCGATTACAGCTACGACGGAACCATGCGCTCGTTCGAGGACAGCCTGCAGCGCCTCGGCATCAGCCGCATCGATATCCTGCTCATTCACGATGTCGATGTGTGGACGCATGGCAGCCGCGCGGCCGCAGACGCGCGCCTCGAGGAGGTCATGGCGGGCGGCTATCCAACCGGGCTTTACTCACGTCGATACCGATGTAGACTTCCGTCATCGGCTT
>CAJXFT010000126.1 GCA_913053235.1 uncultured Alphaproteobacteria bacterium
GCCAGCTCGCGCTTCGGAGTCCTTTGCGTCTTTTTTACAAAAGCGCTTACGACAAGGGGTCAAGGGGTCAGACCCCTTGATACCCCTTGACACCCCTTGATACCCCTTGATACTGACCTCGGCCGATGCCGCGGCGCCGGTCGGCGGCGCCGTGTTCCACGATACTTCGGTGTGGATCAAGCTGGCCTAATCCGCCGCCTACTCACAGGAAACATGGACGCCCGGCGCGTAACCGGCGGCAATAACCTTGACCATCGCCGGCGCGGTCAGCAGGCGAAGCGGTCCGCTTTCATCCCGCGCCGCGCCATATCCCTGAAAACTCCAGCGCTGGAGGCGGCCCTCCTTGACCAGATAGGCCGTCTCGCCGCGCGCCACCATGGCGCCATCGGGCAAACCGCGCGGCGATTCAATTTCCGCTTTGGCGCCCAGCCGTTCGCCGTGCAGCAACAGGTCCATCGCGTCCGCCTTCGCCTCCGCCGGCAAAGCGGCACGCCGCCATGCCTCCTGAAATGCGTTGTAGTCGGCGCGCCGGCACTCGGCGCAGGGGCGATGGCCGGCCGCGAAAGCGGTCGCCTCGTCGAGAAAGAACAGTTCGGTATAGCGCCCCGGCGCCATCACCTCGCGGTGCCAGCCCTTGAAGCTGAGCCGGCAGCATATCCAGCGCCGCGAGGCCCAGCGCCGCCGGCGCAACTGCCGCGCATCGTCATGCAAACAGCCGCCGCGATTGCCCATCATCGTCCCCCGGTCGGGGACGGCAACGATATCACCGAACGGTGTCACGCGATTCTGCAGCGGGTGCGGCACTAGATTACGCTATCGAGCCCTTCGATTAGGCGCGCCACTTCGGCCTCGGTATTGTAGTGCACCATTGAGGCGCGGATGACGCCGCCTTGCGATTCCAGGCCGAGATCGCGGATGCAGCGCGCGGCGTAAAAATCGCCGCTGCCGATCGCCAGCTTGAAGGGCAGCAGCGCCGCCGGGATTTCCTCGGCGCGGCGGCCGGCGACGGTAAACGAGAAGGTCGGCGCGCGCAGCACCTTGTCCGCCGTCTGCCGGCCGATCAGACGCACGCCCTTTTTGGCGCGCAGGAATTCGACGAATGGCGCGGCGATACGCTCTTCGTGCTCGGCCATCAGGCCATAGACCTGCTTGATGCGGTC
Source organism: uncultured Alphaproteobacteria bacterium (assembly GCA_913053235.1). Taxonomy (GTDB): domain Bacteria; phylum Pseudomonadota; class Alphaproteobacteria; order UBA828; family UBA828; genus PTKB01. The sequence goes on from CAJXFT010000126.1 coordinate 1,161, forward strand.
GTGCAGCGCCAGATTGCTGTCGCGGAAATGATGGCGGTGGAGAATGTCGAAATAATCGGTGATGCCGGAGAGCGCCGCCGTCAATTCATGGTTGGGGCCGCTCGGGTTCAGTTTGAGCGGGATGTCATCGGCGAGAAAATAATGATTGTTGTTGGCGGCACGCTCGAGATGCTCGCGCTTGCCGTAGAGAAGGGACAGATGCGGGCCGTAAAGTTTGTAGAGCGAGCATAAATAGAAATCGACATCCCACGCCTTGACGTCGAGCGCGCGGTGCGGCGCATAGGCGACGCCATCGACACATACCAGCGCGCCGGCGGCATGGACCATGCGGGTGATTTCCGCCACGTCGTTGATGCCGCCGGCGATGTTCGAGAGATGGCTGAAACAGACCAGCCGGGTGCGGGCCCCAAGCAGTTTTTTAAGTTCCGCCAATTCGAGCTCGGCCGTCTCCGGGTTGATGCGCCATTCCCGGATGGTCAGTCCGAATTCATCGAGCCGCCGCCAGGCGCCGCTATTGGCCTCATGATCCAAATTGGTGACGATGATCTCGTCGCCCGGCTCAAACCAGCCGCGGATGGCGTGCGACAACAAAAACACGTTCATCCCGGTGCTAATGCCGACCATGACTTCGCCGGGCTCGGCGCCCATCATCTCGGCCATGAGGCGCTGGCTTTCGTTGATGCGCCGCGCCGCCTCCGCCGAAGCATCGTATCCCCCGCCGGGCTGGACGAAATTCTCCGTCATATAGGAGTGGGTGCGTGCGATCACCGTATCGGCGGCAAGGGTGCCGCCGGCATTTTCAAAGAGCGCCCAGCCGCCGCCGAGCGCCGGAAAATGCGAGCGTGCGAAATCGATATCGAGTTGCACGCCCGCTTCAGCCATTGCGCGCCTTAGCCGCCCAGCGCGGCGACGAGTTCGGCGCTCGGCACGCGCTCGGCTATGTTTTCGAGGGCATAGTTCAAGCCGGCATTTTGCCACTCGTCATTGATCGTCGAGGTGCCGTCGGTGACCACCACCACCCGGTAGCCGGCGTCGGCGCCGTGGCGCGCCGAATGCTCGACCGAGAAATTCGTCCAGGCGCCGGAGACGATGATCGTGTCCGCTCCCAAGCCCTTGAGAATGGTTTCCAGATGGGTGTCATGAAAACCGTTCATGCGCATCTTCTCGACCAGGAAATCGCCTTCCTGCACTTCCAGGCCGTCGACCGGCGCCGCGCCCCAAGTGCCGCGCACGATGGCATTGGCTTCCTTGACGCCCTGAAACAAAGGCGCGTTCAATTTGAGCCCCGGCGCGCCCGGCTCGACGATGTAGTGGACGTGAATGATCGCCATCCCGGCGCGCCGCCCGGCGGCGGCCAGGGCGATCACATTGGCGACCACATTCTGGCTTTTGGCATGCGCCGGAGAGCCGGAATCGGCGAAGGCGCCACCCTCGCTGATGACGTCGTTCTGCAGATCCTGAATCAGCAGCGCCGTTGTTTTTGCATTGATTTCGATCGCCATATCGCCGCCCCCTTAGTTCATGTAGCTCAGGCGATTGCCCGAGACCTTCATCTGGACGCGGTAGACCGAGGTCGAACAAGTGCAATAGAGGATATCCCAATTCGGGCCGCCCCAATTCAGATTTGCCGAATGCTCGGGCATTTCGATGATTCCGAGATGTTCGCCGCCGGAGCTGAACACCCAAAAACCTTGCGGCCCGGTGACGATGATATTGCCACGCGCATCGCATTTCATGCCGTCGACGACGCCATTTTCCAACACGCCGTCGCCGACATTCTCGATGAAAATGCGCCCGTTGGCGAGCGAGCCGTCGGCGTTGACGTCATACATGCGGATATGCGCGCGCGGCGTGTCGTTGATGTAAAGCAAGCTTTCATCGGGTGAAAAGCACAATCCGTTGGGCTGGCCGTAATCATCGGCGACGCAGCTCACCTCGCCGCCCGGTGAAATACGGAACACGCCCTGAAAATCGAGCTCGCACTCACGCTCCTCGCCGAACACCGGCATGCGGCCATAGGTCGGATCGGAAAAATAAACCGCGCCGGCAGAACTGACGACGACATCGTTGGGGCTGTTGAGCTCCTTGTCCCCATAGTGCGATGCCAGCACCTGACGCTCGCCAGCCGCCGTCTCGCGCGCCAGATAGGAGGTCGAATGCTCGCATATATAAAGATTCAAATCGCCGTCATAGGTCATGCCGTTACACTTGTTGGCGGCGGTGCCGGAAGCCTCACGGACCACGCTGTCGCCATCCGCTTCGCTCCAGCGCCGGCGCACATCATTGGGCATGTCGCTGAAATAAAGGCAGTTCTCTTTCGGGTTCCAGATCGGCCCCTCGGTGAAGGCAAATCCGGTGGCGATCTGCTCGACTTCAGCGTCCTTGGCGATCAGTTCGAACAGTTTGTCCGATTTCGCGATAATAGCCATCTCCCCTATCCTTTTTTTGGTTGCCGCGGCGCCGCCATGATAGCGGCTTACGGCGCCCGGTGAAGCCAAATTCGTAAGGCGGCGGATAATCTTCGGGCCGCTGGCGAGCCCGGCAATAACAAGCTAGGCTGAAGCGATTGTGGGCAAAGGTGGGGAGACACCGGCATGAAACTTTCGCTGATCCAAATGAACAGCTCGCCCGATCGCGACGAAAATGTCGAACGCGCGGCGCGCTACATCGACGAAACCGTCGCCCGCGACAAGCCGGACCTGGTCGTCATCCCCGAGTTTTTCAATCACATCTACGTTTTCCAATATCGCGACTATAAATATATCGACTGCGCCGAGACCGAAGCCGGCGTCGCGATCACGCGCATGCGCGAAAAAGCCAGGCAGCACGGCATTCACCTCATCGCCACCATTTTCGAGGAGCATTCGGCGGGCAATTATTATGATTCCGCCATGGTGATCGACCCGGCCGGCGAAATCATCGGCAAGTACCGCAAGGTTCAGCCCGCCGCGGTGGCCAGTCTGGAGAAAATATATTTCCGCTACGGCTCGTATTTTCCGGTTTTCAAGATCGGCGAATGGCGCGTCGGCATCAATATCTGTTACGACACCTTCTTCCCCGAATCGGCGCGCTGCGCCGCGCTTAACGGCGCCGAGCTCATCGTCGTCCCGTTCGCCGCGCCGAAGCAGAAATGCTGGCGCGAAATAATGATGACCCGGGCCTTCGAGAACGGCGTTTATTTCGCCCCCTGCAACAAGGTCGGCCTGGAGGGCGACTGGTATTTCGAAGGCTGCAGCATGATCGTTTCGCCGACCTCCGAAGTGCTGGTCGAGGCCGGCAATGAGGGCGACGAAACGATCACGGCTTCGCTCGAGCGCGAACTGGTGTTCGAGACGCGGCGCAACCTGCCGATGTTCCGCGACCGGCGGCCCGACCTCTACACGCCGATCTGCACCACCACGGAAGATATCGCGCAGGTGATTTAGGCCGGTTCGCAAAATGCCGCGGCTTCCATCACGGCGCTACGCCATCATGTCGGCGGTGGCGCTTTTCGCCGCCTGTTTGATTTCACTTCCCGGCGTGCCGCGCGCCGAATCAGTGCCGAATCCCGTACCAGCCAGAGTCATACTCCACCAAATTCTTGAATATGTATCGGAGAGGATCGCCTCCTCGATTGAAGGGTCGGTCCTCACGATGGCGGGCGTGCCCACCGCCCAGTCGGCGGAAGACAGGACTGAACTGGTATTTCCCCTCGCCAGTGTCGTCGGGGTGAATGGCGACGGGCTTGGCTTGGGAACCATCACCGCGACCGTCAGCCAAAAAGACCAGGAGAGTTTCGAATTTTCAATTGGCCTGCCGAAACATATGAACATCACGGATACGGATGGAAATAGAGATGGCCGGATAAGCTGGAGCGAGAGCGCCATCAGCGGAACCTGGCGCGCCGACCTGGACACCGCCACGGTCATTCACGCGGCGTTGTATGACGTGAACGTCACTGCTCAAGTCCAGGGTAAGAGTCAGAGTATGGGAAAAATAGGCTCCCTGAAACTCGACCAGGAACTTGTCGAAACCGGGAACGGATGGTGGAGCGGCCCGTATTCATACGATGTCGTAGAGCTGGAACTTACGCCGCCGAGCGAAGAAAATCATATTTCCATGGAGAAGCTTTCGCTGAGCGGCAAATTGCGGGGTTTCGACCTCGCCGCCTGGCAGGCGCTCTCCGAGTGGGGAAGCGAAATACCGATCGAGCTCGATGATGCGGACCCGGTTCCGTTTGAAAACGGCATTGAAGCGGCGCGCATCTTCGAAGCCATGAATTTGGGCGCGGGAAATATTGATTTGTCGATTTCCGGCATGCGCCACGGTCCGCCCGGATTAAACCAGTCCAAACTGGACGGGTTCTCACTCAGAATGAGCTACGACAATGGCGCGCGGCCAGGAGCGTACAGCCTTGCCCTGACATGGCAAGGCCTGGAGGAAGCCGTCAAGATCCTTCCGAGCGCTTTCGTGACCCATACCGGCTCGCTGAAATTACATTTCGAGCAACTCCCCCTTCGCCAAATAGCGACCACATCGCTGCGCCAGGCGGCGGCAACGGATTCATTCGGCAAAAATGATTACGCCGTTGAATTCGACAAAACGATCCTGCCGCTGCTCAATGCGAACCAAACCGCGCTGCGTCTGGAGGAGCTGGTACTTCGCAGCTCGGCCGCGGCTTTGTTCGCCTCCGGAAAATTGTCGGCAACCGCCGGCTCGGCGCTCGGCGTCGTCGGCACGGCACGCGTCGAGATCGCCGGCCTCGACAAACTTATCGCCGCCGCCGCGCGCTGGGCCGCGAGCGGCGGAGATGGGCAAAACCTGCTCGCCCTTCTCACCATCGCCAAGGGCCTCGGCCGGCCGGAAATCGGCGCCGAAGGCGAGATCGTCTACGTCTTCGATATCGCCGTGCCGCCCGACGGGACCGTGACGATCAATGAAATACCGCTCGACCTGCTGCAGGACAGCGGCCAGACGGCGCTGCCCAGGCCGCCGGCGCGCAGCGCCACGGCAAGCGCGCAATGAGCGCGGCACGGGGCGGCGATCTTATCGGTCACAGCCCTTGGGCCGGATGACGAGTCCCCGCATCACTTTATTTTTACTCTGATTGATCCGGCGGACGTGTAGTCTTGCCTTTCGGCGCGGGAGCGGTCTACCCGCCAAGAGATAGCGGGCGTGCCGCTGTGAACATTGGGGAACACTGTTTTGCAATCATTCACGAGCCGATTGTTCCTATCGGCGGCGGTTCCGGCTATTGTCGGGCTGGCGGCGGGCGTCACGGCCTGGTCATCGCCGGAGGCCGGCACCGGCAGCGCCGAGGTGGCGCAATCCGTCGGCCAGAATCCAGCCGCCATCGCCAAACCATGACTCGAATCACGACAATTCCAGATTGCCGCTTCTTGCCGCGCGTGCAATCCGTGCAACCCATGCGCGCCGGGCCTGTCTTATTCCGACAAATGTGCGGTTGCGCGGCTGGTCGAGGCGGCGCCCGGCAACCCGTGCAACCCGTGCAATCCGTGCGGCGCGACGCCGACGCCGCAATTGAGCGACGCCGAAGCCGCCGCCGCGTTCGATTGCATCGAGGGCGAGCTCACCGCCGCCTACGCCATGTCGGGCGTTGCCCTGACCGCAAAATATCGCGGCTGGATGCGTTACAGCACTCATCCCTATCTCTCCGATGCGCACGGCCTCAGATATGTCAACAACTACACCAACGAGGTGGGCCGCGATTACGGCAATTACGAGGAAGCCGGCGACATGCCGCCCGGAACCGTGGCGATAAAGGAAAGTTTCCTGCTCTCGGCGGATGGCCGCATCGGCGTCGGCCCGCTTTTCATCATGGAGAAACATGCCGCCGGAACCTTTCCCGGCCGCCGCGACTGGTCCTATTCCATGATCCTGCCCAACGGCGCGATCCAGGATGACCAGGCGATTCAGAAATTTTGCAACGATTGCCACATCATCGCCGGAGACGAAGACGACAATATGATGTTCCTGCCCGACGAATACCGGGTCGGCGTAAATTAAATCGGTGCGATTTGCATGATTAATAAGCCCGCCAAGGAAACCAACATTCGGCTGCCGGTCGCGGCTCTGATATGCGTGTTATTGCTGTTGCCGCTTGCCGCCGCCGGCGCTCATGCCGGCAGCGAGCATGTCATCTCGCAAAAAGGCAAGAAGTTCAGCCCCGGGCAAATCGACATCAAGGTCGGCGACACGCTGACCTTCATCAATGACGACAAGAGGCGCCACAACATCTATTCGAAAACCCCGGGCCAGACATTCAACATCAGGAAGCAAAGCCCTGGCGCGCGCGATTCAATTACCTTCGACGACAGCGGCACGGTCGAAGTGCGCTGCGCCATTCACCCGAAGATGAGGCTGGTGGTAAATATCAGCGAGTAATCGAGGCTAATACTGCACGCGGTTTGTAAACGTGCCGTCGACCACGAGATTGGTGCCGGTGATGAAGGTGGCTATCGGGCTGGCCAGGAAGACGCTGGCGTTGGCGACTTCCTCCGCCGTCGCCATGCGGCCCATTTTGTTGAGGCCGAGCGCCTTGTTGTACAGGTCCGGCATATTGTTTTTGATCATTTCCCATACCCCGCCTTCGAAATAAGTGGTGCCCGGCGAGACCGAGTTGACGCGGATGTTCTTGCCGGCCAATTCGCAGGCCAGCGATTTGGCATAATGGATGAGCGCCGCCTTGAAGGCGCCGTATGGGCCGGCGGCGAAATCGACCTCGATGCCCGAGATGCTGGAGATAATGACGATCGAGCCGGCGTCGGATTTTTCCAGCATCGGCTGCGCCGCCTCGACGGCATTCACCGTATGCAGCAGATCGACCTCGAACTCGGCGCGCCAAGATTCCTCGGTGCGCTCGATCGCCAGCGCGCTGACGTTGGGCACGACGATGTCCAAACCGCCGAGCGCCTGGGCGCAATCGGCTACCCATTTCCGCACCGCGGCACCGTCGCGCACGTCAAGCGCGCTGCCGCAGGCTTGCACGCCCTTGGTTTTCAGCGCCGCCACCGCGGCCACCACCTCGTCGCCATTGCGCGCACAAATGCCGACATCGCAGCCCTCGTCGGCGAGCAGCTCGGCGATGGCGCGCCCGATGCCCTTGGTGCCGCCCGTGACGATCGCCTTGCGGCCTTTCAAACCTAAATCCATGTTCTTGTCCTCCCTCAATTTTTATTGCCGACGCCTGGCGCATCGCACAAGACTTCCACGGTTGTGCCGGATAATATGCGCCAAGACAATGTGACAGAGGACAAAAAAATGGAATTCGGATTTAACGTGCCCAATAGCGGCATCCTCGCCAACCCCGGCGACATCAAAACCATTTCCCAGCGCGGCGAGGAATTGGGTTTTGGCATCCTGGCGATTCCCGACCATATCGTCTTTCCGCGCAGCATTTCCTCGCGCTACCCCTACTCCGCCGACGGCGCCTTTACCTTCGCCCGGGATTTCGCCGGCGATTTTCTCGAGCCCCTCGCCCTCATGGCGCATCTCGCCGCGATCACCACGAAAGCGCGCATCCTGACCTCGGTCATGGTGGTGCCGTACCGCGATCCGATCCTCACCGCCAAGCTGGTCTCGACGATCGACGTGATGTCGGGCGGGCGCGTCATACTGGGCTGCGGCGTCGGCTGGATGGAGGAGGAATTCATCGCCGTGAACGCGCCGCCATTCAAGGAGCGCGGCAAGGTGACGGACGAATATATCGCCGCGTTCCGCGAATTGTGGAGCGCCGAGAACCCCAGTTTCAAAGGCCAATATACCGAGTTTTCCGATATATTCTTCGCCCCCAAGCCGCTGCAAACGCCGCATCCGCCGATTTGGGTCGGCGGCGAGAGCATGCCGGCGATTCGCCGCACGGCGCGCCTCGGCGACTGCTGGTATCCGATCGGCTGCAATCCGCACCACCCGCTCGACACCATGCAAAAATTCTCCGCCGGCCTCGATTCTCTCAAATCCGAAGCCGAGAAAGTCGGCCGCGACCCGGCGGCGATCGATCTCGCCTTTTGGGCGGTCTGGTTCGGCGGCAATGAGCCGACCATGCTGGACAGCGGCGAACGCATGGTGCTGACCGGCGGCGCCGACGATATCGCCGGCGATATCAAGGCCTTCGAGGCACTCGGCGTGCGCCATGTTCTGTTCAACTTCCTCGGCGCCAGCCTCGAAGAATCGCTTGCCAATATGGAGGGCTTCGCCGCCAACGTCATGCCGCTGGTGAGCTGAGCGGCGTTCCGGAAGCGCACGGCAAATGGCTTTTCCGGCCGGCGGGCCGCTCAAGTTCGGCTTTCAGAACGCGCAGCCGCCGGCCACGGACGGCGAATTTCAGATTGCCGATTTCGCCACCATGCGAGGCCTGGTGCTGGCCCTGGAGCGGAACGGCTTTCACTCCTTTTGGGCGGGCGACCATTTGGCTTTCGCCCAGCCGATCATGGACCCGCTGATCCAGATCACCCAGGCGTCGGCGATCTCGGAGCGCCTGATGCTGGGCACGGCGGTGCTGCTGCTGCCGCTGCGCCATCCCGCACCCGTCGCCAAGCAGGTCGCGACGCTCGACCGGCTGTCATCGGGACGGGTCATATTCGGCGTCGGCGTCGGCGGCGAATTTCCCGGCGAATTCGCCCTCGCCGGCGTGCCGGTAGAGGAGCGCGGCGCCCGCCTCGGCGAAGCCATCGAGGTCGTGCGCAAATTGTGGAGCGGCAAGCCGGTCAAGCATGACGGCAAATTCTTTGGCTTTCCCGAGATACAAATGCTGCCGGCGCCGGATCGCCCCGGCGGCCCGCCGATCTGGTGCGGCGCGCGCAAGGGGCCGGCGCTCAGGCGCGCCGGCCGCCTGGCCGATGGCTGGCTGTCCTATGCGGTGACGCCGGATCAATACCGCGCCGCGCTTCAAACGATCAGCGCCGCCGCCGAGGAAGCGGAACGCGATCTCTCGCATTTCGCCACCGGGCATCTGCTGTTCATCCGCCTCGCCAAGGATTACCAAAGCGCGCTTCAATATGTGACGGAAAAGCTGAGCGCCCGTTATACGATGGATTTCAGCGCTCCGGCGAAGCGTTACTGCGCCCTCGGCACGGCGCAAGAGGTGGCCGAATCGATTCGTCAATTCCACGCTGTGGGGATGCGTCACCTGGTTATCGATTTCATCGCCGAGCGTTCTGATCAAATCGAACAGATCGATAGATTCGGCGCCGAGGTCATGCCGCTACTCGCCGACCTGACTTAGCTCCGGCGGCGATCCCAAACCCGGTTGCTCTACGATGGGCAGGCGCACGGTCACCATCGTGCCCGAGCCGGGCTCGCTTTCCATATGCAGCGTGCCGCCATGCCCTTCGACCAACAGCTTGGCCAGGGGCAGGCCGAGGCCGGTGCCCTCGAAGCGCCGCGTCAGGCTGCTGTCCACCTGGGTAAAGGGCAGCATCGCCTTTTCGAGGTCTTCCGCCGTCATGCCGATGCCGTCATCGATAATGGTTGTGACGATGTCGCCGCCACGCATCTCGGCGCGTACGTTGACGGTGCCGCCCTCGGGCGTGAATTTGACGGCGTTGGACAACAGATTGACGAAAATCTGCAGCAGCCTTTGTTCGCTCGCTCGCAAGTCGGGCAGACCGCTCATATCCTCGACCTCGATCTTGGCGCCGTTCGATTCGCCACTGCCGCGGATAATGGTTACGGCTTGCGTCATCGCCTTGTCGAGCGAGACCGGCGCGACGTCGAATTCGAGCTTGCCCGCCTCGACCTTGGAGAGGTCGAGAATATCGTTGATGATCGACAACAGATGTTGGCCGGAACTATGAATGTGGGCTGCGTATTCGCCATATTTTTTGTTGCCGAGCTCGCCGAACACCTTCTCCAGCATGGCTTCGGAAAAGCCGATGATGGCGTTCAGCGGCGTGCGCAGCTCGTGGCTCACATTGGCGAGAAATTC
>CAJXFT010000127.1 GCA_913053235.1 uncultured Alphaproteobacteria bacterium
TGTCCGTCGGGCGGCGGAAATGGGCCAATGGGTTCTGATTAATGCCCGCTGGTATTATTCGAACCTTGCGCCGCTATCCGAGCGATCCGACGAACTCACTGACCTCGCGGTTGAAGCGCTCGGTTTCCTCCAGGAACGGGCAGTGGTTGCTGTCCTCATAGAGCGAAAAGCGCGAGCCGGGAATATTTTCATGCACGAAGCGGACGGCCTCGGTGGAGAGTAATTTATTTTCGGCGCCGCCGGCGATGACCAGGCTGGGCGTGCTGACCTTGGCGACATCGGCGCGGTAGTCCTGCACCGACTGGTCGAACAGCACGGCGCTGGCGATGCTCGCCGGGATGCGCATGTTTTCCGCCACCATCCAATCCACGTCCGCCGCCGACGGCGGCGATTTGAACATCATCGGCACGAAACCGCGGAAGACCGCCTCGCGGCCGGTTTGCACTTCCGTCATCATGTGGATGAGAGCGGGCAGGTCGAACAGGCCCTGATCCCAGTCCGGCCATTTGAAATCCGTCGGGGTTTGCTCGACCAGTATGGCGCCGGCGACATTGTCGCCGCCGAACTGCTTGAAATAATCCCACACCACCATGCAGCCCATCGACCAGCCGACCAGCACCGCATCGTGCAAATCCCTGGCCTTGAGGAAGGCGTGCACATCCCCCGCGTAGGTCGCCATGGTGTGGCCGTCATGGGTGTGCGAAGAGCCGCCATGGCCTCTCAGATCGAGGGCGATGGCGTGATGGTTACGCCCGAGTTCCGGCACTTGCTTGTGGAAAAAGCGCGAGCTCATCCACAACCCGTGCACAAAGACGATGGGCCGCCCGGCGCCGCTTTCCCGGTAGGCGATTTCGAGTTGATCGGTGATGCGAATCTTGGGCATGATCCTGTTCCTCTTGACTGTCTGAATGCTCAGCCGTTGCGGTAGATATAGCTGTAGGCGTTGATCGCCGGGACGCCGCCGAGATGGGCGTAGAGGATCTTCGCGCCGGCGGGAAAAAAGCCTTTGCGCACCAGGTCGATCATCCCCTGCATCGATTTTCCTTCATAGACGGGATCGGTCATCATGCCCTCATAGCGGGCCGAAAGCCGGATGGCTTCGTTGGTCTCCTCCGAGGGCACGCCGTAGCAGGGATAGGCATAGTCCTCGTTGAGCACCACGTCTTCGGCGCCGATATCGCGCCCGAGTTCGACTAGCGCCGCCGTGTTTTGCGCGATGTCGAGCACTTGCGCCCGCGTCTGTTGCGGCGTTGCCGAGGCGTCGATGCCGATGACGTTCCCAGCCCTTCCGTCCTTGGCGAAGCCGACGATCATGCCGGCATGGGTCGAGCCGGTGACGCTGCAGACGATGATATAATCGAACTTGAGCGCCATCTCACGCTCCTGGGCGCGCACCTCTTCGGCAAAGCCGACATAGCCCAGGCCGCCCAGCTTATGCACGGATGCGCCGGCGGGAATGGCGTAGGGCTTGCCGCCCTTGGCGCGCACATCCTCGAGCGCGCGCTTCCAGCTCTCGCGGATGCCGATGTCGAAGCCTTCATTTACCAGTTCGATTTCGGCGCCCATGACGCGGCTCATAAGGATGTTGCCGACGCGGTCATAGACGGCATCCTCGAACGGCACCCAGCCTTCCTGGACGAGGCGGCACTTCATGCCGAGCTTGGCCGCCACGGCGGCGACCTGGCGGGTGTGGTTCGATTGCACGCCGCCGATGGTGACCAGCGTATAGGCGTTGGTGGCGATGGCGTCGGGCACGATATATTCGAGCTTGCGAATCTTGTTGCCGCCGAAGGCGAGGCCGGAATTGCAATCCTCGCGCTTGGCATAAATCTCGACGCCGCCGCCGAGATGGGCGGACAGGCGGCTCAGTTTCTCGATCGGCGTCGGGCCGAAGGTGAGCGGATAGCGTTCGAATTTTTCAAGCATTGCGGCAGCTCTCGATTGCCCTCGGAACGGCCTCAACTTAACTCGAATGCTTCGCCAAAGGCCATGGCAGAACCTGCATCACGGCGCCGCGCCGGTAGCGCGTGACCAAGAGCGCCTTGACCTTGGCGCCGTGGCCGTAGCCGGGCCATTGGCTGATGTGGAGCAGCAGGTCCTCTATACCGTCGCCGTTGAAATCACCGCGCGCGAGGAATTCCACCAGGCTCTTGCCGCGCGTCCATTCGAACAGGGCGGCGCTGTCATGCTTGCGCCGTACCGAGATCAGGACAGCGCCCCGGCTGGCGCGCAATTGACGCCACGACCATCGCTTGGCGCCGGCCTGCTCGATCTCGTCCCGCTCGGCGGGATTGACGGCGATGTCGAGCATGGCGGGCAGGGCATCGGCCGCCGCTTCATCGAGGCGCAGCTCGGCAATGAAACTTTGCCGCGCCGGGCGGGCAAGCTTGAGCGCCCTTAGCGCCACGCAGGTGGCGGCGAAATCGGCGAGCAGGAAGTGATCGCTTTGAGACGCGGTTTTATAAAGCCTGTGGTCCGCTCCCCAATAGTCGGCGCAGGAGACGATACGCCTCGGGCCGACCGGCTGATGCGCCTTGCCGATGCCGCTATAGCGCCATTTATGCGCCAGCACTATTCCCGCCGCGCTCCACAAGGGCTGGCGCTGGCAGCGCTCGATATCGTCAAGCGATTGCAGGCCGAGAGAGGCGGACCAGCGCACGGGGAAATTTTCGTGATCCCCCGCGCCTGCGCTTGCCCCCGCGGCCATCAGCGCGGCGGAGAGCATCAGGGCAAGCAGTATGCGCTTCAAGCGCAGCCTATTGGCCGGCCTTCGCGCCGCCATAGCGGGTTTGCAGCAGGCTGCGGCACATATTGGCGTTGAACGCGGCATTGATACGCACGCGGCGCAAATCCTGAAGGTATTCGGCGAAATTTTCGGCGCTGAGCGCCTCGCCCTCGGAAGTGGCAAAGGCCGCGTCGTCTGGTTCCGCGGGGCCGCCGAACTCGCCGCGTATGTCGAGGTAGCGCTGGCGTAAGCGTACCGCGTCGGCCGACGCCAATTCGAGCGCCGTCAATTCGCCGATGCGCAGGGCGCATAATTGCGGCGCCGTGAAACCCTCGGACAGCAGGTGGCGCAGCAGCACTTCCTGGCGGCCCTGGAAGGCCTTGGCGCGGAAGGTGGCGCGCAGCTCGTCGAGCGCCGCCGCGGTCTGGCCGGGAAAGGTCTCGGCGAAGGAGAGGCCGGCGCCGACGCCGCGGTTGATCTCCTCGGCATGGCAATGGTCGGCGAGCAGGAACTCGGCGCGGCTCACCCATTCGAGGCTTTCCACCGCTTCGCGCATGTCATGCGCCATGAGAAAGGCGAAATTGGGCGCGCACCAGAATGTCGGCAGGCGGAAGCCGATGCGCACCACGCCGCCGGCGCCGAGCGCGACCGATTCGACGAAGCCCATATCGGCGACCGATTGGTCGAGTTCCGGATCGCTGACCTCGGCGAGGCGCGCCCACACCTCATCGAGCCGGCGCTCGCCTGATTGCGCGGGAGCTGCCGTCATGGGCTCAATTGGCGCCGAAGGCGGATTTCTTGGCATCGATATCGATGCCGTAGAGCTTGGCCGCGTTGAGGCCGAGGATTTTGCGCTTGGCTTCGGGCGTCAGGTCGGTGCCGGTCTCGGCCTTGAGATCCTCGGGCATCTCGAAGGCCATGAATTTTTCGATCAGCCATTTGGGCTGCCAGATGCCGTAGTCGCTGGCGAACAGCAGCCGGTCCTCGCCGACCCAAAACAGCAGCTCCGCCATCATCTCGGCGAAATAGCGCGGCCGCGCATGGACGAAGGCCGAGGCCACGGCGAGGCCGCCATAGACATTGGGCTCCTGCACCGCGATCCAGCAGAAATCGTCGAGGCGCGGCAGGCCGACATGATCGACGACGAAGTTGAGCCCGGGGAAATCGGTCGCCGCGTCGTCGATATCGGCGACGTCGAAGGCGTCCTTGTTGAGCGGCAGGATGGTCGGGCCCTTATGGACATGGACATTCTTGATGCCGAGCGTTTGCGCCTTTTCGAGATAGCGCTTGGCCCATGGATCGCTGAGCTTGTAGCCCCTGGAATCGCCGTGCCATTCCGCCGTGTAGAGCTTGCGCCCTGAAGGCCGTAAGTCTCGACGAGGGCTTCCAGCGCCTCCAGTCCGGCTTCGCCGTCGCGCGGATCGAAGGCACCGTTGAGGATGATGCGGTCGGGATATTTCTCCACCAATTCGGCGTTCTGCTCGGTGGTGTTGAAGCCCCGTTCGTAGAATTCCTTGAGGCAGGTCGGCTGGCAGATCGCCATATCGGCGTAGCCGTTGACGAACAGATCCTCATACAGCGTCTCGGCGCCGTAATGCTGGAATTTTTCCGCCGGCCAGAGATAGTCCGGCGGGCTCAGCGCCTTGTGATAATCGTGAAAGCAGTTGATGAATTGCGCGCCGTGGATGTTGCGCTGATTCTCGGGCCGCCCGTCCCATAAATGAATATGCGCATCGACCACAAAAATTTCTTCGCCGTCGCCGGTCTTGTACATCAGGCCCTCCCCTGCCTTTGTCTAACCCCGCGAGCTTAACCTAATGGCAGATTGCGCATCTGCCTATGAAACTTTTGTTGATCGCGCTGATTTAGCCGCCGGCGCGGCGCAGCATTTGGGCCTTGGAGTAATTCATCGCCGCGAGGCCGAGGGCGATGACGGCGATGGCGCCCCACAGCCAGACGCTGGGCTTGTCGCCGAACAGAAGATAGGCCCACAGCACGCCCGCCGCGACGACGACATAATTGAGCTGGGCGAAAAACAGCGGCCCGGCGCGGCGCAATATTTCGAAAAAGCAGAGATAGGTCACGACATTTCCGCCCGCAGCCCAAAGCGTCGGCCAAATGCCGTCGAAACCGGCATGGGTAAGCGACACCGGCCCGTCGATCAGCAGCATGAGGATAAGGAGGAGGAGCGCGCCGATCGCCATCACCCCGGTGGTGAGCGACAGCGAATTGACGTCCGGCGGCATCAGCTTTGCGGCATACACATTGTTGACCGCGGAAGTTGCCGGCAGCAGCAGCGCGAACAGCACCCAGCCCGCCGCCGCCGGGTCGGGCAGGCTCTCTTCCGGCAGCACGATCAGGAGCACGCCGGCGAAACCGAGCGCCACGCCCAATATGCTGAGCCAGCGAAAGGATTCGCTGCGCACCGCGAGCGCCAGCATATAGGTCGCCACCGCGATCAACGCCACCACCAGGGTGAGGACGGAAGGCGGCAGCTTGTCGGCGAGAAAAGCCAGAATCAGGAGCGGCGCCGCGAGCCCGAACGTGGTGACCACGCCATAGACCTTAAAGTGCCGGAGGCTCCTTTTCGGCGCCGAGCGCAACAGTGCCGAGACCGGCAGCAGCACCGCCGAGGCGATGATCATCTGCCAGAAAGCATAGGCGAAGACCGGCATGCCGGCATCCATTGCCAGCTTGTTGGCCGACAGCACGCTGCCATAGGTGGAGCCGCCGAGCAGCAGCAGAAAGGTCGGCAGCGCCAGGCCCGAGGAGATATTCATGCGCCGCCGCTTTATCTACCGGCGCGGCCGAGCGTTTTGGCTTTCGAATAATTCATCACCGCGAGGCCGAGGGCGATGACGGCGATGGCGCCCCACAGCCAGACATTGGGCTTGTCGCCAAAAATCAGATAGGCCCAGAGCACACCCGCCGCGACGACGACATAGTTGAGCTGGGCGAAAAACAGCGGCCCGGCGCGGCGCAATATTTCGAAAAAACAGAGATAGGTCACAACGATGGCGGCACTCGCCCAAAGGGTCGGCCAAACGCCGTCAAATCCGGCATGGGTGAGCGCCACCGGTCCGTCGATCACCAGCATGAGGACGAGGAGAAGGAGTGCTGAGAACGTCATCAACCCGGTGGTCAACGAAAGCGAATTCACGTCCTCCGGCATCAGCTTGGCGGTAAACACATTGTTCATCGCCGCGCTCACCGGCAGCAGCAACGCGAACAGCACCCAGCCGACCGCCGCCGGGTCCTCCAAGCCCTTTTCCGGCAAGACGATAAAGAGCACCCCGCCGAAACCGAGCACCACCCCCAACAGGCTGAGCCAGCGGAAGGATTCGCTCTTCACCGCAAGCGCCAGCAGATACGTCGCGGCGGCGATCAGAGCCGCCGCCAGGGTGACCACGGCTGGCTGCAACTTGTCAGCCAGAACGACCACAATCAGGGTCGGGCCCGTGAGCCCGACGATCGCCACCAGGCCGTAGACCCGCAAATGGCGAATGTTCAGTTTCGGCGGCGAGCGCAGCACCGCCGACACCGGCAGCAGCACCGCGGAAGCGATGACGATTTGCCAAAAGGAATAGGCGAAGGTCGGCATGCCGGCCTCCACCGCCAGCTTGTTGGCCGAGAAGTAGCTGCCATAGGCGGCGCCGCCGAGCAGCAATAGAAAAGTTGGGAGCGCAAGGCCCGAGGAAAATATCATGTGCCGCAGCTTGACCCGCATCGCCGGCCGGCGCCAGTGCCCATTTTATTTGGCGCGGGCAAAAAATTGCCGGCCAAAAGCGCCGGTCCCGCAATCAAACGAACTGGGCGGCTTGCCCGCCGCCGAATTATGCCGTCGGCGCCGAGCAGCCAGAGATCGCAGGCCAGCCGATTAAGGCGGTTGCCGTTGGCCTCGCTGCCGGTCACCGTCCATTTCGAGCAGCCGCGACCGCCGCCTTGGCGCTGAAAAGCTGGCCTTGCGGCGGCGTGCCGCGCGAGGTCAGCCAGATGGCATCTTCGGCGAATTGCGCCAGAATGGCGCCCGCCGCGCCACGCTATCCGGAATTGAGGGGAGATCAACCCGCTCGCGCCCGCGCATTGTCTACTGGATATTGCTGGCGGCATGTTTCACAATAGAGAGATGTTAATGAGACATGCGGGCGGCGGCGATGCGCCGGCGCCGATACACAAGCCGAAAAATAACAAGGGAGACACAGGGTCATGAAATTTTCAAACAGGATTATCAGCGCCGCGGCAGCCGTCGCGTTCGTCGCCGCAACCGGCTTCGCGCTGGCGCCGGCCGCCAAGGCCGGCGATGACGTCAAGGTCGGGATTATCTTCGGCTTCACCGGGCCGATCGAATCGCTGACGCCGGGCATGGCCGCTTCGGCCGAACTGGCGATGAAGGAAGTTACGGATTCCGGCAAATTGCTGGGCGGCATGGCCATGGTCCCGGTGCGCGGCGATTCGACCTGCGTCGATTCAGCCGCCGCGACGGCCGCCGCCGAGCGTCTTATCACGGCCGATTCCGTCGCCGCCATCGTCGGCGCCGATTGCTCCGGCGTCACCACCTCGATCGCCAACAACACGGCGGTGCCGAACGGCGTGGTGATGGTTTCACCCTCGGCCACCTCGCCGGCGCTCTCGACCATCGAGGACAAGGGCTATTTCTTCCGCACGGCGCCGTCCGACGCGCGCCAGGGCCAGGTGCTGGCCGATGTGCTGAAGGCACGCGGCATCATGAATGTCGCCGTCACCTACACCAACAATGATTACGGCAAGGGGCTGGCGGAAAGTTTCGACAACGCCTTCACGGCGCATGGCGGCAAGATCGAGATGTCCGCCGCGCATGAAGACGGCAAGGGCGATTATTCCGCCGAGGTCGGCGCGCTGGCGGCTTCCGGTGCCGCCAATCTGGTGGTGTTCGGCTATCTCGACCAGGGCGGCAAGGGCATCATTCAGACCTCGCTCGACACCGGCGCTTTCGACAGCTTCATCCTCGCAGACGGCATGATCGGGCAGACGCTGATCGACAATATCGGCGCTGGCCTGAACGGCGCCATCGGCACCTTGCCGGGTTCCGAATCGGAAGGCGCCAAATTGTTCCTCAGTGTCGCCAGCGCCGGCGGCGTTGACGGCGACGGGCCGTTTAGAGGCGAATCCTATGACGCCGCCGCCCTGATCGCCTTGGCGATCCAGGCCGCCGGTTCCGCCGACCGCAGCGCCATCCAGGCCAAGATCATGGCGGTGGCCAACGCGCCGGGTGAGCAGATCCTGCCGGGGCAACTCGCCAAGGGACTGCAAATACTGGCCGATGGCGGCGAGGTCGACTATCAGGGCGCATCCAATGTCGAGCTGACCGATGTTGGCGAGGCGGCGGGTTCCTACAAGGAGCTTGAGGTCGTCAACGGCGCTTTCAAAACCATCTCTATCCATTAAGTAACGCGATCCGCAATGGTCCGGCCCGGCGCCGGGCCATTGCATCGCGCCCGCTAGGGAGCCGGCGTTATCGCAGGGATGCGGCGGCGAACAGGGGCTGGCGATGATCCGCGTCGAGAACCTGCATAAACACTTTGGCGGCCTGCGCGCCGTCGATGACGCCAGCCTGGAAATCGCGGCCGGCTCCATCACCGGCCTGATCGGCCCCAACGGCGCCGGCAAGACCACCCTTTTCAACGTCATCGCCGGCGCTTTTCCGCCGACCTCGGGCCGCGTCTTTCTCGACGACAAGGACATCACCGGCCTCAAGCCGCATGAATTGTTCGCCCGCGGCGTGCTGCGCACGTTCCAGATCGCGCATGAATTCACCACCCTCACGGTCACCGAGAATCTGATGATGGTGCCGGGCGGGCAGCGCGGCGAGAGATTGCTCGATGCCTGGTTTCGCCCGCGCCTGGTGCGCAGCCAGGAGGCCGCCATTCGCACCAAGGCCGAGGAGGTGCTCGAATTTCTCGGCCTCACCCACCTCGCCCAGGAGCCGGCCGGCAACCTCTCCGGCGGCCAGAAAAAACTCCTCGAGCTCGGCCGCACCATGATGGTCGAGGCCAAGATCGTCTTTCTCGACGAGGTCGGCGCCGGCGTCAACCGCACGCTTCTGCGCACCATCGGCGATGCCATCGAGCGCCTCAACCAGGAGCGCGACTATACCTTCTGCATGATCGAGCATGACATGGATTTTATCTCGCGCCTGTGCGACCCGGTGATCGTCATGGCCGAGGGCGCGGTGCTGATGGAGGGCAGCGCCGAAGCGGTGAAAGCGGACTCGCGCGTGATCGACGCCTATCTCGGCACCGGCCTCAAGAACCGCCCGAAAGTGCCGGCATGAGCTTCCTGATCGGCGACAATATGACCGGCGGCTACGGCGCCGCCGACATTTTGCATGACTGCACCATCGCCGTCGAACTCGGCGAAGTCGTCGTCATCGTCGGCCCCAACGGGGCCGGCAAATCGACCGCCATGAAAGCGATATTCGGCATGCTGGATCTGCGCGGCGGCGCGGTGCGCCTCGACGGCGACGATATCACCAAGCTCAGCCCGCAGGAGCGCGTGCGCCGCGGCATGGGCTTCGTGCCGCAGACGCAGAATATTTTTACCAGCATGACGGTGCGCGAAAATCTCGAGATGGGCGCCTATCTGCGAACCGACGATTATTCCGACACCATGGCGCAAGTGTTTGAGCTCTTCCCCATCCTCAAGGAAAAGAGCCGCCAGATCGCCGGCGAGCTTTCCGGCGGCCAGCGCCAGCAGGTCGCGGTGGCCCGCGCCCTGATGATGGAGCCGCGCGTCCTCATGCTGGACGAGCCCACCGCCGGCGTCTCGCCGATCGTCATGGATGAATTGTTCGACCGCATCCTCGAGGTCCGCGACAGCGGCGTCGCCGTTCTCATGGTCGAGCAGAACGCCTCGCAGGCGCTCGCCATCGCCGACCGCGGCTATGTGCTGGTGACCGGCGAGAACCGCTTTAGCGACAGCGGCCAGGCGCTGCTCGATGACGCCGAAGTGCGGCGCTCCTTCCTCGGCGGCTGAACGCGGCGGGCGATCATGACTGATTTTCTCGACGCCGTGGTGCTGCTCACCAATTTCGTCCTCGTGCCGGGGGTGACCTATGGCTCGCAGCTCGCCTTGGGCGCCCTCGGGGTGACGCTGATCTACGGCATCCTGCGCTTCGCCAATTTTGCCCATGGCGATATGATGGCCTTCGGCGCCATGGTGGTGATTTTCATGACCTGGTGGCTGCAATCGCTCGGCGTCAGTATCGCGCCGCTGCCGGTCGCCCTGGTGGCGCTGCCCGTCGGCATCGTCGCCGCCATCGCCATGAGCCTTGCCACCGACCGGCTGGTGTATCGCTTCTATCGCCGCAGCAAGGCGCCTTCGGTGATCTATATCCTGACCTCGATCGGCGTCATGTTCGTGATGAACGGCATCGTGCGCTTCATCATCGGGCCCGACGACCAGCGCTTCACCGACGGCGCGCGCTTTATCATCACCGCGCGCGGATTCAAAGAGGCGACCGGCCTGCATGAGGGGCTGGCGATCAAGCTGACCCAGGCGCTGACCGTCCTGATCACGCTGATCGTCGTCGTCGCGCTGTTTCGCTTCCTGCAGAAATCGCGCACCGGCAAGGCGATGCGCGCCTATTCCGA
Source organism: uncultured Alphaproteobacteria bacterium (assembly GCA_913053235.1). GTDB lineage: Bacteria > Pseudomonadota > Alphaproteobacteria > UBA828 > UBA828 > PTKB01. The sequence goes on from CAJXFT010000127.1 coordinate 10,354, forward strand.
CAATGAGGATCTGGCCTTGCTGTCGGGCGTCAGTCCGGAGCGCGTGGTGTTTTTCGCCTGGCTTATCGCGGCGGCGCTGGCGACCATCGCCGGCTCGCTTTACGGCCTCGACAAGAGCTTCAAGCCGTTCACCTATTTTCAGCTTTTGTTGCCGATATTCGCTTCCGCCATCGTCGGCGGCATAGGCCAACCGCTCGGCGCCGTGGTCGGCGGCTTCATCATCGCCTTTTCCGAGGTCACCATCACCTACGCCTATAAGAAGTTCCTGCGCTATCTGCTGCCCGACAGCTGGGCGCCCGAAAGCTTGGTGCAGTTTCTCTCGACCGATTATAAATTCGCCATTTCCTTCGTCATCCTGGTGGTCGTGCTGCTGGTGCGCCCGACCGGCATATACGGCGGACGCTCGTCATGAACCCGGTGCTCCGCAATCCGCTGCTGTTCGCCGTCATGGCCGGGCTGCTCGCCGCCGTCGGATTCGGCCAGTCCTGGGCGGTCGCCCTGACCATTCTCAATCTCTGCCTGATCTCGGCGGTGATGGCGCTCGGCCTCAACATGCAATGGGGCTATGCCGGGCTCTTCAATGTCGGGGTGATGGGCTTTGCCGCGGTCGGCGGCCTGGCCACGGTGCTCATATCCAAGGCGCCGGTGGTCGATGCCTGGGCCGCCGGCGGCTGGCGCCTGGGGCTGGCGGCGCTGGCCTTGCTGGC
>CAJXFT010000128.1 GCA_913053235.1 uncultured Alphaproteobacteria bacterium
CACGCTCCTAGCCGAAAACCTTGGCAAGCCGTCCCTATGAGTCATTATCACCGCTCCTTGGTATAGATCACTTGTCGCGCCAAGGCCCAAGCTTCTCGACGGCGTCGGCGGCGGCGAGCACGGTGAGGTCGTCGAAATGGCGGCCGATGATCTGCATGCCGACCGGCAGGCCGTCGACCATGGCGCACGGCACGCTGATGGCGGGATGGCCGGTGGTGCTGAATTGCGGGCCGTTGTTGAGCATGTTGAGCGAGCGGAACATATATTCCGCGAACGGCGCGTCGGGCGGCGGGATCGGCCCGGGCATCTGCGGGATGGTCGGCATGACGAGAACGTCATGTTCGGCCAGCGCCGCGTCATAGGCGCGTTTCAAGGCGCCGCGCTGGTTCTGCGCCTTGGCGTAATAGCGGCCGTGATAATGGCGCTTGAGATATTCGCCCATCAAAAGCACGTTGATCACCGTCGGCGGTATGTCGTTGGCGCGCGCGCGCAGGCTGCGCGCCATATGATCGAGCATCGGCGTGTCGTAATAGCCTTGCCATTGGCTGCCGAGGCCGGAGGTGTGAAACATCAGATCGACCGCGCCTTCCGCCACCAGGGCGAACCAGATCCTGAGACCGTCATAATGCATCGGCACGGAGATATTTTGTACCTTCGCGCCTTGTTTTTTCAGGCCACGCAACGCCGAGCGCACTTTCGCATCGACGCGCCGGTCGCTCGGCAATAGTTTGAGATCGGGCCAGGTATCGGGTTTGTGGCCGAAGCCTTCCGTGACGACACCGATTTTCAGCCCCTTGCAGCCGCGCCCGATGGCCGGCATGTAATCACGCACGTAATTCTCCGGTATGACACCGCGCTGACGCGGGTCATACGGGTCGGGCCCGGCCAGCACCGACAGCAGGCGGGCGGTATTTTCGACGTTGTTGGCCATCGGCCCGACGATGTCGTGCGACATTTCGAGGCCCATGCAACCGGTATAGGGCACCAGGCCGCGCGTCTGCTTGAGGCCGACGGTGCCGCACCAGGCGGCGGGGAAACGGATCGAGCCGCCCTGATCGCCGCCGAGCGCGAGCTCGATATCGCCGGCCGCCAGCGCCGCGGCGCTGCCCTTCGACGAGCCGGCCGGCGAATGGCTCGGCCGGTGCGGGTTCCTCACCGGGCCATAGGCGCTGGTATGGCCGCCCGAGGAAAACGAGAAATCCGACGACGCCGTCTTGCCGGCGATCACCGCGCCGGCATCGAGCAGGCGGGTGACGACGGTGGCGTCGGTCTGCGGCACGAAGCCCTCCATCACGCGCGAGCCGTTCATCATCGGCACGCCGGCGACCGAGATCGTATCCTTGATGCCGACGCGCATCCCCGCCAGCGGGCCGCTCTCGGCGCCCTTGATATCGGTCAGCCAATACCAGGCGTTGTAGGGATTTTCCTCAGGTACCGGGCGGCGGCCGGGCGTGCGCGGATATTTGACCTCCGGGCGCTCCTCGACCATGTCGTCGATGCGCCGCAGCGCACGGATGCCGCCCGACATGGCGTCGCGGTATTCGCCGGCGCGCTCGGCCGTCATACCGATGCCGAAATCCTCGGCGATGTCGAGCAATTGGGCGACGCTGGGCAGTTCCGGTCCGCGCGACATAACGCTCTCCCTCTCCCCCCAAGCCTCCGGTTCGCAGGCGCTAGAGCCCCATCTCGGCGAGGAGCGGCGGCCATTTGTCGGCCCATGGCCGCGCCTTCTCGAAATTGGCGCAGGCGCGCATCACCGCCGGATCGTCGAGATGGCGGCCGACGATCTGCAGGCCGACCGGCAGGCCGCTCTTGGTGAAACCGGCCGGCACCGATGCCGCCGGCTGACCCGTCATGTTGAACGGCAAGGTAAAGGACAGCCACTGGAAGGGGTGCACGATCTGGCCGTCGATTTTTTCCACGCCCTGGATGTGCACGGCGAAGGGCGGCACCGTCAGCGTCGGGGTGAGCAGCAAATCATAGTTGGCCATGAACGCCGCCGCCTTGTTGGCGACGCCCTTGCGCGCCATGACGGCGTCGGTCAACATTTCCGCCGTCCACGGCGTGCGCAGGAAATCGACCAGATGCGGCGTCATATGGTGGCCATGCTCATCGACCAATTTGCGCATGCCGACCAAATCGGTTTCGGCGGCGACGAGCCCCCAAAAGGCGCCGAAAGGGTCGTCCCAGCCGGGGTCGGCCTCTTCGACGGTACAGCCCAACTCGCTCTCGAATAGCTTGACCGCATCGCCGACGATCTGGCGCACTTCGGGATCGACCGCCACATAGCCCCAATCGGCGCTATAGGCGACGCGCAAGCCCTTGAGGTCGCCGTTCAGGCAACCCATCCAGTCGAATTCGGCTTTCGGCAGGGTGCGCCGGTCGCGCATGTCGGGGCCGGAGATGACCGACAGCATCAGCGCGCTGTCGGCGACGGTGCGGCTTAAGGGGCCGATGCATTCGAGGCTTTCCCAGCTTGAGACGCCGGGCAGGGTCTCGTCCTTGGTGCCGGGCCAGAGCGGCACCCGGCCCATCGATGCCTTGATGCCGACCAGGCCGCTGAACGAGGCCGGAATGCGCACCGAGCCGCCGCCGTCGCTGCCGATGCCGAACGGCCCCATGCCGGCGGCCACCGCGGCGCCGGCACCGGCGCTCGAGCCGCCCGGATTGCGCTCCAGATCCCACGGATTGCGGCTCGTCTCGAACACCGGATTGTGGCCGGCGCCGGAATAGCCGAATTCGGGCACGTTGGTCTTGCCGGTGACGATGGCGCCGGCGGCGCGCAGGCGCTCGACCACCACATCGTCGACGCCGCCATTGAAATCCTTGTAGGCGAAGGAGCCCGACACGGTCGGCAAATCCTTGGTGCAGATCAAATCCTTGACGCCGATGGGAACGCCGGCGAGCGGTCCGGGATCCTTGCCGGCCATGATATCCGCTTCGAGCTGCTTGGCGGCTTTGCGCGCGAGATCGGGGCCGGGCGTACAAAATGCGTGCAGCAGCGGCTCGAGCTTGTTCATGCGCGCGATGCTGGCCTCGATCACCTCGACCGGCGAAAGCTCCTTGGCACGCACCTTGCCGGCCAGCGTTACGGCGTCCATGCGGCAGATTTCGTTGCCGTTCGCCATCGTTCCCGTCTCCCTGCCTTTTATTCGCTTACGCGCCGCATTGTGTCCGCCCGCGCGCCAACACAAAAGTAAAATCGACGTCAACGCATCAACAACCCGCCATTGATATCGAGCGTGTGGCCGGTGATCGTGGCGGCCGAATCGGAGGCCAGGAATGCCACCGCCATGGCGATTTCCCCGGCCTCGGCCATGCGCCCCATCGGCATGGCGCCGGTGACGCTGGCGATCTCGTCGGCGCTCATGCCCTCGCTTATCATGCGCGTATCGACGAGCGCCGGCGCGATGGCGTTGACGGTGATGTTGTGCGGCCCGAGCAGGCGGGCGAAATTCTTGGTCAGGCTGACCACGCCGCCTTTCGAGACGGCGTAAACGCTGGTGCCGTAAAATCCGCCGCTATGCGCCGCCTGGCTGGTGAAATTGACGATGCGGCCCCAGCCCGCCGCCTTCATCGGCTCGGCGGCGGCGCGGCACAGGAAGAACTGGCTTTTGACGTTGGCGTCCATGGTGCGCGTCCAGGCCGCCTCGTCGACCTCGTCCAATTGCAGCCGCTCGATGATGCCGGCGACATTGACCAATATGTCGAGGCGGTTGTGGCGTTCCAGCGTGCGGGCGACGAGGCTCTCACAATTTTCCGGCACTGAAAGGTCGAACGCGAGGGCAAGATGCCCTTCTCCTTCAAACCCGGCGGCGCTTTTCTCCAGCGCTTCGCCGTCGATATCGCAGGCCACCACATGGGCGCCGAAGCGGGCGAACAGTTGGGCGGTGGCGGCGCCGAGGCCGCGCGCGGCACCGGTGACGATCGCCACCCGCCCGGGAAGCCCGAAATCGGTGCTCAAGAGAGATAACCCTCAAGCTCCTGCTTGAGCTTCAGCGTCTCGGTTATCACATCGACATCGTAGCAGCCGCGGTAATTCACGCAGACATATTCGAGCGCCACATTGCCGTCATAACCGTGCTTTTCGAGGGCGCCGAGGATGTGCCCGAAATCGATGATGCCGTCTTCCATGCGGCATTGCAGGCGCTCGCGGTTGGCCTGGCGGGCATGGACATGGCCGGCGCGCGGGATCAGCACATCGACCTCTTCCTCGCTATGCCCTTGCGGCATGAAATGCGAGTAATCCAGGCTGATCATCAGGCCCGGCACGTCTTCGAGCATTTGTTGGCAGCGCGACAAATTGCCCATCGCCGATTCGCCGTGCGGCTCGGGCCTGAGCTCGACATCGTATTGGCCGCCGTGATCGACCATGCGGCGCATCTCGTCGCGCGAGATTTCGTAGGCCTGCTCGGCGTCCTGGCCGTCATCCTTGTAGGTGATGCCGGGGCTGATGGTAATGCCCGGACAACCGACGGCGCGGCAAAAAGCGACGAACTGCTTGAACATATCGAAATTGTCTTCGCGCATTCGCTGATCGGGAACTGTAATCGTACATTTCAGTTCGTTTGCAAGCTCTTCCAGGTATTTATTACGAAACCAGATGAAGCTGTCATCGACGTCCAGGCCGAGCGGTTCCATGATCCGGCGCACGTGATCGGCCTCGGCCACGGGATCGGCCCGGAGCGCCGGCCAATCGATATGCGCCCAGCCCACGGCGGTGTGATCGAAGCCCAGCGCGCGCACGATCTGCGCCGCGCCTTCGAGCGCCAGATGGCCCTTCAGATGTTGAATGCCGAAACTCCAGCACGGCACGCTGAGTCCGATCGTCATGCTCCCCTCCCCCTGATTTAGCGCTGTCGGATTCTATCCACTAGACAGCGCCGCGCCAAATAAAACAAACTCGAAGCGTGACCGGCGAAACCATGCAGACACTCGTCATCGGCAGCGGCACCATGGCGCCGAGCCTGGCCCTATGTCTGACCCTGGCCGGCCACCATACGGCGCTGGTGGCGCGCCGTAGCGAAGCGCTGGCCGGCGCCGAAGCGGCCGCCGAACGCGGCTACGGTGAGCTCGCCGAAGCCGATCTGTTGCCGGCGACGGCGCCCGGTTGGCGCGAGCGCCTGACTTTCGACACCGATATGCGCCGCGCCGTACAAGAAATCGATTTCGCCTTCGAGGCGATCTCCGAGGATGCCGAATCCAAGCAGGCGCTGTTCGCCACGCTCGACAACGCGGCGCCGCCCGGGGCGATCCTGGCCAGCACCACCTCGGGCATGGCGGTCGATATCATCGCCGAGAAATGCGTTCGCCAGGGGCGCGTCGCGGTCGCCCATTTCGCCAATCCGCCGCATTTGATGCCGGCCGTCGAAGTGGTGCCCGGCGGCGCCACGGAGGGTGCCGTGATGGACCGCCTGTGCGCCTTTATCGGCGGCCTCGGCAAAGAGCCGATCCGCCTCAAGCGCGACCTTCCCGGCCATCTTTTTAACCGCCTGCAATTCGCCCTCATGCGCGAGGCATTCGCCCTGGTGCGCGACGGCGCGGCGGACGCCGAAGACATCGACAAGGTGGTGAAAAACGGCTATGCGCTGCGCCTCGCCGCCGAGGGGCCGCTGGAGAAAGCCGATCTCGCCGGCCTTCCCCTGGTCGCCAGCGTGGCGGCATATCTCTACCCCGATCTCGACACCAGCCAGGCGCCCGAGGACCTCACCGCCATGATAGGAGACGGCAAAAGCGGCGCCCAGACGGGAAACGGATTTTTCGACTGGACGCCGGAACGGGCCGCCGCCGTGGTCGCCGAGCGCAACCAGGAAGTCATTCGCCATCTCAAGCGCATGCGGGCGAAGAAAGGCGAATAGAATATGGCCATGGAACCGGATAGCGGCTCTGCTCTTCGCCGCAGCCTGTTGTTTACCCCTGGTCTGCGCACCGACCGTTTCGCCAAGGCGCTCAAAGGCGGCGCCGATATGGTGTGCCTCGACCTCGAGGACGGCGTGGCGCCGGATTTCAAGGACGAGGCGCGCGACAAGGCCATACCGGCGCTGTTCGACGCCACGCTCGGCGCCGCGGCGCGCGCCATGCGCATCAACCCGATCAAGACGCATACCGGCATGCGCGACCTGCTGGCGCTGTGCGATTTCGGCAGCGCCCCGCCGGCGCTGCTGCTGCCCAAGATCGAATCGCCCGAAGAGGTGCGCTGGGTGGCCGAGATCCTCGACGAGGCCGGCTACGACCGCACCCGGCTGATGGTGATCATCGAAACCACCCGCGCGCTGGAGGCGGCGCTCGACATCGCGAGCGCGAGCCCACGCAACGACACGCTGCTGTTCGGCGCCGCCGATCTTTCCGCCGAGCTCGGTTCCTCGCTCGATTGGGGAGCGCTTCATTATGCGCGCGGCCGCGCCGTTCACGCCGCCTCACACGCCGGGCTCGATCTCATCGACGTGCCGAGCCTCGACATCAAGGACGAGGAAGGGCTGAGAAGCGAGGCGCGCCTCGCCCAGCGCATGGGCTTCACCGGCAAGGCGGCTATACATCCGGTCCAGGTGGCGCCGATCAACGAGGTCTTTTCGCCCGACGCCGAGACCGTCGAATTTGCGCGGCGCGTCATCGAAGCCTATGAGCAGAGCGCCGCCGGCGTCGCCCTGTTGGACGGCAAGGTGGTCGAAATGCCGGTGGTGCGCGCCATGCGCCGCGCCCTTGCCATCGCCGAAAAAATTGCCGCCGGGGCGCCATGACGCCGCTCGCCGGAATCAAGGTCCTGGCCGTCGAGATCGGCGCGGCGGGGCCGTGGTGTTCGCGCTTGCTCGCCGATATGGGAGCGGAGGTGGTCAAGATCGAGCCGCTCGAAGGCGATTTGACGCGCAATTGGGACAGCGTCTGCAACGGCCTCTCCGCCGCCCATGTCTTTCTCAACCGCAACAAAAAATCGCTCACCCTCAATCTCAAGTCCGACGAGGGCCGCGAAATCTTCCTCAGGCTCGCCGCCGAGGCCGATGTCGTGCTGGAGAATTTCAAGCCCGGCGTGGTCGCCCGCCTCGGCGTCGATTACGCCGCCGTGCGCGCGGTCAAGGCGGATATCGTCTATGGCCATATTTCGGGCTTCGGCCAGGACGGCCCGTACCGCGACGAAAAAGCCTATGACATGATCATCCAGGGCGAGGCCGGCTATATCCTGATGACCGGCAGCGCGGAAGCGCCGGCCAAGATTCCGATCTCGATCTGCGACGAAAGCGCCGGCTTTTACGCCGCCCTGGGAATTCTTGGGCTGCTCAACCGCCGCAACCGGAGCGGCGAAGGCGGCGAGTTCGAAGTCTCGATGCTCGAATGCGCCGCCACCATGCTCGGCTATGTGCCGCATTTCCTGTGGCACCGTGGCGAGGAGCCGCCGCGCACCGGCATGCGGCACGGCTTGTTGACCCCCTACGGCCCCTACAAGGCGGGCGACGATCTTTGGTTTTCCATCGCCGTGCTGAGCCAGGCGGCGTGGCGCAAACTGTGCGAGGAGGTGATCGAGGCGCCGGAGCTGCTCGCCGACGCGCGCTATGAGGACAATGAAACGCGCATCACCAACCGCGCCAGCCTCGAAGGCCGCCTGGTCGAGCTGTTCATGGCGCGCCCCAAAGCCGAATGGCTGGCACGCTTGCGTGCCGCGGGTATCCCTTGCGGCGGCGTCAACACGCTCGGCGAAGTGCTCGACCATCCGCAGCTCCGGGCGCGCGGCGCCATCGGCGAGCTGAGTTCGTCCGTCGGGCCGCTCAAGGAATTCCTCAGCCCGATCCGCGTCACGGGCGAAGCGCCGGTGTTCGATCACCTGCCCGATCTCGGCGAACATTGCGACGAGATCCTGCAAAAACTCGGCTACGACGCCGCCGCCCGCGCCCGCCTCAAGGACGATGGCGTCGTTTAAACAAAAGAAACGGAGTGCGGCATGGATTTCGAATTCACCGAAGACCAAAAAATCCTGCAATCGGCCATCGTCGATTTTTTGAACAAGCTGCCGTTCGACAATGCCTATTGGCGCGAAAAAGAGGAAAAAGCCGAATGGCCGATCGAGTTCTGCACCGCGATGGCCGAAGGCGGCTGGCTCGGCGCGCTCATCCCGGAGGAATATGGCGGCGCCGGCATGGGCCTCACCGAGGGCTGTATCCTGATCGAGGAGATCGGCCGCCATGCCGGCATCAACGCCACCACCGCCGTGCACACCTCGATCTTCGGGCCGTGGCCCTTGATGCTGCACGGCTCGGAGGCGCTCAAATCCCGCGTGCTGCCGCGCATCGCCAAGGGCGAGTTCATCGCCTTCGCCATCACCGAGCCCGATATCGGCTTCGACACCACGCGCGTCACCACCTCGGCAGTGCCCAAGGACAGTGAGATTTACGTGATCAACGGGCAAAAAGCGTTCTGCTCGCGGGTCAAGGAATCGCAGATCCTGATGCTGGTGGCGCGCACCACGCCTTACGAAGAGGCCGAAAAGCGCACCCAGGGCATCACCCTCTTCTTCACCGACCTCGACTGGAGCACGGGCGCGCTCGAAGCGCATGAGATGCACAAGATGGGGCGCAACGCCGTCCCCACCTATCAGTTCTTCATGGACGGTTGGCAGATTCCCGCCGCCGATGTGTGCGGCGAGGTCGGGCGCGGTTTCTACTATCTCCTCGACACGCTCAACCCGGAGCGCATCGCCGTCGCCGCGCAATCGGTCGGCCTCGGCCATACCTGCGTCGCGCGCGCCGTCGAATATGCCAAGGAGCGCATCGTGTTCGACCGCCCGATCGGCCAGAACCAGGCGATCCAGTTCCCCCTCGCCGAAGCCTATAGCCGCCTCGAAGCGGCTCGGCTGATGACCTACAAGGCGGCCTGGCTGTTCGACCGCGGCGAACCCTGCGGTGCCGAATCGAACATGGCCAAGGTGCTGGCATCGGACGCCGCCTTCTTCGCCGCCGACCGCGCCGTGCAAACCCATGGCGGCTACGGCTATGTGCGCGAATTCGACGTCGAGCGCTATTTCCGCGAGCTCCGCCTGATGCAGATCGCGCCGGTAAGCCAGGAGATGGCCTATAACTATCTCGCCCAGCATGTGCTCGGGCTGCCCAGATCCTATTGATCAGAAAAAGGGAGATGCAACATGGTTGCAAGAATGAAAGAGGTCGGCCCGAACCGCTTCCGCGAGGATTACGGCCGCTATTACGAGGATTTCGAAGTCGGCCATATCTACGAGCACCGCCCCGGGCGCACCATTACGCAGACCGACAACACCTGGTTCACGCTTCTCACCATGAACAAGCACCCGCTCCATTTCGATCTCGACTACGCCAAGAACAGCGAGTTCGGCAAGCCGCTCGTGAACAGCGGCTTCACCCTGGCCATCGTCGCCGGCATGAGCGTCGCCGATGTGAGTCAGAAGACCATCGCCAATCTCGGCTGGGACAAGATCAAACTGACCGCCCCGGTCTTCGCCGGCGACACCATCTATGCCGAATCCGAAGTCCTCGACAAACGCGAATCAAAATCCCGCCCCACCGCCGGCATCGTCACGGTGAAAACCACCGGCCACAAGGAAGACGGCACCGTCTTCATGACCTTCGAGCGTAGCATGCTGATCCCCAAACGCGGGCATGCGGTGGACGACAAAGCCGAGCTATATTAAGCAAAGCGCGCCCAAGCCGCCAGGGAGTCATGTGGAGCGGACGCGACCGCCCGGCGATTGAGGGGCAATCAAAAGAGCGCGCTCTTCTTAATTACAGGAGTAGACATATGAGCAAGGAACTTCCAATAACCGAACGTACCCGGTTACGCCGCAAGAGCGAGAGAGGTTACTACGACCGCGAGACAATCGATGCCATTCTCGATGCGATGCCGATGTGCCATGTCGGTTATGTGATAGACGGTTCTCCAGTCGTGATGCCGACATTCCAATGGCGCGAAGGCGATCATGTCTATTGGCATGCGTCCAATGCCGGTCGTGGCTTGAGAGCCGCGGAAGGAACATCTGTTTGCCTGACGGTATCTCTGCTGGATGGACTCGTTCTGGCCAGAACAGGTTTGAATCATTCCGCCAATTTTCGATCCGTTATGATCTTTGGCCAGCCGCGCAAGATCACCGAGCCCGAGCGAAAGGCGGACCTGCTCAATGGCATGATCGATGCTTTCTATCCCGGACGCAGCACTATCCTGCGCCCCATGGCGGAATCAGATTTAAAGCAGACAGCTTTGCTTTCACTTCCGATCGAGGAGGCTTCCGCCAAAATTCGTAGCGGCGGCCCGATCGATGAAGATGAGGATTATGCTCTGCCGATCTGGGCCGGCACCGTTCCCGTCAAAATGCAAATGATGCCTCCCGTACCCGATCCTAGAAATCTCGATGGAGTCGAAATGCCTGAACACGTCACCTCGATAAAATTTGGATAATGGCTGCTTCTGACTAGACACGGGCAATAGCGATTGAAACCAGCTATGTCTATTTTGTCTCCAAAAGCAGACTTAATTCTCTTGAATGGCTGACATCAATTTATTTTAATTACGGTGAAATAATATTCCCGTAGAGTTCCGCGCTATATCTCACCAAGCTGATCAAAGGTGCTCACAGAAACCTGTTCCGACATTTTCTTCAAAGCAAACTGCATCGGAACAGGATTCCTGAACACGAGGTAGCTCTCTACTTTCAAAGCATCTTTCATCTTAACGTACTTCGCGACCAAGGACAGATGGCTTGAGACGATATCCACACGATTAAGATGGCGTAACAAATAGTCCGGCTTTCCGTCCTCCCTAAGTTCGCCTCGAAAATCGGAAAGCTGTTCTGATATCTCGCCGTAGGTTTTGCGGTACTGGACATCTTTACACTCAATGATCAGCACACGCCCCGTCATTGGAATCCAGGCCAGTACATCGACGTCGCCATAGTCACGTTCGAATCCCTGTGCCAAGAGCTTCGTTATCGCGATTTCTGACTCTGCCTGCCAACCCAACTCCTTGAGACGATCGGCAACCATAGTGCTGAATTCCTTACCGCGCTTGTCGCTT
>CAJXFT010000129.1 GCA_913053235.1 uncultured Alphaproteobacteria bacterium
TGGAGCGGGTGATGAGATTCGAACTCACGACTTCAACCTTGGCAAGGTTGCGCTCTACCCCTGAGCTACACCCGCGTCCGAGCCATATAAGGCTGGCAAGGATATTACGTTATGCGGCGGTGCATTCAAGCCCCGTCTCGCAATTCAATGCTATCATAACAACCTACCGATTCGTTAACCGTTCGGAACGCATTGATTTATGCCGGTCGACAGCGAGGAATTGTTGCGCCGCTTCGAGGCACTGGGCATTCGCCATGTGACGCACAGCCATCCGGCGGTGTTCACGGTGGCGGAAGCAGAGCTTCATTGCGGCCATCTGCCGGGCGCCCATTGCAAGAATCTTTTTCTCAAGGACAAGAAGGGCGGGCTGTGGCTGGCGGTCATGCTGAACCGGCGCGAAGTCGATATCAAGGCGCTGCAAAAGGCGATGGGCGCGGCGCGGCTGTCGTTCGGCAAGCCCGAACTGCTGATGCAGGTTCTCGGCGTCATTCCCGGCGCGGTGTCGCCGTTCGGCCTGATAAACGACGGCGAGCGGCGCGTGCGCGTCTTCCTCGACAGCGATATGATGGCCGCCGATCTGGTCAATTTTCATCCGCTCCGCAATGACGCGACGGTCGCCATGGCACCGGCGGATCTGCGCCGCTTCATCGCCGATTGCGGTCATGACGCGCGCGACCTGGAATTTCCGCTGACGCCGCAGAGCGGGCCGTGATTGCGCGTGCGCTAAAATAGCGCTAACAACGGGAAGCCGAACAAATTGGAGCAGGCATGGAAGAGTTAATCGGACAGGATGCGGGCGCGCCCGCGGCGGTCGTCGAAAGCAGCACCGAGACCTTCGTCGCCGATGTCGTCGAGGGATCGATGGAGCGGCCGGTCATCGTCGATTTCTGGGCGCCCTGGTGCGAGCCCTGCAAAACCCTCGGGCCGCTCCTCGAAAAGGTGGTCAACGCGGCCCAGGGCAGGGTCAAGCTGGTCAAGGTCGATATCGACCAAAACCAGGGGATCGCCGTGCAGATGCGCATCCAGTCGATCCCCGCCGTCTTCGCTTTCAAGAACGGCCAGCCGGTCGATGGCTTCGTCGGCGCGCAATCGGAAAGCCAGATCAAATCTTTTGTCGAGCGCCTCACCGGGCCGATCGGTCCGACGCCGGTGGAGCAGGCCATGGAGCAGGCGCAACAGGCCCTCGAGGCGGAGGATTTCAACTCGGCGGCCAATATGTACAGCCAGGTCCTCAAACATGCGCCGGAGGAAGCGGCCGCCGTGGCCGGCATGGTGCGCAGCCTGCTGGGCCTCGGAGACGCCGCGGGTGCGCGCGAAATACTCGACGCGGTCGATGAAAAACTCGCCACCCACGCCGATATCGAGGGCGCCCGCGCCGCCCTGGAGCTGTCCGAACGCTCGGAAGAATCAGGCGATGAAGGGGAGTTGCGCAGCCGCCTCGCCGCCGACGAGAACGATCATCAGGCGAGATACGACCTCGCCATGGTGCATTACGCCGAGGCGCGCAACGAGCAGGCCATCGACGAATTGCTCGAGATCGTGCGCCGCCAGCGTGACTGGAACGAAGAGGCGGCGCGCGAGATGCTGCTGCAAATCTTCGACGCTCTGGGCCCGACGCACGAACTCACGACCGGCGGCCGGCGTAAACTTTCCTCGATCCTGTTTTCCTGACCGGGCAAGCGCTATGGGCCAGGAACTGAACCAGTGGACGGCGGAGAAACTGCCGGCGGTCATCCCCATATTTCCGCTGATCGGCGTGTTGCTGCTGCCCGGCGGGCGCCTGCCGCTCAATATCTTCGAGCCGCGCTATCTTGAAATGACGCAGGACGCCATGGCGTCGCACCGCATCATCGGCATGATCCAACCGGCCGACCCGCACAGCCGCGACTTCGAGCCCGATATCTACCATACCGGTTGCGCCGGGCTGGTCACCGAATTCGAGGAGACCGCGGACAACCGGATATTGGTCACCCTCACCGGGGTGTGCCGCTTCGAGGTGGCGAACGAACTTCCGCGCGAGGGCTTGCTCTACCGCCGCGTCACCGCGCGCTATCAATCCTATGCCTGCGATCTGATCCAGGAAAACGCCATTGCGCTGGACCGCGACCGGCTGATATCGGCGCTGAAAAAATTTTTCGTGGCGCGCGGCATCAGCGCCGACTGGTCGGCCATAGACGAAATGTGCAACGAAGACCTGATGACCAGCTTCGCCATGGCCTGCCCGTTCGGGCCGAGCGAGAAACAGGCGCTGCTGGAATGCCGCGAGACCAAGGAGCGCAGCGCCATGTTTCAGGCCCTGCTCGAAATGGCGGCGCATGAGCGCGACGGAATGGAGAGCGCCGGCGCGCCGCAATAAGCCGCCCCTCAATAGACTATCAAGCGTGTAAATTTGGAGAATGGGACATGAATGAAACCAGCGCCGGGGTAGACCCCAAGCTCCTCGAAATCCTGGTCTGCCCGGTCACCAAGGAGCCGCTCGTCTATGATGCGGCGGCGCAGGAATTGATCAGCGAAAAGGCCAAACTGGCCTATCCCATCCGCGACGGCATTCCGATCATGCTGCCGGACGAAGCGCGCGCGCTCGACGAGGATTAATGACCTCGCCGCACGAGACCGTCCACTGGCCGACGGAAATTCGCTACAAAAGCGCCGAGAAGGCCCTCGAAGTCGATTTCGACGATGGCCAATGCTTTCATTTCCCGGCCGAGTTTCTGCGCGTCGAATCGCCGTCGGCCGAAGTCATGGGGCATGGCGAGGGCAAGACCATCATCGCCGGCCGGCGCCATGTCGGCATCATGGAAATCGAGCCGGTGGGAAATTACGCGGTGCGCATCCGCTTCGACGATTTGCATGACACCGGCATCTTCTCCTGGCCCTACCTGCGCCATCTCGGCGACCAACAGGAAGAGATATGGGCAAAATATCTAGCCGCGCTGAAAGAGAAGAATCTGAGCCGCAACCCCGAATAAGCCCCTCTTCCCAGAGGGGAAGAGGGGTTGGGGAGAAGGGGGAAACTTAGCGCGCCCAAGCCAAGGGAGCGGATGCGACCGCCCGGCGACTGAGGGGCAAACAAAAGAGCGCGCTCGCAGCGCCGGAGAGGTGTGCTGTTTGCAAGAGTCTTTGTGGGTTCCGGTGCACGCTGGGCCGGGGCCGGAGGGGCATCCGCGTGTTTTTTGTTGGCCCCTCAAGCGCCGGGCGGTCGCATCCGCGCCCTTGGCTTACCTCGTATTAACTCGGGCGCTCAGTCGCGCAGCCGGAATGCTGGTCGCATTCCGGGGGTGTTCCGTTGGGAAGAATCTTTGTGAGTTCCCTCAATCTCCGGCCAACGCTTCGGCGCGTTCGGCGGTGGAGCCGCCGCCACCGCTGCCGGGCACGCAGCCGCCGCAGACGGCGAGCGTTTGCGCGGTGATGAAACGGCCGCGCTCGCTGACCAGGAACACCGCCATGTCGGCAATCGAGTCGGGCGTCAACAACGCATTGAGCATATTGCCGCGCATATTTTCATTATAGAGCGCCTCAAAGGGTGCGCCGGCGGCGCTGGCCAGGCTCTTGTGGAGCTGTTGCGCCATCTTGGTCTCGATCCAGCCCGGCGCGATGCTGTTGACCCGCACGCCGTGGGCGCCAAGCTCGTCGGCGAGGCAGTGCATGAAGGCGTCGAGGCCGTTCTTCGACGCCGCATAGGCGCCCCAACCGGCGGCGTGCGCCGCCGACGCGATCGATGATATGAAGATTACCGAAGCCCCGGCGCCGGATTCGACCAGCGCCGGATAGACGGCGCGGCTGACCAGAAAAGGCGCCGTCAGATTGGTGGCGAGAATCGTTTTCCAGGTCTCGGGCGTCATCCGCGGCACCTCCTGCAATGTGCAGATGCCGGCATTGTTGACCAGGATATCGAGCCCGCCGAGGCTGTCCAAAGCCTCGCCGCACATGGCGTTGATGGCGTCCTCGTCCATGAGATCGGCGAGCGCCGGAATCGCTTTGCCGCCGGCGCCCTCGATGGCCTCGAGGGTGGCGGCGATGCGCGCAGCGGCGCGGCCATGCACGGCGACTATGGCGCCCTCGCGCGCCAGCGCTTCGGCGATCTCGCGCCCGATGCCGTCGCCGGCGCCGGTGACCAATGCGCGCTTGCCTGCCAGGGATGTATCCATGGCCGGGCTAGCCCGCGCCGAAGCGATGGCGCCGGCTTTTCTCGATATATTGCTGGTGATAGTCCTCGGCCGGCCAATAATCGCCGGCTTGGGCGATCTCGGTCACCACCGTGCCGGCCTCGGCCAGCCTCGCGCGCGATGCCGCGGCCGCTTCCTCCTGCGCCGCACCATGCGCGAACACGGCCGAGCGGTACTGGGTGCCGATATCCGGCCCCTGGCGATTGCGCTGGCTGGGATCGTGACAGTGCCAGAAAATATCGAGCAATTCCTCGTAGCTGACGCGCTCCGGATCGTATTCGACCCGCACCACCTCGGCATGGCCGGTGCGCCCGGAGCAAACCTGTTCGTAGCTCGGATTGGCGGCCTCACCGCCCATATAGCCGACCGAGGTCGAGACCACGCCCTCGACCTGGCGGAAGATATATTCGGGCTTCCAAAAACACCCGGCGGCGAATGTCGCTTTCTCGCTCATGTCACTGTTCCCTGTTCCTTTTTATCCCTGCCTGATTTATAGCCATTCCCGCCAGCCGCCGCGAGCCCGGTGTCGGCCGGCGTGCGATCTAAAGCGGCTCGCCGCGCGCCAGGCGCGGCAGCTCGCCGACCAGGCCCATGGCGTGGCGCATGAAAAAGCGTTTCAGGCGTGGCGTGCGGTTGACCGCGGCCAGGCCGAGGTCGCGCGCCAGGCGCAGCGCCGCGATGTCGTTCGAGAACAGGCGATTGAGGCCGTCGGTGACGGCGATCAGGGTCAGGCTGTCCAGGCGCCGCCATTGTTGATAGCGGGCGAGCAGGTCGGCGGCGCCGATATCGAGGCCGAGGCGGTGGCGGTCGACGATCAACTCGGCCAGCACCGCCACGTCGCGCACACCGAGATTGAAGCCCTGCCCGGCGAGCGGGTGGATGGCGTGCGCCGCGTCGCCGGCCAGCGCCAGGCGCTCGGCGCCATAGCGGTTGGCATGGGTGAGCGCGATCGGATAGCTCCAGCGCCGGCCGGTGATCTCCAGCTCGCCGAGAAAATCGCCGAAGCGCGAGGCCAGCTCGGCGTGGAAATCGCTACCGTCGAGAGCCAGCAGATGCGGCGCCAGATCGCTCTTTTCCGACCATACGATGGAGGCGCGATCGCCCGTCATCGGCAGGATGGCGAACGGGCCGCCGGGCAGAAAGCGCTCATGGGCGATGCCGCGATGCGGGCGCGCATGGCGCACCGTGCAGACGATGCCGGTCTGCTCATAGGACCAGTCCATGGTGCCGATGCCGGCGGCCCGGCGAAGAAGCGAGTGGCGGCCGTCGGCGGCGACGGCGAGGCGCGCCGATATATGCCTGCCGTCGGCGAGGGCGGCTGTGATGCGCTCCGCCGAGGGCGTGAACTCGGTGACCGAAACCGGCGCCAGATGGCGCAGCCTGGCGTACCCGGCCGCGGCTTCCAGCAGCGCCGTACGGGTGACGCGGTTCTCGACGATCCAGCCGAGCGGATCATCGCCGACCTCGCGATGGTCGTAATGCAAAAAGAGCGGCGCATCGCCGTCGGAAACGCGGATTTCCAATATCGCCTCGGCTTCAGCGGCCATGCCGTCCCACACGCCGATGCCGTCGAGCACGCGCTTCGAAGCATAGGCGATGGAGCAGACGCGGCCGTCGAATTCGGCGCTCCGCATGCGCGCCGGATCCTCGCCGTCCATGACCACCGTATCGAGCCCGACGCGGGCCAGCGCGATGCCGAGGCTGAGCCCGACCAGGCCGCCGCCGGCGATCGCCACATCGGCTGAAATTTGCCCGTCCGCAGTCATATCCTTAAACTCGCCGCCGCCCGTTATCGCCACAGCATAGCGCAGGGAATGGGGAACCATAAGGAATATGACGAGCGAATGGCATGACATGAGCGCGCTGGCGCTCGGCGACGGCATCGGGCGCGGCGAGATCGACGCCAATGAGCTGTGCGAACATTTCCTGGCGCGCATCGAGCGCATCGATACCGAGCACGACATCTATCTCCGCACCACGCCCGAGCGCGCCCGCGCCGAAGCCGCCGCCGCCGCCGAACGGGCGCGAAAGGGTCTCCGCCTGAGCCCGCTCGACGGCGTGCCGATCTCGTGGAAGGATCTGTTCGACACCGCCGGCGACGTCACCGGCCACGGCGCCAAGGTGCTGCAGGAGCGCGTCGCCGCGAGCGACGCCACCGTCGTCGCGCGCGCCGGCCGGGCCGGCCTGGTCTGCCTCGGCAAGACCAATCAGACCGAATTCGCGTTTTCCATTCTCGGCATCAATCCCAATTACGGCACACCGGCCAATCCGTTCGACGATGATGTCGCGCGCCTGCCCGGCGGCTCGACCTCGGGCGGCGCGGTGTCGCTGGCGCGCGGCCTGGCCGCCGCCGCCATCGGTTCGGACACCGGCGGCTCGGTGCGCGTGCCGGCGGCGTGGAACGGCCTGGTCGGGCTCAAGACCAGCTTCGGCCTGTTGCCGCTGAAAGGCGTGCTCGGCCTCTCGACCAGCATGGATACGGTGGGGCCCCTGACCCGCGACATCGCCGACGCCGCCGCTCTGTTCAGCGCCCTGGCGGGACGCTACGGCGCCGGTAATTCGCACGCGCCGGACCTCGCCGGCGCCGATGCGGCGCGCCTCGGCCTGGCGCTGCCGGCGAAACTGGTGTGGGAGAACCTGGATGCCGGCGTCGAGCGCGCGGCGCGCGGCGCCGTCGCGCGCCTCGAGGCCGCCGGGGTGACGATTTCCGAGGCCGAAATTCCGCAATTCGCCGAGATCGAGGAGCTGATCAGCCATTTCGGCCCGTTCCACGCCGCCGAGTGCCATGCCCTCTGGCACGTATATATCGAGGCCCGGCCCAACCTCGTCTACCGCCCGATCCTCGAGCGTATCCGCCTCGGCGGGAAAATGCCGGCCAGCGAGGTCGAGGGCGCCAAGCAGAGCATCCGCAAGGTGGCGCCGGCCCTGCATGCGCGCATCCGCGAAGTCGGCGTGCTGGCGATGCCGACGATCGCCATCAGCCCGCCCGCCATCGCCGAGCTGGAAAACGACATGGAAGCGTGGATGGCGGCCAATATCATGACGCTGCGCAATACGCGCCTCGGCAATTTCCTCGATTGCACGGCCCTCACCCTGCCCTGCGGCAAGGACGATAACGGCATTCCCGTCGGCCTGATGCTGATGGCGCCGCCGCGCTGGGAGGAACGCCTGCTGCGCATGGCGAGCGCCATGGAGCCGATTTTGCTAAAGTAGCATAAAAGTAGCAAAAAATAGCTCGGATGAAAATCGTCTGAAACTTCCTATCTTATTGATTCGATTAAGTTAATTATCCTCAACCCGACATATCGCCAGATCGGAAACGGAATCCGAATATTTTTCGGCAGGCGCCAATTCACATCTTCCGCCGAGTCTGTTAATCTGTTAAGTTCGATTCGTAACAGCAGCGCACAACGCCTTGTTATAAAAGGCAGGAGACGGTTTTGAGCACGCGCATCTTTAGGGCGCCGAACGGAAGCGTCACGGCATGACGGCGAGCACCGAAGGCGTCCGCCGGGCGCCGTTTCTGCCGCGGGCGGCGAGCCGCTTTCTGCGCCGCCGATCGATTCAATTGGGCGGTTTGGTGCTGCTGGCGCTGGCCGCCCTGCTCGCCCTCGCCCTGATCACCTATGCGCCGGGCGATTCCTCCTTCAACACCGCCAATTCGCAACCCACCGCCAATTTTGCCGGCCTGCCGGGTGCCTATGCCGCCGACCTGCTGCTGCAAGCGGTCGGCGCGGCGGCGGCTTTGCTGAGCGCCATTCTGGCGGCCTGGGCGTGGGCGCTGCTGTCGTGCCGGGGCATCCGCCTGCTATGGCTGCGCCTGCTGCTTTGCCCGCTCAGTGTCACCTTTGCGGCGGCCGGATTCGCCAGTCTGTCGGCGCCCTTGGGGTGGCCGGTGGAAGCCGGATTCGGCGGCGGCGGCGGCGCCGTGATCGCGGCGCCGGTGGCCTCCCAACTGGCCGCCTGGGGCGCCGGACAGTCGGCGCTGCCGGCCATCGCCTTCGCCGTCGCGGCGATCGCTTTCGCCACCGCATTGGGGCTGCCGTGGCGCGAATGGTGGGCGATGCTCGGCGCGCTCTGGTTCGTGCTGCGCAAGACGGCGCTCGGCCTCTACCGCGGCGCCAGATGGGTGCATGCGCGGACGACGCCCAAATTCGCCACGGACACCGATGCCAAAGCAAAGCCGGCCAGGGAAACAAAACGGCGGCGGACGCCGCGGCGCCTGTGGCGGCCGCGATTCAAGCTGCCGGCGCTGGCCTTTGGCGGCCGCAACAAGGTGCGCGCCGAACCAAGGCTATACGACGATGGCGGCGAGGGTGCCGGGCCGCAAGAAGCCGGCGAGCCCATCCTGGTGACGCCCAGGCGTCCGCGCAAGATCGTCGAGCCGGCGGCGCGCAAAGCCAAGCAGGGCAAGCGCGCCGAGCGCGAGAGCCAGCGCACGCTCGATCTCAACGAAGGCCATGAATTCGAATTGCCCGCTCTCGGCCTGCTCTCCACCCCGGCGGCGAAAAGCCGCAGGCCGGCCGTCGCCGAAAGCGCGCGCCAGCAGAACGCCGAATTGCTGCTCTCCGTGCTCGAGGATTTCGGCGTCTATGGCATGATCGACAAGGTGCGCCCCGGTCCGGTGGTGACGCTTTATGAATTCATTCCGCGCGCCGGCACGCGCACGGCGCGGGTGATCGCGCTGGCCGACGATATCGCGCGCTCGATGAGCGCCATCAGCGTGCGCGCCGCGACCATCCGCGGGCGCAACGTGATCGGCATCGAGCTCCCGAACAATGACCGCGAGATGGTCGTCCTGCGCGAGCTGCTGTCCAGCGCCGATTACGAAAACACCGCCGCCAGCCTGACCCTGGCGCTGGGCAAGGATATCGGCGGCAGCCCGGTGGTCGCCGATCTGGCGCGCATGCCGCATCTGCTCGTCGCCGGCACCACCGGCTCGGGCAAATCGGTCGCCATCAACAGCATGATCCTGTCGCTCATCTACCGCCTGCCGCCGGACCGCTGCAAGCTCATCCTGATCGACCCCAAAATGCTGGAGCTGTCGGTCTATGACGATATTCCGCATCTGCTGACTCCGGTCGTCACCGACCCGGCCAAGGCCGTGGTGGCGCTCAAATGGACGGTGCGCGAGATGGAAAGCCGCTATCAGGCGATGTCCAAGCTCGGCGTGCGCAACATCGGCGGCTACAACAAACGCCTCGGTGAGGCGCGCCGCAACGACGAGGAGCTGAGCCGGCGCGTGCACACCCATTTCGACGACGCGACCGGCGAGCCCGTCTATGCCGATCAACCCCTCGATCTATCACCGATGCCGTTCATCGTCGTCGTCGTCGACGAGATGGCCGACCTCATGATGGTCGCCGGCAAGGATATCGAGGTCGCGGTGCAGCGCCTGGCGCAGATGGCGCGGGCCGCCGGCATCCACATCATCATGGCGACCCAGCGCCCCTCGGTCGACGTCATCACCGGCACCATCAAGGCCAACTTCCCGACCCGCATCAGCTTCCAGGTGACCTCCAAGATCGACAGCCGCACCATCCTCGGCGAAAGCGGCGCCGAGCAGCTTCTCGGCCAGGGCGACATGCTCTATCTCGAAGGCGGCGGCCGGCTGACAAGGGTGCACGGGCCGCTGGTGATCGACGCCGAGGTCGAAGCGGTCACCGACGCGCTGCGCGCCCAGGGCCGGCCCGACTATATCGCGTCGATCACCGAAGAGCCGGATAGCGAGCTGCCGTCGAGCGCCGACGCGGCGGCCGACGATCCCTATTACGACCGCGCCGTCGAGCTGGTGGCGCGCGAGGGCAAGGCATCGACCAGCTTCGTGCAGCGCCATCTGCAGATCGGCTATAACCGCGCGGCGCGGATTATTGAGCGTATGGAGAGTCAGGGGGTTATTAGCCAGGCTAATCATGCGGGGAAGCGGGAAGTGCTGGTGGATAGGATTTGAACCAACGCACCAGTGAATAAAATCCTCTTCCCTGAGGGGAAGAGGGCTTGGGAGATGGGGCAAACTTAGCGCGCGGAGCGCGCTCGCAGCAATTATATATCCTGTCACCGTAATTACTTTATAGAACGTGAACCGTGATACTCCAAAGCGAAATGCCAGATGGCTATGAATTAATTGAGCCACTTGGTCGTGGCGGTAACGCAAAGGTTGCGCGTGTAAGACATGATGGACAAGAGTTTGCACTGAAACTACTTGTCAATAATTACAAAGAGCCAAATTCCCCGACCTTCAAGCGGTTCGGTAACGAGATTCGAGTATTGAAGCAATTACTCGACGATGCGGGCGTTATGCCTGTTATCAAAAGCAACCTATGGCACGACTCAAGAGCACGCATCCTTGAACGAACTCTTAGACAGCATGACACAGAATATCAGGCCCGCACTTGAGCGCCTAAATGAACTAATTGAATCTAGCACCCTATAGGTTGCGGAATTGATATCGATCTAAAAGTGGTCATAGATCAATGGGTCAGACTCGATTGACCGCCACTGGATTAGCTGTTGCGGTTGACTGGGTAGGACGAAGCGCAAAAGCACTTTTTGGTGTTCCCTCAGTCGCCGGGCGGGGGCATCCGCCCCCTTGGCTTGGGCGCGCAATCACAAACACCCGGGGGCATCCGCGCGGTTTTTGGTTGGACCCTCAGACGCCGGGCGGTCGCATCCGCTCCCTTGGCTACCTCGTATTAACTCGGGC
>CAJXFT010000130.1 GCA_913053235.1 uncultured Alphaproteobacteria bacterium
GGCGGTTTGCGATGCCGGTTTCTGCGGCGTGGCGCTGGCCGAGGAACATGGCGGCGCCGGTCTCGGCATGGTCGAAATGGCGCTCATCGTCGAGGCGCTGTGCCAGGGCGGCGCCGGCAGCACCCTGTCGCAGCTTTTCATGCTCAATCCGATTTTCGGCGGTGTCTCGATTTCCAAATATGGCAGCGACGAGATGCGCCGCACCATTCTGCCGGGAATTATTTCCGGCGAGATCGGCTGCTGCATGGCGCTCACCGAACCGGACGCCGGGACCAACAGCCTCGACGTCAGCACCTTCGCCGAGGTGGATGGCAATGGCTGGCGCCTCAATGGCCGCAAGATATTTATTTCAGCCGTTCCCCAGGCGCAAAAAATGCTCGTCGTCGCGCGCACCAAGAAGGCGCGGGATGCGGTGAAGAAGACCGACGGCATTACCATGTTCATGATCGACGTCGCGCGTGATGGCGTCAGCCACGATGCCATCGACAAGCTGGGCACGCGCTGCGTGCCGGCGAGCAATGTTTTTTTCGACAACGCGCCGGTGCATGGCGACGAGCTGGTCGGCACGCTGCATGGCGGCTGGCCGGAACTCCTCGATGTGCTGAATACCGAGCGCATCGTCACCACCGCGGGGCTGGTCGGCACCGTGCATCTGGCGCTCGGCCTCGCCGTCGACTACGCCAATCAGCGCAAGATATTCGGCGAGCGGCCGATTTCCTCCTATCAGGGCCTGCAATTTCCGCTCGCCCAGGCGCATGCCGAAATCGAATGCGCGCGGGCGATGAATTACAAGGCGGCGGCCCTCTTTGACGCCGGCGAGGATTTCGGCGGCGAGGCCAATATCGCCAAGCTGATCGCCGCCCAGGCGGCGGCGGAAGGCACCGAACGCGCGATGCAGACCATGGGCGGCATGGGATATTCGCAAGAGATGCATGTCGAGCGCCTGTGGCGCGACGCGCGCCTGTTCCGCTTCGCGCCGATTTCCGAGGAAATGATCCTCAACTACATCTCGGTGCATGAATTGGGTATGGCGCGGGGCTACTGATCCCAGTCATAGCCGAACTCGGTTACGAACGGCTCGAGCAGCGCCCTGAGGTCTTCGAAACGGTCGCCATAGCGCCGCCAGCGGTATTTGGCATGGTGATAGATTTCCTGTGTCACCTGGTGGTAACTCGGGGTCAATATCTTGCCCCTCGCGCGCGCATTGGCGGCGTATTCCATCACCGCCGGGTGCCATTCCAATCCGAGGAAATCCAGCATATTCTTGGTTTCCGCTTCGAAATCGCCGACCAGATCCTCATATCTGACGATGTGATAATCGAGCCCCAGCAATTCGCTGCTTTGGCGCCACAGCCGCATTACCTTGGCATATAGCCGGGCGGCGTCGGCGAGCGAGAAAAAATTCGCCATCGAGGAATTGACGGTGAAATTCTGCATGAAGCAGCTCAGGCAGGCGTCGCAGGGGTGGCGCAGCACGAGGATGATTTTGGCCGCCGGGAAGAAGCGCCGGATGGCGGCGGCGTGAATGATGTTGAGCGGCATCTTGTCGACGATGCGCGCATTCGCATCCACTTCGGCATGCTCGGCCACGGCGTCGAAATAGACTTTGCGTAAATATCCGATGCGCTCGGCGCCGAGGCCAGCCATGGCGCGCGGATAATCCTCCAGCCGCGCCAGCATGACATCCAGGGTCGGCTTCTCGTCGAGGGTTTGCAGTTCTGGATGGGCTTTCAATATTTGCTCGGTGAGCGTCGTGCCGGAACGCGGAAAGCCGACGATAAAAGCCGGAGCGTGGTGATCGGAGAGAGCCGGCGGCTCGCTCCACGAGGCAAGCCAATCGCGGCTGAGGTTGGCGCTTATGGAATCGGTCAGGGCGAGAAATTCACCCTTGTCGATGTCGCGGTGAGCGGGATATTGGCGCGCCAGCCGATTGCCTTCCGAGAAATGTAGGAATGCGAGTTCCGGCTCGTCCAGACGATCGTAAAGCTGGCCCAATTCGAAGGCGATATCGATGGCGGTGATCTCGGGCGTGCCCGAGTGGTCGATGTTTTCGAGCCGCTTGACGGCCGCTTCCGATTGGCCCTCGCGGCGCTCGCATTTGGCCGCCAAAAGATGGAGGCTGGGGTCGGAGGAGGAAATCCCGAGGCCGCGCGCGATGGCCGCCTTGGCGATATCGAGCCGGTTGGAGCGCTCTCCCAGGCCGGCCAGATTGATCCAACTGGCCAGATCATGCGGGTCGATTTCGAGCGCCTGGCCGAAGGCTTCGATGGCGGCGTCCAACTCGCCCATATCGAACAAGGCATGGCCGAGATTGTTATGCGCCTCGATGAAGTCCGGTTTCAGCCGCAGCGCCTCGCGAAAGGCCAAGGCGGCTTCTTCGAAACGCCGCAGATTACGCAGCACGGTGCCGAAATTATTGTGGCATTCGGCGGAATCCGGGTTGAGGTCGAGGGCGCGGCGCAGTTGCTTGGCGGCTTCCTCGTAATGTCCCAGCCGTTTCAGCACGTAACCGAAATTGGTGCGCGCATCGACGTGATCGGGCTGGCGCTCCAGCGCGGCGCGCAATGACGCCTCGGCGGCGGCCAGCTCGTCGATCGACAGAAGCGCGTTGGCGAGCAGGTAATGCGCTTCCGCATCCTCCGGTTTGAGGGCGAGATAGGCGCGGTAGGCGGCCGCGGCCTGGCCCGGCTCGCCGCAAGAGGTGAATACATTGCCCAGATTGAAATGGGCGTCGGCGAAATCCGGCTTGGCGGAAATCGCCTTCTGGAAGGCGGCTATGGATTTCTCGCCATTGCCCAGCCGATATTCGAGAAAGCCGAGCAGGTTCAACGCCACCGCGTGGCCGGGGCTGTGGCGCAGCAATTCCCGGCACGCCGCCTTCGCCTCATCGAGGCGGCCCGCCTGGTGCAATTCGAGCGCTCGCGACAAATGATCGGTTTCGACCATGACATGGTTCACCGGAATATTCCTCCGCTTGGCGTGCGCTCGCCCTCCCGAGCTTGACTCAGGTCAATGCCACGGGAGACACAAGTGCCTTAGGTTTGCTATTATCCAGCAAAACAATGTTTCAAAACCTTAACTTGATGGGAGAATCGTCATGGTAGGCGGATATGCGGGTAAACTTCTTCGGGTTGATCTAACCACGGGGAGCTGTAAGGCCGAGGCGCTGCCCGATGAGGCCGTGCTGCGAAAATATGTCGGCGGTATCGGCTTGGCGATGCGCATCATACTCGACGAGACGCATGCCGGCATGAAGGCGACCGACCCGGATGCGCCGTTCATGATGATGAACGGCCCGCTGGCCGGAACCTCGGCGCCGAGTTCCTCCAATCTGGCCATCATTTCGCTGAATTACGACACGCCCTACGCGGTGGCGACCGGCCATAGCCACGGCTTTTGGGCGGCCTATCTCAAACATGCCGGCTATGACGGCATCCACTTCACCGGCAGGGCGGCGAAGCCGGTTTACCTGTGGATCGACGACGACAAGGTGGAAATCCGCGACGCGGCCGGGGTTTGGGGCAAGAACACGCGCGATACCGAGCGCCTGATCAAGCGCGAACTGGGCGATGAAGAGAAAATCAGCGTTGCCTGCATCGGCCCGGCGGGAGAGGCCATGCTGCACGGCGCCTCGGTCAAGAACGACCGCAATCACGGCGCCCACAAGGGCGGCATCGGCGCCGTCATGGGCTCCAAGAATCTGAAGGCGGTGGCGGTGCGCGGCAGCGGAACGCCGGCGATCAACGATCCCAACGGCTTCGACGAGGTGACCAAGGCCTGGGACCACAACATCGCCGCCGAACGCGGCCCCGGAGAGGGCTTGCCGGCGGTCGGCTCGCTGCTCACCGATGGCGGCATCACCCGGCTCTATTCCTATGTCGGCGAAAAGAACATGGTCGGCTGCAAAAATCTGAGCGACCCGATATGGGGCGAGGGATACGCCAATAATTTCGTCGAGCGGGCGGCCTCGGATTGGACCGTGGTGCCCAAGGAATCCTACAATTGCAGCATTGCCTGCTCCTATGACGCCACCGTCAACAGCGGCAGACTGGCCGGCTTTACCGCCAGCATGTGCGGCGGCGGCGAGAATATCGAGGGCTCGGCGGCGATGATCGGCATCGACGATCCCGATGAAGCGCTGGCTCTGACCGATTATTTCGACGGCATGGGCATCGATTCCTCGGTCGCCGGGGCGCTGATGGGCATGTGTTACGAACTCTATGAGCGCGAGCTGCTGTCGCCGCAGGATACCGGCGGCCTCGAGCTGAATTGGGGAAATTTCGAATCCGCGATGACGCTGATGGAACAGATGTGCTCGGGCGAGGGATTCGGCGGCAACGTGCTGGCCAAGGGCCTCAAGGAAGCGGCGGCGATCTTGGGCGCGCCGGCCGAGGCTTGCGTCCTGCATGTGCGCGGCGGCGGCCTCAATATGCATGACTGGCGGCCCGCATGGTCGGTGCTGCTCGGCCAGGTCGTGGCCGGCGCCGGCGTCTGTTGGCAGGGGCCGGGCGTCGATGCCTGGACCACCGAGCCCGACCTTGGCTATACCGAATTCGGCGAGCCCTTCATCACCGAGGGCAAGGCCGAGGCGGTGGCCAAGACACAGACCAAAAAGCTTTGGGAAGATACCCTCGGCGTGTGCTGGTTTGCCTGTTGGGGGGTGAAGGAATCGCTGCCCAACGCCGCCAAGGCCCTCGCCTTGGCCACCGGCTGGTCGGATTTCGACCGTGACGAGGCGATGGCGGTCGGCGAGCGCCTGATCAACATGCAGCGCATCATCGCCATCAAGCGCGGCTTCACCTCGGCCGACGAGTTCGACATCTCCGACCGCTTGCTCGAGGCACCGACCGAAGGCAAGGCGGCGGGCAAGTCGATCAAGCCGCATCTGGAAGGCATGGTGAAGGAATATTACGGCCATATGGGCTGGGAAGAAACCGGCCGGCCAAGCGCCGCGACGCTGGAGAAAGTCGGGCTGTCCGCCGATTTATAGGCCGTTCACGGGTTGCTCGTCAGGGGCAGCTTGGCGTGTGCGGGCCGGGGGCGCCGAGCGCGAGATAGCGCTGGCGCCCCAGACCCAGCGTCTGGTCGACCTCGGTGGCGATGAAGGCGACTTCCTGGTGCAGCCGGTTATCTTCTCCGAGGGTGATTTCGAAAACGTAATTATTGGCGATCGCCTGGCGGTTTTGGTCGAGTGAGACATGTCCCGTCGGGGTGTCGAAGCTAAGCTCGGCCAAGGCTTCACGCATGTCTTCCTGTCCGTCCGAAAGGTCTCCGTCCACTTCGTCGAGGGCCAACAGCGCCGCCTTGGTATTTACATAATAGTTGAAGGCGTAGAGAGACGGCACGCTGGGCGCCGAGGGATAAAGATCGCGGTAGGCCGAAACGAATTGCCGCCATCTTCTGCCCTGATCGCCATCGGTGAGCGGCGACGCGGAAATCGCACCGGGCAAACGGCTGTGGTAAAGCGAGTTGGATCCGAGCAGGACGGGATCGAAGGTGACCGAACCGCCGATGATCGGAAGTTGGCCGCCGGATTTCCAATATTGCTCGAGAAAATTCGCGGTGTTGTGGCCGTCGAGCGCGACGAAAATCGCATCCGCCTCGATGGCCGCCAATTGCTGTGAAATGGCGGCAAAAGGCTTGTCGCTGAGCGGCAGCCAAAAGAGCTCGGCGACGCGCCCTCCGACGCCGCAAAACTCGACCAGGAACCCCATCACCTGGGTGAAGGGGAAGGAATAATTCTCGCCCAGGGTGACGACCCGGCGGTAGTCCTTGTCGAAATAGGCGTATCTGCCGAGGCCGGCCATCCATTGCGCGGCATCGGTGGTGAATCTAAAGAAGTTGGCGGCCGGGTCGACCAGCGTCAGGTCGCGCGCCGCCGAGGCGCCGTTGAGGAAGGTGACGGCGGGTACGGATTTGGCGAAATCCTTGAGCGCCCGGCCTTCGCCGCCGCTGAGCGGGCCGATGACGATCTCGGCACCGCCTTCCGTCAGCAGCTTTTGCGCGCGCTCGGCGACGCCCTCGGGCGCGCCCTCGGCGGCTTCGAAAACCAGCCGCACCGGCTTGCCGCCGGCGCGGCCCTCGAATTCAGCCAGCGCCATTTCGGCGCCGCGCCTGGCGTCCAGGCCATATTCCGCGAACGGCCCGCTCATCGCCGCCAGAACGCCGATATTGATGATCTCTTCGGCTTTCGCGGTCGCGGATGCGGCGCAAACGGAAATTCCGATGACGAGCGTGAGAAGGCGGAAATAAAGGGTCATGGGCGCGTTTAACAGTCGCGGGCGGGTGTAAAATTGATCAAAGAATCAGGTCAGACAACAGTAAACACGGGTCCGGCAAATGCGCAATGCGAATTGAAATTCGATCCGCCTTTGATACGCGATATAGTCGGCGGCGAAATTCGCATAGTCGCAAAAAGAATGGCCGGGCCGCATGAAATTCAGAATCGCCGTCGACACCGGCGGCACTTTCACCGATATCGTCGTCGCCGATGAGAATGGCGCGCTCACCCTCGGCAAGGCGCCGAGCACGCCGGAGCGAAGCTCGATCGGTGTCATCGAGGGGCTGGAAGACGCGGCGCGCCAAATGTCGCTCGGCCTGGCCGAACTCGTCGCCGGCGCCGATGTGCTGATCTACGGCACGACCTGGGCGACCAACGCCATCATCACCGGCGCCACCGCCAAGACGGCGATGCTGTTGACCGAGGGCTTCCCCGATATCCTGGTCTACCGGCAAGGCGGCAAGCTGCATCCCTTCGAGATGCAGATCGACCCGCTCAAGCCCTATGTTCCGCGCAGCCTCACGATCGAGGTGGCGGAGCGCATCAATGCCGAAGGCGGCGTCGAGCGGGCGCTCGACGAGGCCGCCGTTCGGCGGTCGTTGAAGCGCCTCAAGAAGCTCGGGGTCGAGGCGGTGGCGGTTTGTCTGCTGTGGTCGATCAAGAACCGCGCGCATGAGGCGCGTATCGGCGAATTGATCGAGCACGAGATGCCCGGCATCCCCTATACGCTGTCGCATCGGCTCAACCCGATCCTGCGCGAATATCCGCGCGCATCCTCGACCGCCATCGACGCCTCCCTCAAGCCGCGCATGCAGGCGCATCTCGGCGAGTTGCAAAGCGATTTGAAGGAAATCGGTTTTGCCGGGGAATTGCTCGTCAGCACCGTCTCGGGCGGCGTGATGCATGTCGAGGATGTCGCCGAGCGGCCGATTTACATGGTCAAATCGGGCCCCGCCATGGCGCCGCGCGCCGGCCTCGCCTATGCGCAAGCGGAAAAATTCGACAGCGACGTGCTCGTCGTCGATACCGGCGGCACCACCTTCGATGTCAGCCTGGTGCGCGGCGGCGAGGTCAAGTTCACCCGCGAGACATGGCTGGGGCCGCTTTTCTATGGCCATAATCTCGGCCTTTCCTCGGTCGATGTCAGGAGCGTCGGCGCCGGCGGCGGCTCGCTCGCCTGGATCGATAGCGGCGGTCTGTTGCGCGTCGGGCCGGGCAGCGCCGGCGCCGTTCCCGGGCCGGCCTGTTACGGGCGCGGCGGCGCCGAGCCGACGGTCACCGATGCCGCGGTGGTGCTCGGCTACATCGATCCGGACCATTTCCTCGACGGGCGCATGCCGCTCGACGTCGACGCCGCGCGCGCCGCCGTCGGCGGCATCGCGGCTGCGCTCGATCTGGCGCTCGACGAAGCGGCCTTCGCCATCCTCCGCATCGCCAGCGAATCGATGATCAAGGCGATCGAGGAAATAACCGTCAATGAGGGCGTCAATCCGCGCGAAAGCATCCTCGTTGCCGGCGGCGGCGCGGCCGGGCTCAACATTCTCCCCATCGCCGAGGCGCTCGGCTGCCGCCAGGTGCTGTTGCCCAAGACCGCCGGCGTGCTCAGCGCCTGCGGCGCGCAATATTCCGATATCGTCGCCGAATTCAGCGCCAGCCAATATGTCCGCTCAGACCATTGGGACGGCGAATTGGTGGCCGCCACGCTGGCCGACCTCAAAGGCCAGATGAGCGATTTCGCCGACAGCCTGCGGCGGCGCGGCATCGAGCGCTTCGAAAGCCAATATTTCGTCGATGCGCGCTATCTCAATCAGCAATGGGAGACCGAAATCGAGCTCGCCGGGACGGCGCTCTCCGATGACGCCGCCGTCGCCGCCCTGATCGAGAATTTTCATGCCGTTCATGAGCGCCTGTACGGCGTCAAGGAAGAGAACGGCATGCTCGAATGCCTGCATTGGAAGGGCCGGCTGACGGCGCGCCTGGAGCGGCCATCGCCGCAAACTTCCGCCGCCGAGGTTGGCGGCGAGGCCATGGCGGCACGCGTCACGGAGGCTTATTTCGGCACCCAGGGCCGCCTTGAGACGCCGGTCTATCGCGGCGCCGAATTGGCCGCGGGCGCGGAAATCTCGGGCCCCGCCCTGAT
Organism: uncultured Alphaproteobacteria bacterium; assembly: GCA_913053235.1. Lineage (GTDB taxonomy): Bacteria > Pseudomonadota > Alphaproteobacteria > UBA828 > UBA828 > PTKB01. Next base: position 8,421 of record CAJXFT010000130.1, read on the forward strand.
CGAGGAGCCGACCACAACCATCACCGTCTATCCCGGCATGTCGGCGCGGGTGAGTGCCGCCGGCAACTACATCCTCGACACGGCGCCGGACGCCAAAGCGGCGCCGGTCGATGATCAAGCGCCTATCGATTCGGTGGATTTGGCGATCATGGCCAACCGTATCGACGCCATATTGCGCGAAATGCAGGGCGTCGTGATGCGCACGGCGCGCTCCGCCGTGATCGGCCAGTCGCGCGATTTCTCATGCTCCATCGTCACCGCCGGCAACGAGCTGCTGGCCACCGCCGAAGGCATTCCGGCGCACATCTTCGGCTCGCATCTGCAAACCGCGGCGATCGCGCGCGAGCATCCGGATTACCGCGAGGGCGACGCCTATCTCCACAACGACCCCTATGACGGCAACAGCCATGCCGCCGATTGGTCGATCATGGTGCCGGTCTTTGTCGGCGGCGCGCATCTGTTTACCGTCACCGTAAAGGGACATCAGGCCGATTGCGGCGACAGCATCCCGACCACCTACACGCCACGGGCGCGCGACGTCTATGAGGAGGGCGCGCTGATATTTCCCTGCGTGCGCATTCAGCGCGACGGCCAGGACAATGAAGACATCATCCGTATGTGCCGGCGGCGCATCCGCGTCGCCGATCAATGGTACGGAGATTATCTCTCGCAATTGGGCGCGGCGCGCATCGGCGAGCGCCGGCTGAAGGCGTTTACCGCCAAATACGGCGCCGCGCGGGTGCGCCGGTTCATCACCGATTGGTTCGATTATGCCGAGCGCCGCGCCCTGCACGCCATCCAGAAGCTGCCCAAGGGCACGCTGATCAACAAGGGTACGCATGATCCGGTCGAGCCGTTTCTGCCCGACGGCGTCGATATCACCGTCAAGGTCGAGATCGACCCCGACGCCGGCATGGTGACGGTGGATCTGCGCGATAATCCGGATTGTATCGATGCCGGCCTCAACCTCACCGAAGCCTGCGCCAGCGCCAACGCGATCCAGGGCGTGTTCGAGAATCTGGAGCCCGACCTGCCGGCCAACGCCGGCAGTTTCCGCCGCGTCAATGTGCTTTTGCGCGAGAATTGCGTGGTCGGCATCCCGCGCTTCCCGCATTGCTGTTCGCTGGCCACCACGAGCATGGCCGATGTCGTGGTCAACCTCACCCAATCGGCGTTCACCCAGCTTGGCGACGGTTACGGCATGTCGCAGGGCAATCTCTGTTTCGCCGCCGGCATGGGCGTCATATCGGGAACCGACTGGCGCCGCGGCGGCGCCGAATATATCAACCAGGTCTATGTGATGGGCGGCGGCGGCCCGGCGCAGCCGGCCAATGACGGCATGATCTATCTGCTGACGCCGGGCGGCGCCGGCCTGTTGCACCGCGACAGCATCGAATTCGACGAGCAGCGCTTTCCCCTGGCAATCCGCTCGCAGCGCCTGCTGCCCGATTCGGGCGGCGCCGGGCGCCGGCGCGGCGGACCGGCCACCGAGGTCGTGTTCGGCCCGCGCCACGACCCGATGACGGTCAGCATCATGGGCGGCGGCACGATAAACCCGCCGGCCGGCGTGCTCGGCGGGCGCGACGCCAATCACGCCTATCACGGCCATATAAAAGTGGACGGCTCGGAGGAGTTTCAGCCCAACGGCGTCATGCTGACGCTTGGGCCCGGCGAATTCGTGCGCTCGATCGACAATGGCGGCAGCGGCTACGGCGAGCCGCTCGGCCGCGAGCCCGAGGCGGTGTTGGAAGACGTCGCTGAAAAATTCGTCACCCGCGCCACCGCCGAGGAAGTTTACGGCGTGGTTCTGACCGGCAATGCCGAGGACGGCAGCCTTGCGATCGACGGTGATGCCACCCGGGAGCGCCGCGCCGGGCGGTAAAATCCGCTGGCCGGACGCCGTTATCGAACTAACTTCGCAAGCATGGCCAAAATCTTATCGCCGGCGGCGATCGCCCAATATGAACGGGATGGCTTTTACCACCCCTTACGCGCCCTCGACGCCGGCCAGGGCCTTTGAAATCGGCGCCAAACAGGCCGAAGGCAGTTTGCAGATTGCCCGGCG
>CAJXFT010000131.1 GCA_913053235.1 uncultured Alphaproteobacteria bacterium
AGGTTAATCTACGCTCACCAGCATTTTCACGCCGCGCCGTGAATAATCCGGGCTAGGGACGATGAAAACCAGTCTGCATTTCTTGTCAGGAGCATTTGAGGATGAAAGTCAGGGACCGTCTTGATCTAATTCAGCAAGAGCAACAAAAATACGACCACCTCTACCACAGGGATGCCTGCGCGCTTCCGATCGAGCAGCGCGCCACCCACATGACGCTTCTTTTTTTCAAGTATTCCGGCCTTATAGCTAAATCCCGTTCTCACTACGATACAGAAATTCTGAACAACGCAATTGCCGATACATTCATCAATTGTTTCGCTTTTGCGAGCATGTTTGATTACTCATTGTCAGATAAAATCCCATTTGCTGACTATGACAGAATAGTAACACTCGAAGATTTGGGGAAAATTCTTTCTTATTGCGCTGAATACAATTTCAATGAATCATTTTGTTTGAATCAATCATTGGCTATTCCGATCGGTCATCTTGCCAAGATATGTCTGTCTTTGGATCATGTAGACGCATATTTTTATCGTGAGGAAATAATCGACAATGTCGCCGCTATTTCATCCGCAACTCTTGTGGCTGCCTATAAGCGAGACATTAAGATGCAGACGCATGTGCATTACCGCCTCACGACAGCGGAAGTGAATTCAATCTTTCGGCAGAAGAACGGAGTAACGACGCCATTGGCAGAAGAAACCACCGAAGGTGAGGCGGGTCGTTCCCATCAAATTACTTCCTATCGAACCTGAACCACTCTAGTATATCAGCCGATATCTTGAGGACGACTGACAGGTCATGAGCAAAGAACTTTTTAATCTTGGTGACGAATTATCCCTGCGCCTTAGGGATTTTTGTAAAGCCAATTATGACGCCACCAAAGCCCGCGTGGTCCGTGACGCGCTCGAACAATTCATAAGTAAGCGGTTAAACGATGAGCCGGAAATGCGCAAACGTTTTGAAGAAGCGCGACACGATCGGCTGGGGAAGAAGAAATCCAATCTGCATGCCTTGCCGGGAGGACGTGACTATAAGCGTCCGTGACGAGCTTTTTCTAATTGAGCGCGCCTTTCACATGACATAGACGGTTGATTTTTCCGCCGGCTGGACGCGCCCGGCGCGGACATCGGCGACGGTGGTTTGCAGATCGCCGAGATATTCCTCGACCACATCCTGGTGGGACATGTTGACCCACATCATGATGGAATCGGGCTGCTCGGCGCGCGTCATCGACCAGCCCTTGGCGGCCATCCCGGTATCGACGGCGAATATGTCGAATTCCGGCGAGCCGAAATAGAAATGCAGGGCATGCGGGCGGGCGATGATTTCGAGCCCGTCGATTTCGCCGACACCCTTCATCAGGCGCTGCTTGATATCGCGCTGGGCGGCGAAAATCCTGAGATAGCCCTCCTCGCCAAGGTAATTCATCACCGCCCAGGCCGAGGCCAGCGGCCCGCCCGAGCGCGAGCCGGTGATATTGGCGGTGCTGTAGATACCGGCCGGCCAATCGCCGAACGAAGTGCGCTGATAACGCTCGAGCCCGGCGTCGCGCAGCAGCACCAATGAGACGCCCTTGTTGGCGTAACCGAATTTGTGCAGATCGATCGACATCGACATGACGCCGGGTACGGCGAAATCGAAATCGGGCACGTCTTCGCCGAGGCGGCGCATGAAAGGCAGAATGCAACCGCCGATGCAGCCATCGACATGCATCCACAGACCATGCTCGCGCGCGATGGCGGCGATCTCGGCGATCGGGTCGGTCTCGCCGTAGGGATAGGGTGGGGCGGAACCGACGATCATGAAGCTGTCGCCGCTCACCGCTTCGGCCATGGCCGCCGCGTCGGCGCGCCATTCAGTGCTTTCGGCCATGCGCACGACCTTGACGTCGAGCATATGCCCGGCCTTGTCGAACGCCGGATGGGCGGTGTGCGGCACGATGATTTCGGGCGTCGCGGCGGAGGAACGATTTTCGCGCGCCCATTCACGGGCGCTTTTCACGCACATGATGATGCTCTCGGTGCCGCCGCTGCTGATACTGCCGCCGGCGCCGTCCGGCGCATTTAGAAGCGATAGCATCATATCGACCACTTCCTCTTCATATTGGCCGAGGCTGGGATAGGCGGTGCGCGAGAATATGGCGTTTTCGGCGAGATACATGTTGAGCGCGCCATCGGCCACGGCGAGCAAATCCTCGCCGCCGAAATAGGCCGGCTTGAAATTGCGCGCATCGCGCCACGGCATGTCGCGCTCACGCGCCGTCTTCATCTCGGATTCGACATCTTCCCAGCTCCTGGAGAGAGCTGGAAAACGGGAATTTCGCATCATTTTCTCCGATCTCTTTGCGGCCTATGCAGAAGGCCGCGCAAATCATAAGCTGGACGGCGCACAAGGCAAACAGGAAGAGCGGAAAAATGCAGGGCGCCAATAGACGTTACGACCTGATTCCCTGGGCGGCGCAAAACGCCGTCCATCCGGTGACGCGAATGGAACATGGCGACGGCGCCTATATTTTCGATTCCGAGGGCCGCAAATATCTCGATTTTTCGGCCCAGCTGGTCAACGTCAATCTCGGCCATGGCCATGCCAAGGTGGTGCGCGCGATCCAGGAACAGGCGGCGCGGCTGTGCTATATCGGCCCCCATTTCACCACCGAGGCGCGCGACGCGCTGGGCGCCAAGCTGGCCAAGATCGCGCCCGGCGATATCGCCACCGCCTTCTTCACCGACAGCGGCAGCGAGGCCAACGAGATCGCCATGACCATCGCCCGCCTGGTCACCGGGCGGCGCAAGATCATGACCCGCTACCGCTCCTATCACGGCACGACGAGCGGCGCGCTGTCGGCGAGCGGCGATCCACGGCGCGTCGCGGTCGGCTATGAGCAGCCCAATGTGGTGCGCATCTTCGATCCCTATTGCCACCGTTGCAGCTTCAAGCTGAGCTATCCCGAATGCGGCGTGCATTGCGCCGCCAGCGTCGAGGAAGTGATCCAGCGCGAAGGGCCGGAGCAGATCGCCGCACTTCTCGCCGAGCCGATGACCGCCGCCGCCGCCGGCATCGATCCGCCGGCGGAATATTTTCCCATGCTGCGCCGGATTTGCGACCGCTACGGCATTCTGCTGATCGCCGACGAAGTGATCACCGGCTTCGGCCGCACCGGCAAATGGTTTGCCATGAACCACTGGGACGTCGTGCCCGACATGATCACCAGCGCCAAGGGCCTGACCTCGGGCTATGTGCCGATGGGGGTGGTGCTGATGCGCGATCATATCGCGCGCCATTTCGACGATAATTGGATACCGCTGGGCTCGACGCAGACCGCCAACCCGATCGCCTGCGCTGCCGCGGTGGCGGCGCTCGACGCCTATGAAGAGGACGGCCTGATCGAGAATGCGGCGGCGATGGGCGTGGTCCTCAGCGACAGTCTGGAGGAATTAAAGCGCGGCCATGCCTGCATCAGCGACGTGCGCAGCCTCGGCCTGCTCGCCTGCGTCGAGCTTGTCAGCGACGCCGAGACGGGCGAGCCGCTATCGGCCAAGTTCGGCCATGGCGACAGCATCGAATGGATCAAGCGCCGCGTTCTCGAGCTCGGCCTCGAGGTGCGCGTCAGCGACCATTTCATCCTCATCGGCCCGCCGCTCTGCATCACGGCGCAGGAAATCGCCTGGGCGGTGACGGTGTTGGATGAGATATTGACCGAAGTCGAGGGCCGCCTCGTTCAGTAGCCGGCGTCGGGATCGACGGTATGAAGCAGCGCCTCGCCGGCGCGCACGCGGCGAATATTGTCGGCGACCAGCTCGGCGCCCGAACGAGCATTGGTGATCGACGCAATATGCGGCGTGATGGTGATGTTGGGCGCGCGCCACAGCGCATCATCGGCGGGCAGCGGCTCCTCGCGCGTGACGTCGAGGACGGCGTGGCCGAGCCGCCCCGATTCGAGCGCGGCGATCAAATCCGCCTCGACCACAAGGCCGCCGCGCGCGCCGTTGATCAGGCATGCGCCCGGCGGCAGGGCGCCCAATGTCCGGCGGTTGATGATGCCTTCGGTATCCGGCGTCAGCGGCAACAGGCAAACCAGGATTTCGCTCGCCGCCAGAAATTCATCGAGCCGCGACAGGCCGGCGAAACATTCGACGCCCGGCAATTCCTTTTGCCGCCGGCTCCAGCCAGTGACCAAAAAGCCGATATCCTGAAGCGCCTCGGCCGCGGCGGCGCCGAGAACGCCGAGGCCCATGATGCCGACGCGGCGCTGCTGGCAGAAGGGCTGGTCGAGCGGCCGCCAATCGGCGGCCCGTTGCTGGGCCAGATAGGCCGGCGCCTGGCGGTGGCAATAAAGCGTTTGCAACAGAACATATTCGCGCATGCCCTGGGTCAGGTTGGCGTCGACGATGCGCGTCATCGGCACGCCCGGCGGCAATGTGGTGGCGGCGAGCAAATGATCGACACCGGCGCCGAGCGAGGCGATCAGCCGCAAGTTGGCAAAGCGCAGCAATTGCTCCTGCATCGGATCCCAGACCAGCGCGATTTCGACCGCGCCTTCGTCGCCGACATCGGGCCAGACGCGGAATTCGAGATCCGGCATGATCGCGGCGAACGCGCCGCGCCACTCGTCCGGATCGTCCGTGCGGCTGCAAAAAATCAACGACATAAGCGCTCAGATATCATGAATCGCCGCCGCCGGGCCGAGGAAAATCATCAATCATCGGACAGCATGGCGCGCAGGCGGTAGACCAGATCGAGCGCCGCGCGCGGGCTTAAAGAGTCTACGTCGGTCTCGGCGAGAGCCGCGCGGAGTTCGTCCGCCGCCGCCTCAGCGGCCGCCGCCGCCTTCCGGGCCGCTGTCGCGGCGGTCGGGCGGGGCGCCGAGAAGAGCGGCAAATCCTCGGCCAAACCGGCCACGGCGCCGCCCTGCTCGCCGCGCTCCAGCGTCGCCAGCACTTCCTCGGCACGGCCGAGCACCGCCTCGGGCAGGCCGGCCAGGCGCGCCACGTGAATGCCGTAGGAGCGGTCGGCGGAACCCTTCACCACCTCGTGCAGGAAGACCACATCATCCTGCCATTCCTTGACCCGCATGGTGTTGCAGGAGAGCCGCCCGAGCTTCGGCGCCAGCGCCGTCAGTTCGTGATAATGGGTGGCGAACAGGGTGCGGCAGCGGTTGATCTCGTGCAGATGCTCGAGCGCCGCCCAGGCGATGGAGAGGCCGTCGAAGGTCGCCGTGCCGCGGCCGATCTCGTCGAGGATGACCAGCGCCCTGGGCCCGGCGAGATTGAGGATCGCCGCCGTCTCGATCATTTCGACCATGAAGGTGGAGCGCCCGCGCGCCAGATCGTCGGCGGCGCCGACGCGGCTGAAGAGACGATCGACGATACCGATATGGGCGCTCTCGGCGGGAACAAAGGAGCCCATCTGGGCGAGGATGGCGATCAGCGCATTTTGCCGGAGAAAGGTGCTTTTTCCCGCCATGTTGGGGCCGGTGACGAGCCACAGATGGCGCTGGGGCCCGAGATCGCAATCATTGGGCACGAAACGATCGGCACCGGTGGCCGGCGCCTCGCGCTCGCCCGGGGCCTCGACCACGGCGTGGCGCCCGGCGCGGATATCGAAGGCCTGGCCGGCATCGACCAGGGGCCGGCAATAACGCCGCTCGACCGCCAATTGCGCCAACCCGGAAGCGACGTCGAGAACGGCGGCGGCGCGCGCCAGGCGGGCAATATCCTCGGCCCGCGCGGTGACCTCGCCGAGCAGCTGGTCGAAGAGCTGGGCTTCGAGATCGAGCGCCTTCTGCGCCGCATTGTTGATTTTGTTCTCCAGCTCGCCGAGCTCGACCGTGGTGAAGCGCACGGCGCTCGCCAATGTCTGGCGGTGGATGAAGCCGTCGCCGAGCTTGGCGGCGTTGCGCTCGCTGACATCGATGAAAAAGCCGAGCACGTTGTTGTGCTTGACCTTGAGGCTTTGGACATCGGTTTCGGCGCGGTAGCGGGTCTCCAGATTGGCGATCAGGCGGCGGCTTTCGTCGCGCAGCGTAACGAACTCGTCGAGCGGCGCGTGATAGCCCTTGGCGATAAAGCCGCCGTCGCGGATGAACAAAGGCGGCGTCGTCACCAGCGCCCGGGCCAGGCGGGCGGCGAGAATATCGTGCTGGCCGAGGCCCGCCGTCATGCCGGTCACGGCTTCATCAGGCGGCGCCAGTTCGCCGTCTTGTTCGAGGATGGCGCGAAGACGCGGCGCCAGCGCCAGGGCATCGCGCACGGCGGCCAAGTCCCTCGGCCCGCCGCGCCCGACGGTGAGGCGCGACAGCGCGCGCTCGACGTCGGGAAAGCCGCGCAGAGTTTTGTGCACGGCTTCACGCGCGACCGTGCCGGCGGTGAAAAAATCGACCTCGTCGAAGCGCCTCGAGATGGCCTCCGGATCGGTCAGCGGGGCGCCGAGGCGGGCGTGCAGGAGGCGCGCGCCGGGCGCCGAAACCGTGCGGTCGATGACCGCGAGGAGCGAGCCCTTGCGCCCACCTGAGAGCGCGTGGGTAAGTTCCAGATTGCGCCGCGTCGCGGCGTCGATGGCCATGCTGGCATCTTCCGAGACGGCGCTTAAGTGGGCGAGACGCGGCAGCTTGCCCTTTTGCGTGAGGCTCAAATATTCGACGATGGCGCCCGCCGCCGCCAGGTCGGCGCGGCCAAAATCGCCGAAGCCGTCGAGCGCGGCGACGCCAAAGAGGGCACAGAGACGCCGCTCGCCGGCGCTGCTGTCGAACAGCCGGACCGGCTGCGGCGCGAGGGCGGATTTCCATTCGCCGAAGAGCTCGAACAAATCCGGCGTGTCCAGCACCGCTTCCGAGAGCAATATCTCACCCGGCGCGAGGCGGGCGAGCACCGCCGGCAATGCCGCGAGCGCGCATTTCATAACGCTGAACTCGCCCGTCGACATATCGCACCAGGCCACCGCCCAGCGCCCTTCGGCGCGGCCCAAGGCGACCAGATAATTCGCGGCGCGCGCATCGAGAAGCGAATCCTCGGTCAGCGTGCCCGGCGTCACCAGGCGCTCGACCTCGCGCGCGACCACCGCCTTGGCGCCGCGCTTCTTGGCCACCGCCGGGTCTTCGGTCTGTTCGCACACCGCCACCTTGAAGCCCGAATGAATGAGCTTCTCGAGATAGCGATCGGCGCTTTTGACCGGCACGCCGCACATCGGTATGTCCGCGCCGCCATGCTTGCCGCGCCGGGTGAGGGCGATGCCGAGCGCCGCCGAGGCCCGCACCGCGTCATCGAAGAAGAGTTCGTAGAAATCGCCCATGCGGTAGAACAGCAGGGTATCGGGATGGCCGCTTTTGATGGCCAGATATTGCGCCATCATCGGCGTCGCGGCGGCGTTTGCCGCTTCTCCGGGAGTGGATTTTGTCGCTTTCTTGTCCATTGCGCGCGACGGTAACACAGGGGAGGATTGGCGAGACATACTTGCTTTCAGTCCCGGCCCGGACACAAATTGTCTGGCGCTCGGAATAAATCGCAGGACCATGGCAGGCGATATGGCTTGGCGAGACGTACCTTTAGGCCGCTGGCTACGCGCCGTGGGCATTGCCGCGGCGCCGCTCGCCCTCGCCTTTATCGTGCTCGCCGGGCTCGGCCTGCTGGCGCCGGGCACCGCCGCGCTGACCTGGTTCGGCCTCACCGTGATCAGCGCCACCGCCATCCATTGGCTGCTCGGCGATCTGCTGCGGACCAAAAGCCAATTGGAGAAATTGGCGCGCGGCGGCGAAATCGAGGTCCAGGCCCGGCGCACCCGAATCGGCCGCGAACTGACGCAATCGCTGCAACGCCTGGCGCGCGAATCCGGCCAGCGCACGGCCAGTCTGGTGAGCGACCATGACGGATTGGAACGCGCCCTCGATGCGCTGCCCGGCCCGGTGTTGCTGCTCAATGAGGGGCACAAGGTGGTGCGCGCCAACCGCGCCTCGAAGAATCTGCTCGGCGGCGAGCTTGAAGGGCGCGACCTGGCGGCGGTGCTGCGCAACCCGGACGTCGTCGCGGCGCTCGAAGCGGCGGCGCGCTCAGGTTCCGGCCAGGATGTCGCCTTCACTCTGCAGGCGCCGGTGCGGCGCCATTTCTCGGCCCGCATCGAGCCGCTCAGCCAACATGCGGCGGACGGCACGGCGATCGTGCTGGCGCTGGTCGACATGACGGCGGTGCGCCTTGCCGATCAGATGCGCGCCGATTTCGTCGCCAATGCCAGCCATGAAATCCGCACCCCGCTGGCCACGCTGAGCGGCTATATCGAAACCCTGAGCGGGCCGGCCAGGGACGATGCCGAGGCGCGCCGGCGCTTCCTCGCCATCATGGCCCGGCACGCCGAGCGCATGACGCGGCTGGTCGAGGATTTGCTGTCGCTGTCGCGCATCGAGATGAACGAGCACACGGCGCCGACCGAGCGCGTCGAGCTGGCGGCATTGCTGGCCACCGTCGTCGACAATCTCGAATGGCGCGCCAGGGAGCGCCCGGCCACCATCGAGCGCGATATCGAGGCCGGGCTGCCGCCGTTGATGGGCGATGCCGGCGACCTGACGCAGCTGTTCCAGAACCTGGTCGACAACGCCATCAAATATGGCCGCGAAGGCGGCCGCGTACGGATTCGTGCGTGGCGTGAAACAAGCGGGCCGGACGAGAGCGCCGGCGAAGCATCCAAAGATGCCGATATTATGGTGTCGATCGCCGATGAGGGCGACGGTATCGCGCGCCAGCATCTGCCGCGCCTGACCGAGCGGTTCTATCGCATCGATACGGCGCGCTCGCGCGAGCTCGGCGGCACCGGCCTCGGGCTCGCCATCGTCAAACATATTGCGAGCCGCCACCGCGCCGCGCTCACAATCGACTCCGAGGTCGGCAAGGGCAGCATCTTCACCCTCCGCTTCGCGCATATACCGACCGAATCGAGCGACGGCCCAGCCGGCTTATAAAATCCCGGATCGATGGGCATCGCCGCGGGTGATCCGGGCGGCGCGTGATTGCTCAGTGCACGGTGTGCATATATTCGCCGCGACACGGCAAGACGCCTGAAACACCAACCCGGTCGGCGAACCTCAACCGCTGCGGAAGCGCCACGCCGCCCGCATGGAATATATGCGCCAGCGATTGGCCATGAGCGGTGATGATCGTTGCCGCGGGCGGCGGGAGCAACCAGGACAGCAGGTTTCGCACATGGTCCGTGTCGTTCGCCTGACAGCCGGCCACGAACGACAGCAGAAGACGCTCATCGGGCGATATAGACGGTTCGCAAATTCTGCCGATTTGCAAGGGTCGAAAGCCCGCACAGCAGAACGTACGAAGTATCCATTCGAGTTCGGCCACCGCCGCCGCACCGCCACGAGGCCCGAGCGTTACTCCAAATCCATGCCCCACGGCGTCAATAACCTGCTCTCGAAGCCACTCCAAATCCGGTACCACCAGGGCAATCCCGGTGTTGATCGCGGTCAGCCGCCGCAGCGCCCGAATCAGGATCCGCTCGGCGAAGTCGAGTTCGGCAATCGATGGCCCCGCCGCCGGCCGCCGACCACGACGCTTCATCCTTTGATTCACTGTCGTTTCCATGATCGCCCGCCATACCTCCGTACGCCCCCAGGGGGCAGAAATAACGCCTTGACTCGGATAATGAGAATGAATATCAATCGCATTTACTTTTTATAACCATAAACTCGAAAAGGGCAAAGAAAAATGAAACACTCAAAAATGCTGGGCGCCGCCATCACGATGGCGGCCATCATCACCGCCAGTCATGACATGACCGCCAGTCGTGCAATGGCCGCCGACCCGGCCAGCGCCGCGGCGGCGGACGAGATCTCGGACCTGCAGGCGGAAAACGACGCCCTGAAAGGCCAGGTCGAAGGGCTGGCGCGCGATTTGCAGGTACTGCGCGACGCCGTCCAGCAGAACCAGCAGGCGGTGGCGGATGTGAAGGCTTCTTCCGAAGGTTCGAATTCGATCATCCGGTCGGGCAGAAAGCGGAACGCGCCTACAACGCAGCGCTTCGTCAATGACCTGTCCGCGCGCATCGTCAATGCGCCACAGATTTCCTCAGACGGATTCGAACCTTATGTGGTAGCCGTCGAAAACGCCTTCGGTGCACGCGCCCGGTATGGCCAGATCGTCAAGAGCTATTCCGCCGTAGGCGGCAAGCAAGCCGCGCGGCGCTACTCACCCGGCCATATCGTAAGCGTAAGCGAGCGGCCCGTATTCGGGCGCGTAGACAAGATTCCAACGTCGCTGGTCGAACGCCAAAACCTGACCCTGCGGATGCAGCAGCGGCGCTTTACGCGGCTCACGAACGGCTTTAGCAAGAAGCTCGAAAACCATAAAGCCGCCGTTTCGCTCTATGTTGGCCATTACAATTATTGCCGTGTCCATGAATCGCTTCGGATCACGCCAGCGATGGCCCTAGGCGTCTCAGACCACATTTGGGAAATTGGCGAGCTAATCGAAGCGGCGGCGGGGCCAGA
>CAJXFT010000132.1 GCA_913053235.1 uncultured Alphaproteobacteria bacterium
GAAGAGGGGTTGGGGAGAAGGGGGAAACCAAGCGCGCGCAGCGCGCTCGCAACGCCGGAGGGGCATCCGCGCGGTTTTTGTTGGCCCCTCAAGCGCCGGGCGGTCGCATCCGCTCCCTTGGCTCACCTCGTATTAACTCGGGCGCGTAGTCACGCTTGCCGGAATGCAAGAAAGTGCATTCCGGGGGGTGGTGCCGTTTGGGGGAGTCTTTGTGGATTCCACCGCCCTAACTATGCATCTCCAACCAATCCCGCGCGATTTCTTCTCTCGTCGCGAACCACACGCCGTCATGGCTCTTGGCGTAGTCGATAAAGCGCGCGAGGCCGGCGATCTTGCCGGGGCGGCCGATGATGCGGGGGTGGAGGCCGATCGACATCAGGCGGGGATAGCGCGCCGCCTCGGCGTAAAGCGTGTCGAAGCTGTCGCGCAGGTAAGTGTCGAAATCGCCCGCCGTGACGAAGCCGGGCGCCAGCCAGAAATTGAAATCATTGGCGTCCGAGGCATAGGGCACGACGAGGTGGCGGGTGCCGTCGACGGTGACGAAATAGGGTGAATCGTCGTTATAGGCGTCGGAATCGTAAATAAAGCCGCCTTCCTCGACCACCAGGCGGCGCGTGCGCACGCTCGGGCCGTAGCGGCAATACCAGCCGACCGGGCGCTTGCCGCAAGTCTGTTCGAAGGATTCGACGGCCATGCGGATATGGTCGCGTTCTTCCGCTTCGCTGAGCGTAAACACTTCCTCCCAGCGATAGCCATGGCTGCAAATTTCGTGCCCCCCGCGATCGCCGCCTTGGCGACCTCGGGATTGTGCTCGAAAGCCACGGCGCAGGCGAAGAAGGTCGATTCCACTTCGGCCGCCTGGAGCACGTCGAGCACCCGCCAGACGCCGACGCGGGCACCATATTCGGTCACCGATTCGGCCGCCAGATTGCGGATCTCCGGCGGCGTCGCATAGGCGCCCCAGTCGAATATCGTATCCTGGCGGTCGTCTCCCATGGCGTGCGAATATTCCGAGCCCTCCTCGTAATTGACGACGATCGAGACGGCGAGCCGCGCCCCGTTCGAGAAAGGCTTGGTCGGCGGCTTGCCGCCATAGCCGACCAGATCGCGTTTGATTTCCGTCATCTTCTTTCCTTTGCCTGAGAATTTATCCGGCATAACAAAGCGGCGGCCGCCGCTCGGCCCAGGGTTGGGCTTGTTCGAGCTGCGCGGCGAGGCGGATCAGGGTGGCCTCACCGTTCATACGGGCGACAAACTGCATGCCGATCGGCAGACCCCCTTCGGTCCAATGCAACGGCAGCGAGACCGCCGGTTGGCCGGTCGAGTTGAACAGCGGCGTAAAGGCGCACCATTCGAAGACCTGGCGCGTCCATGTCGCCGGGTCGACGCCTTCGGCGTTTTGATCGAGCGTGCCGAGCTTGATCGGTGGCTTGGCCAGGGTTGGCGTGAGCAGCAGATCATAACCTTCAAAAAGCGCGGAAGCGGCGCGGTTGGCCCGGTTGAAGGCGGCTTGGGCGGTCAGAAATTCGGCCGCCGAGATGTCCTGGCCATGGCGGTAGATCGCCTCCGTGACGCGCTGCAAATTATCCGGCCCCGGAACGCGGTCCAAGATTTTTTCCATCAATGTGATGGTCCACGCCAGATTGGCCGACCAAATCGTCACCAGCGCTTCGAAATAGCTCGGCCAATCGATTTGCGGCGCCTCTTCGTGAAGCTCATGGCCGAGCGATTCCAGCAGCGCGACGCTACGCTCGAGGCCGGCGGCGACCTCGGCGTTGACCGGTGCATCGTTGATCGCCTTGGCGCTCCAGGCGATTTTGAGGCGCCCCGGCGGCACCGATACTTCATCGGAAAACGGGCGCGCCGGCGCGGCGATCACATTGGCCGCCCCGACATCGGCGCCCGCCACCGCGTCGAGCAGGGCGGCGCTGTCGCGTACGCTGCGGCTGACGCAAAGCTCAATGGCAAGGCCGCTCAGCGGCTCGCCCGCCAGCGGTCCGGCGGGGACGCGGGCGCGCGTCGGTTTGAGGCCGACCAGGCCGCAGGCCGAGGCGGGAATGCGGATCGAGCCGCCGCCGTCATTGGCGTGCGCGATGGGCAGCATGCGCGCCGCCACGCTGGCCGCCGCGCCGCCGCTCGAGCCGCCGGGGCTCCGCGTCGTATCCCAGGGATTGTGCGTCGGGCCGTGAAAAATCGATTCGCAGGTCGGATTGAAGCCGAATTCCGGCGTCGGCGTGGTGCCGATGGTGAGCAGCCCGGCGCGGCGAAAGCGGCTCATCAGTTCGGTGTCGGCTTGCGGCACGAAGCCGTCGCAGAGCTTGCTGCCCATGCGCAGCGGCGAGCCGGCGGCCTGCACGCCGATCTCCTTGATCAGGAACGGCACGCCGGTGAACGGCCCGTCGGGCAAACCCTCGTCAAGCGCGCGCTCCGCCTGGGCCGAGAGATCGCCGACGACGCAATTAAGCTCGGGGTTCAACTGCTCGATGGCGCCGAGCGCATCGGCCATCAGCTCGCCCGGTGTGATATCGCCCGCGCGCACCAACTCGGCCAGCCCAAGCGCGTCATAGTCACTGTAATTGGTTAGATTGGCCATGCCCGAGAGCTCCCTATTTTCATGCCGCTGAGCATAGTTCAGTTCGACCGAGGTTGCAGGCGAGAAAATACCGCCGTTCGGTTATAGTTGGGCAATGGGAAAACCCCGGACCATTATTGAAAAGATTTGGCGCGCTCATGCGATCCACGAGAATGATCGCGGCGAAACCCTGCTGTTCGTCGATCGCCACTATCTCGAGGAAGCAAGCGTGTTCGCTTTCGAGGATCTGAGGCAGGCGAAACGCCCTGTTCGTCGGCCCGATCTCACCTATGCCGTTGCCGACCATTTGGTGCCGACGCGCGGCCGGCCGGCCGGGCCGAGCGACCCGGAGCTCAGCGATGTTTTGGCACGCATGCGGCGCTACACAAGCGAGTCCGGAGTGGAAATGTATGACCAGGACGATCCCCGCCAGGGAATTATCCATGTCATCGCGCCCGAGCTCGGATTGTCATTGCCGGGCGCCGTTATCGCCTGCGGCGATTCGCACACGGCAACCCACGGCGCGCTCGGCGCGCTGGCGCTTAGCATCGGCGCTTCCGAAGCCACCCATGTGCTGGCGACGCAGAGCCTGTGGCAGAGCGCCCAACCGACGCTCCGCCTGACCGTCGAGGGCGCGTTGCCGCCCGGCACGGTGGCCAAGGACCTGATGCTGACCATCATCGCCCGCATCGGCAATGCCGGCGCAGTCGGGCATATCGTCGAATATGCCGGCAGCGCCATTCGCGGCCTCTCCATGGAGGGGCGGATGACTCTCTGTAACATGTCGGCCGAGGCCGGGGCGCGGGCCGGGTTGATCGCGCCGGATCAGACGACCTTCGATTATGTCGCGGCGCGCCCGCATGCCCCCAAAGGCGATGCCTGGCGGGCGGCGCTGGCCCATTGGCGCGAGCTGCCCTCGGATGAGGGCGCGGCGTTCGACAAGGAGATACGGCTCGACGCCGGCGATGTGGCGCCGCGCGTCACCTGGGGCACCAGCCCGGAAGAATCCGCGCCCGTGGACGGCCATGTACCGGCGCTCGATGAGGCGGCGGATGCCGATCAGCAGCAGCGCCTGCAGGCGGCGCTCGATTATATGGGCCTCGAACCCGGCATGGCGGTGAGCGGCATCAAGGTCGACCGGGTGTTTATCGGCTCCTGCACCAATTCGCGAATCGAGGATTTGCGCGCCGCCGCCGAGGTCGCCGCCAGCGGCAAGGCGGTCATTCCGGTCATGGTCGTGCCCGGCTCGGGCAGCGTCAAACGCCAGGCCGAGGCGGAAGGGCTGGACAGGATCTTCCTCTCCGCCGGCTTCGAATGGCTGGACGCGGGCTGCTCCATGTGCGTCGGCATGAATGGCGACAGGGTGGCGCCGGGCCAACGCTGCGCCTCGACCTCCAATCGCAATTTCGTCGGCCGCCAGGGGCCCGGCGCGCGCACCCATCTGATGAGCCCGGCCATGGCCGCGGGCGCCGCCCTCCATGGCCGCATCACCGACATCCGTAAAGGCTGAAGAGGCGCACATGCAGCGGTTTGAAAAATTAACGGCCCCGGCGGCACCGATCGATGAGAAGAATATCGACACCGATCAATTGGCCCCGGCGCGTTTTCTCATGAACTCCCGTGCCGACGGCTACGCGCAATATCTCTTTCACGACCGCCGCTTCGATGCGGAAGGCAAAGAAAAAACGGATTTCATACTCAATCAAGCGCCGTTCCGCGCCGCGCGGATCGTCGTCGCCGATGACAATTTCGGCTCCGGCTCGTCACGCGAGCACGCGGTTTGGGCGCTTGTGGATTACGGCATCCGCGCCGTTATCGCGCCGTCGTTCGGTCCTATCTTGTTCGTCAATAGCTTAAAGAACGGCCTGTTGCCGCTGGTGATCGACGCCGAAATCGCTGCCGATCTGCGCCGACAGTTGCATGCCGCACCGGGCAGCGAAATCGCCATCGATCTCGAGCGCCAGGAAGTGACAGGCCCGGACGGTGCGCGCCACATCTTCGAAATCGCGCCGGCCCATCGCCACCGCTTGCTCGAGGGCCTCGACGACATCGATTTGACGCTCGCCCACGCGGACAAGATCACAGAGTTCGAGAAGCGTCACGCGGCGTCGTGCGGCTGGTTGTTTTAGCCGCCGTATTTTTCGTCGAGCGCCGCCACCCTGTCCAGATCCAGCAACTGGTTGAACTCGTCGAACGGCAGCATGCGCTCGCCATAGCCGAGATAAGTGCCGGTCCGTTTGATCTCGTCATAAAGCTCGATCAGGGTTTTCGAGACGGCATAGAGCGCGTCGGTAAAGAGCACGAACTTGTAGCCCATGGCGGCGATGTGCTCGGCCGAAAGCAGCGGCGATTTGCCGCCATAGCACCAATTATAGAGCGCCGGGCGGGTCACCGCGTTCGGCACCCGGGCGGCCTGGTCCTCGCTTTCGGGCGCTTCGACGAAGACCACATCGGCGCCCGCTTCGGCGTATAGATTGGCGCGTTCTATCGCTTTCTCGAAGCCCTCCACCGCGATTGCGTCGGTGCGCGCGATGATGGTGAAATCGCCGTCGCGCCGGGCATCGACCGCCGCCTTGATCTTCTGTTCGAACGCCGCCGCCGCGACCAGGCGCTTGCCCGCCATATGGCCGCAGCGCTTGGGAAACAGCTGATCCTCGATATGCACCCCGGCGAGGCCGGCACGCTCCAACTCGAAGATCAGGCGGCCGGTATTGAGATGGTTGCCGTAGCCGTCATCGCCGTCGGCGATGACCGGGAGCGCCGTATTGGCGGCGATGCGCCCGGCCAGATCCACGGTTTCGCTGAGCGTCAAATAGCCGACATCGGGGAGGCCGAGATGGGAGGCCGACAGATTGTAGCCGCCGACATGCATGATCTCGAAACCGGCGCGCTCGACGAGGCGCGCCGAGAGCGCATCATAGGCGCCGACGATCGGCACCAGACCGTCGCCTGCGATCAGTGCGCGTAGCTTTTTTGTCACATTGCTCACACCTTAATTCCCTCTTTTTCTCGCGACCGTGCGAGCTTAGCATCGCTGGCATTTGAACGGACAGGATGGCGGCCATGGATTTTGCAGGAAAAATCGCGCTGGTGACCGGCGGCGCCAGCGGTATCGGGCGCGAGGTGGCGCGCCAATTATCGGCGGCGGGCGCCGCCGTCGCCGTCGCCGACATCAATATCGAGGGCGCCGAGGCCGTTGCCGCCGAGCTGGTTGCAACGGGCGCCAAGGCTATCGCGATCGCGCTTGACGTGGCCGACGCCGATCAGGTCAATGCGGGCGTCGCGCGCACCTGCCACGAGCTCGGCGGCCTGCACATATTGGTGCACAGCGCCGGGATCGGCGTCGAGCGCGGTTTCCTCGAGACTTCGGAAGAGGAATGGCGGCGCATCATCAATGTCGATCTGACCGGCACGTTCCTGTGCGGCCAGGCGGCGGCGCGCGAGATGGTCAAGGGCGGCTATGGGCGCATCGTCAATATCGCCTCGACCGCCGCCTTCCGCGGCGGCACCGGGCGCGCCGCCTACGGCGCCGCCAAGGGCGGCGTGGTGACGCTGACGCGGGTGATGGCGGTCGAGCTGGCGCCGCACGGCGTCACCGTGAACGCCCTGGCGCCGGGCGCCATCGACACCGAGCTCGTCGCCAAGATGCATTCGACCAAGACGCGCCAGGTCTACACCCGCGCCATCCCCGAAGACCGCTACGGCACGCCCGCCGAAGTGGCCTCGGCGGCGCTATATCTGGCGAGCGAGGCGGCGCGCTATGTCACCGGCCATATCATGTCGGTAGACGGTGGGTTTCTCGCCGCCGGGCTGATGCTCGATAAAGATTAAACGGCGAATTAACGAACCGCCCGGCTTGGTGTATGATCGCAAAACCCTAGCGACAACCTGACGGAATCAGGCCATGGCAACCCAATCCCTGCCGCGTGAAAATGCCATCAGCGAGCTTTCCCAATTTCTCGGCGAGCGTTTGACCACTTCCGACGCCGTGCGCGATCAGCATGCCAACGGTGAATGCGGCGTCTACGAGCCGCAGCCGCCGGATGCGGTGGTGTTTCCGCGCAGCACCGAGGAGGTCGCCGAAATTGTGCGCGTCTGCGCACTGCACGGCGTGCCGATGGTGCCTTACGGCGTCGGCACGTCGGTGGAAGGCAACGTTACCGCGCCGCATGGCGGTATCTGTATCGACCTCGGCGAGATGAACAACATCCTGCGCGTCGGCGAGGCTGATCTGGACGTCACCGTCGAGGCCGGCGTGACGCGCAAGCAGCTTAACCAACATCTCAAGGATACCGGCCTGTTCTTCCCCATCGATCCCGGCGCCGACGCCACGCTCGGCGGCATGGCGGCGACGCGGGCGTCGGGCACCAACGCCGTGCGCTACGGCACGCTGCGTGAGAATGTGCTCGGCCTGACCGTGGTCCTGCCCGACGGCAAGATCATCAAGACCGGCGGGCGGGCGCGGAAATCCGCCGCCGGCTACGATCTGACGCGCCTCATGGTCGGTTCGGAAGGCACGCTTGGCGTGATTACCGAAGTGACGCTCCGCCTATACGGCATTCCCGAGGCGATTTCGGCGGCGATGTGCTCCTTCCCGACCCTGGAGGGCGCGGTCAACACCGTCATGCTGACCATCCAGTCGGGCATACCGGTGGCGCGCATGGAACTGCTCGACGATGTGCAGATGGCCGCCTGCATGAGCTATTCCAAGCTCGATTACGCGCCCGACAATACGATCCTGTTCGAGTTTCACGGCACCGAGCGCAGCGTCGAGGAGCAGGCCCGCCAGGTCGGCGAGATCGCGGCGGAATTCGGCGGTTCCGATTTCCGCTGGACCGGGACCACCGAGGAACGCAACGCGCTCTGGCAATCGCGCCACGACGTGCTCTATGCCTGCTTCGCGCTCAAACCCGGCTGCATGGTGTGGGCGACCGATGTCTGCGTGCCGATCTCGCGGCTCGCCGAATGCCTGTTGGAGACGAAGCGCGAAATCGACGAGAACGGCCTGCTCGCGCCCATCGTCGGCCATGCCGGGGACGGCAATTTCCATGTCGGATTCCTGCTTGAGCCGGGCAATGAGGAAGAACTCGCCAAGGCCAAGAGCGTCAATGACCATATGATCGCCCGCGCGCTGGAGATGGGCGGCACCTGCACCGGCGAGCATGGCATCGGCATCGGCAAGATCGGCTATATGGAAGCCGAGCACGGCGATGCGGTGGAGGTGATGCGCATGATCAAGCGCTCCATGGACCCGCAAAATCTGATGAACCCGGGCAAGGTGCTGGTGCTGTGACGGTGGGCGCACCGGTTCAGCCGCGGCGCAGCCTGATCTTCACGCCGGGCAACCGGCCCGACATGTTTCCCAAGGCACTTCGTACCGGAGCGGATATCGTCACCGTCGATCTCGAAGACGCCATCGCCCCCCAGCACAAGGACCGCGCGCGTGACGAAACTCTGGCGCTGTTCGCCAATTTGCCCGAGACCGGCGGAGTAGAATGCATGGTGCGCGTGAATACGCTGAGGAGCGCCGACGGCCTCAAGGATCTGAGCGCCATCATCGCCGCCGAAGTGCCGCCCGCCGCGATCATGCTGCCCAAGGTCAAATCGGCCGAGGAAATAGAGCTGCTCGACGAGCTCTTGATCGACGCTTGCGCCCATATCCGCTTTCACGTCATCATCGAGACCAATGACGGGCTCGACCGCTGTTACGACATCGCCAAATCCAGCCAGCGCATCGATTCGCTGCTGTTCGGCGCCGTCGATATGGCGGCGGAGTTGCGCGTCGCGCCGGTCTGGGAGCCGCTGTTCCGGGCGCGTTCGCAACTGGTCCACGCGGCGGCCGGAGCGGGCGTTGACCTGATCGATGTGCCGTTCCTCGATCTCGAGGACATGGCCGGCCTTAAAGAGGAGGCCGAGCGCTGCGCCGCGCTCGGCTTCACCGGCAAGGGCGCCATCCATCCCAAGCAGATCGCCACCCTGAACGAGGCGTTCAGCCCGCCCGACGAACAAATCGATTACGCGCGCCGCGTGATCCAGGCCTTCGAGGACGGCGATTCAGGCCTGGTGCTGGTCGACAACAAGCTGATCGAGAAACCGGTGCTGCGCTCCATGTACCGCATCCTCGCGGTCGCCGAAGTGGCGCAAACACGGCGCTGAGCGCCTTACTTGCTGAGTTCGCGCATCGCCGCGTCGAGGCCGTCCAGGGTGAGGGGGTACATGCGCATTTCCATCAGTTCCTGGATCATCTTTATGGATTCGCTCGAGTGCCAGCCGCGTTGGCGCAGCGGGTTGAGCCAGACCGCCTTGGGAAAGGCGCGCAGCAGGCGTTTCAGCCACAGCTCGCCGGGTTCCTGGTTGAAATGTTCGACGCTGGCGCCGGGATAGACGATCTCGTAGGGGCTCATGAAGGCGTCGCCGACGAACACCATCTTATATTCCGAATTGTAGCTGTTGATCAGCTCCCAGGTGGCGAACTGCTCGCTGCGGCGGCGGCGGTTGTCGCGCCACAGGCCCTCATAGGGGCAATTGTGGAAGTAGAAATATTCGAGATGCTTGAATTCGCCGCGCGCCGCCGAGAACAGCCGCTCGCAGCCCCGCACATGGGCGTTCATCGAGCCGCCGACGTCGAGCAGCAACAGCACCTTGGCGGCATTGTGGCGCTCGGCCACCATCCGCAGATCGAGCCAGCCGCCGTTCTTCGCGGTGGAATGGATGGTGTCATCGATGTCGAGTTCGCTGAGCGCGCCTTCGCGGGCGAAGCGGCGCAGGCGCCTGAGCGCGATTTTCATGCCGCGCGTGCCGAGCTCGACCTCGCCGTCTAAATCGCGAAATTCGCGCTTATCCCAAACCTTGACGGCGCGCCCCTGGCGCCCCTCGCGCTGGCCGATGCGCACGCCTTCGGGGTTGTAGCCATAGGCGCCGAACGGCGAGGTGCCGGCGGTGCCGATCCACTTGCTGCCGCCCTGGTGGCGCCCTTCCTGTTCGGCGAGGCGCTCACGCAGCGTCTCCATCAGTTTTTCCCAGCCGCCCAGCGCTTCGATCTTGGCCATTTCCTCCTCGCTCAAATTGAGCTCGGCCAGGCGTTTCAACCATTCCTCGGGGATATCCACTTCACCGTATTCCGCCGCGACGCGCTCGAGGCCCTTGAAGACATGGCCGAACACCTGGTCGAAGCGGTCGAGATGGCGCTCGTCCTTGACCAGAAGCGCGCGCGACAGATAATAGAATTCGTCGACGCTGAAATCGGCGAGGCCCTTGTCCATCGCCGCCATCAGGTCGAGATATTCGGGCAGCGATACCGGCACCCGCACCCGTTTGAGCTCGCGGAAAAGATTTTGGAACAAAGCGGCGCCTCAGCCGCGTTCGCGCCGGTTGAGGAAGGCGAGGCGCTCGAAAAGCTGCACGTCCTGCTCCGATTTCAAGAGCGCGCCGTAAAGCGGCGGGATGAGCTGGGACGAATCGGTGGCGCGCAAATCCTCCGCCGAAATATCCTCGGCCATCAAGAGCTTCAGCCAGTCCAGCAGTTCCGACGTCGACGGCTTTTTCTTCAGGCCCGGCGCCTCGCGGATATCGTAGAAGAGACCCAGCGCGGCGCTGACCAGGCGCTTCTTGATGTCGGGGTAATGCACATCGACGATGCGCTCCATGGTTTCGCGGTCGGGGAAGCGGATGTAATGGAAGAAACAGCGCCGCAGGAAGGCGTCCGGCAGCTCT
>CAJXFT010000133.1 GCA_913053235.1 uncultured Alphaproteobacteria bacterium
GCGGCGCCGGCGGCGGCGGCGGCGGCGGCTCGGCTGTGGTGGCGGAAAAGCCCGGGGATGGCCCTGCGCTCAAGCCTTGCTTCCCGTCACGTGGCGGCCAAAGCGGACCGCCGTTTGCCCTCTGACCGGCTGCCTCGCCGGCATCACCAGAACGCAATCATCGTAAGGTGTCAGCACATCGCGCGTGCCGTCGCGGGCGATCCGGGTGCCGGCCTCGGCAATAACCTCAAAGCATTGATATTCGGCGCTGAAATAGAAGTGCTCGGAACGAATCGTCACGCTGTGGCTGACCTCGATTATGTGCTGGCCGGCGCGGCTCGGCGCCAACGGGAAATCCTCGGGCGCACCGTCCAACATGCCGCAAGCCATCAGAAAGGCGGTAATCGTCTCCAACGCGACGGTCGGGCTGGCGCTGTCGAAATGTTGGCCGCATTCGACAAGCATGGCGGATTTGGCGCTGGCGCCGTCGTCGAAATCACCGAAGTCGCGCAAGCGGATGCCGGCTGTGTGGCCGCCATCGGCGACGACATGCGATGGATAGCCCATTTTTTCGGCTAATTTCAGCCCTTTTTCGCGGGTGCCGCAGAGCAGCATGGCGGGCGCCGCGAGCGATGTCGAATGCAGGTCGAGAAGGTAATCGGCGGCTTCGGCGAACGGGCGCAGCTCGCGCGCGCGCGCCAGTTCAACGCTCTGACGCCGGCCGTCGAGCAGTTCAGAGGACCATACCCGGTTCATATCCTCGTCGATAAAGCGCGACGCATAGGGGTGCGCGGAATCGAAGCGCGAGAAGGCGGCCATATTGGCGAATACCAAAACAAGGCGGCCGCGATCCGGCTTGAAGGCGGCGGACAACAGCCGGTCGAGCGCCACCGCGCCGCACAGTTCGTTGCCGTGGATGAGAGCGCTTATCATGGCCGTCGGACCGGGCTCCGCGCCCTCCAGGATGGTCACATAGGGAACGTCCGAGTTGCCATGTTCATGGCGCGCGATATCGGGAATCTGGGTCAGTTTGGCGGTTCCCTCTTCACGGTGTGAATTGTTCGTTGAGGATGCGCTCTTCCAGATTATGCTCGGGGTCGAACAGAACATGGCTGATCACGTTTTTATCGACAGCGACCGTCACCGAGGTCACATCGCGCACTTCGGTATAGTCGGCGACGGCGCTGACCGGCCGTTTATCCTCTTCGATGATTTCGAAGCCGACTTTTGCCTCGATCGGCAGCAGCGCGCCGCGCCAGCGCCGCGGGCGAAAGGCGCTGATCGGAGTCAAAGCGAGAATATTCGAGCCGAGCGGCAGGATGGGGCCGTGCGCCGACAGGTTATAGGCGGTGCTGCCGGCCGCCGTGGCGACCAGCACGCCATCGCAAACAAGTTCCGGAACGCGCTTGACGCCATCGATATCGACGCAAATTTTGGCCGCCTGGCGGGTCTGGCGCAGCAGCGACACTTCGTTGATGGCGAGCGCTTCCTGCTTTTCGCCGCGCTTGCTCAGCGCCGTCATGCGCAGCGGGTGCAATTCGGATTGGTGGGCCATTTCGAGGCGCCTGGTCAATCCGGTGGCGCTGAATTCGTTCAACAGGAAGCCGACCGTTCCCCTGTTCATGCCGTAAATTGGCTTGCCCTGATTGAGAAACCGGTGCTGCGTCTCGAGCATAAAGCCGTCGCCGCCGAGGGCGACGATGACATCGGCATCTTCGGGGCTGCACAGTTTGTAACGCGAGGAGATTTCCTCCAGCGCCTTTTGCGCAATCGGCGAGTCGGAAGCAACGACGGCAAAGCAGTCGAATTTCATCTGATTACTCCCTCCCCGAATCGCTTGTTTTTTTTAGCGCCGCCAATACGCAGTATAGCCAAGGCGCCGGCCTCGGCCACGCCGCTTTTGCGCATTTGCGAAAAGCGCTTGTTCAAACGGTTGGTATTAGCCGCCGGTGACGCTCATATGGCGCGAGACGGCAGGCGCCTCGCGGGTTCGGTCGATTATAAAATCATGGCCCTTGGGCTTGCGCGAGATGGCTTCGCGGATGGCGGCGATGACGGCCGCGTCGTCATCGCTGGCGCGCAAGGGTGCGCGCAGATCGGCGGCGTCGTCCTGCCCCAGGCACATGAACAGATTGCCGGTACAGGTCAATCGCACGCGGTTGCAGGATTCGCAAAAATTATGGCTGAGCGGGGTGATGAAGCCGACCCGCTGGCCGCTCTCGCGCAAGCTCACATAACGCGCCGGGCCGCCGCTCTGATGATCGTTGGCGTCCAGCGTCCAGCGCTTCGCCAGGCGCGCGCGGACCTCGGAGAGGGGCAGATATTGGGCGCTTCTGTCGCCGTCGATCTCGCCCATCGGCATGGTCTCGATAAACGTCAGATCCATGTCCTTGCCACCGCACCAGCGCACGATATCTTCGATTTCAGCGTCGTTGACGCCGCTCAAGGCGACGGTGTTGATCTTGACCCTCAACCCGGCGGCGCGCGCGGCTTCGATCCCGGCCATGACCTTGGCGAATTTGCCCCAGCGCGTGATGGCGACGAAATTCGCTTCGTCGAGGGTGTCGAGCGACACATTGATGCGCCGCACGCCGCAGTCCACCAGCTCTTCGGCATAGCGCTCCAACTGGCTGGCGTTGGTGGTAACGGTGAGTTCGTCCAGGGCGCCGGTCTTGAGATGGCGGCCGAGGCGGTGCATGAGGGTCATGATGCCGCGCCTGACGAGCGGCTCGCCGCCGCTGATGCGCAGCTTCTTGACGCCGAGCGCAACGAAGGCGCCGCACAGCCGGTCGAGCTCCTCAAGGCTCAAAAGATCGGCCTTGGGCAGAAAAGACATATGCTCCGACATGCAATAGAAGCAGCGGAAGTCGCAGCGGTCGGTGACCGACACCCGGAGATAGGTGACCTGACGTTCGAATGGGTCGATCAGCATGGCAATTCCAAAATAGCGGGCGCTTCCGAACTGATTTTATAGCCTGTTTGGGCTGAGATTTCCTCTCAAAAAAGCGCCATTAACCCATTCATTTTAAGCGGTTTTGCACTGTCTCTCCGGTTAGTTCGCGGAGCGCGTCCGAAGCGATCCAGCGCGCCGGCTTCGAATCCATCTCGCCGATGCGCCGGGCGCATTCGATGGCCTCGCGGTTGAGTTCGCGATTGCGCTTGCCGATTTGGCGAAGCGCCCAGTTGACGGCTTTCTTGACGTAGTTGCGCGCATCCGTGGCACCTTCCTCGATGAACGGCAGCCAGGCGGTGAAGACATCGTCGCCGGCGCGTTTGTCATGCACCGCCAGCACCGCGATCATGGCAAACGCCGCGCGCTTGACGAATTCCTCCTCGCTGCGCCGCCATTGGCCCACCAAATCATGCGCAAACGCGCATTTTCGCAGCAGGTTGGAGCAGCATTGGTCACAGAGATCCCACGACCGAAAATCGCCCGCCCAGGCATCGGCCAGGGCACGGTCGGTTTCCGCCGGCACCGCGATCATCGTGGCGAGCAGGCGCGCGTCATGCACGCCCGAGCGCCACAAGGCGCGGGCGAGGGCGTGATCGCGGCCGATTTCCTTGGCCAGCCGGCGCAATTCGGGAACCGCGACGCCGTAAGCATTTTCCGTATCGATGGCGTAACGCGCCATGCCGGCAAGGGCTTCGGGCCGGCCGAGTTTTTTCAGGCTGGATAGGATTTGTTTTTCGCTGCTGGTCATGGAAAGTTTGTCGCCTGTAGCGATATCGGATGCAACGCTAAAAACGGTTACGAAATGGCGGCGAACAACCTCTCCGGCGGCGTGCCCGGCGCCCCCAGCGCCGAAGACATTCGAAGCGGCGACCGCCGCGCATTGGCGCGCGCCATCACCCTGATCGAATCCGAACGCCAGGACCACAAAGAGCTGGCCCAGGCGCTGCTCGAAAAATTATTGCCCTATACCGGGAACGCCGTGCGGATCGGCATATCGGGCGCGCCGGGGGTCGGCAAATCGACCTTTATCGAGGCCTTCGGGCTCCATCTGACCGCCATCGGCAAGCGCCTGGCGGTGCTCGCCGTCGATCCGTCGAGCGCGCTCGGCGGCGGCTCGATCCTCGGCGACAAGACCCGCATGGAGCGTCTGGCGCGCCAGCCCGAGGTATTCATCCGCCCGTCGCCGGCGGCCGGCGCAACGGGCGGCGTGGCGCGGCGCACGCGCGAAGCGATGCTCGCCTGCGAGGCGGCGGGCTTCGACGTGGTGTTGATCGAAACCGTCGGCGTCGGCCAGTCGGAGGCCGCCGTGGCCGGCCTGGTGGATCTCTTCGCGCTGTTGGTGCAACCCGGCGGCGGCGACGATCTGCAAGGCATCAAGCGCGGCGTCATGGAACTGGCGGACCTCATCATCGTCACCAAGGCGGACGGCGATCTCGCCGCCCTGGCGCGCCTTACCGAGGCCGATTACATCTCGGCCGTGGCGCTGACGCGCGGTCATGGCAAGCGGCCGAGGCCCCAGGTCGTCTCCTGCTCGGCGGCCGAAGAGCGCGGCATGGACGAAGTTTGGCGGGCCATCGAAACTTACCGCCGGGCGCTCGACGAGGCCGGCGAATTGGCGCGCAAACGGGCCGATCAGGCGGTCGAGTGGATGTGGCGCGAGGTCGAGGCGAGCGTGATGGCGGCATTGCGCGACGAGGCCGCCATGGCGGCTCTCGCGAAGCGCCTCGAAGCGGAGGTGGCGGCGGGGCGCAAAACGCCGACGGCGGCGGCGGCGCGCATGCTGGCGGCGTTCCGCGCGGCGGCGCAAGAGAAAAGCGGCTGAATGATGAGATAGTGGCGGCGCATCGCGGCGCGATGGGCTTGACGCGCGCGGCGATCGGGCCTAAACAGGCGCCTCCCCAAGGCCAGCCAATATCACTCGGAGCGGACCTCATGTCGCGGCGTTGCGAACTTACCGGCAAGGGTGTGCAGGCGGGCAACAATGTCTCGCACGCACACAACAAGACCAGACGGCGCTTTTTGCCCAATCTGCAATCCAAATCGCTGTTGAGCGACGCGCTCGGCAAGAGCATTCGCTTTCGCGTGACGACCTCCGCGATGCGCACCGTGGAGCGCCATGGCGGCCTCGATTCCTACCTCATCAAGACGCCCGATTCGCGCCTCTCGTTGGAAGCCCAAAGGGTGAAACGGAAAATTGCCCGCGCCCGCGCGGCCGGCAGCTAAGAAGTCCGCCGTAGCGCAGGAAAACACCCGCCAAAATCAAGTTTCCCGCAAATCCGGCAACGCCAAATCAGCGAAAACGCCATTCAAATCATTGGCGTGCGGGTTCTTCACAGCGGATTATTTCGCCCAACACAGCTCAAGCGCGTGGTGTTCCGCCGGTTCGACGCGGGTTGCCAGGCTGGCGCCTTCGCGGTTGAGCATGTTTCGCAGCCAAAGGCTCTCGCTCCGCGAAGCGCGCTGGAGGCGAAATTTACGCAGGCGCATCGGCACCATCTCGAGGCGTAGAAGCTGGCCGCTTGCGGGCGCCAGTGTGACAAAATACATGAGCGGCAACTCGCCTCGATAGGTCCCGTGTCCCGAGATTCCCTCATAATCGTTGATGAAATCACCGCAGCCATAAAGGATGAGCTTTCCGCGATGGACTTCGATGCCTTTGGCATGGTGCGAGGAATGGCCATGCACGATATCCACGCCGGCCTCCTCGATGAGTCCGTGGGCGAACATGCGCTGGCCGTCCGGCACCTCGTAGCCCCAATTTCCACCCCAGTGAAGGGAGACGATCACGATATCTCCGGGCTTGCGGATAGCGGCGATGCGCCGCGCCTGACGGCGCACCTCCGCCGCCG
This sequence comes from uncultured Alphaproteobacteria bacterium, assembly GCA_913053235.1. Classification (GTDB taxonomy): domain Bacteria; phylum Pseudomonadota; class Alphaproteobacteria; order UBA828; family UBA828; genus PTKB01. Next base: position 5,782 of record CAJXFT010000133.1, read on the forward strand.
TCAGTCGGGGCAGGAAGGCAATCCCCGGCCGGTCTTCCGCCGCCGCCCAGGAACTGGGCACGCCGCTTGACGGCGCTGCGGCGGCGAAAACCAGGATCCGCCCCGTGCCGCGCGCATCGAGGATCGCCGGCGCCCACGCCCGGCGAAGGTCGCGGCCGGCACCGGCGTATGCCAGTTTCGCCCCCTCCAAGGTCTCGAGGGACTCCGTCAGGCCGGCTTGTCCCCAATCTAGGACATGGTTGTTGGCCAGCGTGCAGCAGTCGATGCCGGCGGCGCCGAGGCAAGGGACATTGTCGGGGCTCATCTTGTAGTTGATACCCTTGGGCACAGGCTCGGTGGCTCGGGTCAGGGTGGTTTCGAGATTGACGATCCTCAGGTCGGGGTCGCGGCGCGTCCATTCGTACAGCGCATCGCCCCACACATAGGAAAAATCCACCGGCCAGGCGATGGGGCCGTTGGCCCGCTCGGCCAGGGCCACATAGTCCCGGGCCGAGGTCACAAAAGGCTCGTGGAGGGTGGGGTCGGCCGGGTGCGGCAGCACTTGGTCGATGCCGCGCCCGGTCATGACGTCTCCGCACAGGAACAGGGTGATGGAACTCTCCCCGTTGGCCCGCGCGCGGCACCGCGCCTGCGAGGACGCCGAAGCCTGGTGTGTCGTTCCGCTGTTTGTCATCAGTGCGAGCATGGCGCTCCCGGCGCCCTTCAACAAACGCCTCCTGACGTAAAAGCGCGCCGTCGCCGTGGGCATCTCAGCCGGTCTCGTCCAGCCAGCGCGGCAGGTCGGCGATCGAGGGCAATCTGGCAGACGGGCGCACCCGCGGGTGCCGGTCGTCGCGCGGACTGTACTTCCCCGTCTTCACCTGCACCGCCCTCAGCCCCGCCGCCAACGCGCCGCCGATATCGGCTTCGATGTCGTCGCCGACCATGACAACCTCGCCGGGTTCCAACGCCATGTTCTCAACGGCGCTGGAGAAGAAACGTTGCGAAGGTTTGCCGGCCACCACGGCATCTATTCCCGTTGCATATTCAAGCGCCGCCACGAATGGGCCGAGGTCGAGAGACAATCGCCCGCCGCGCCGGCAAAATCGGTTGCGGTGCAGGGCGACCAATTGCGCGCCGCCAAGCACCATGCGGAACAAGCCGTCCAGGCGCTCCCAGGTAAAGTCCGTATGCAGGTCGCCGATTACCACCGCGTCGGCATTTTCCCCGACCAATTCGAAGCCGGCGAAATCCTCGGCCAAGGCCAGCGGCGCGGCGAGATGCAGGCGGTGAATTCCCGCTTGGGACAGCAGATGACCGGCGGCGAGGGCCGGCGTGAAAATTTGCGCCGGTTCGGCATCGAATCCCATTGCCCGCATGCGGTCCACGATTCCGCTCCGCGGTCGGACTGTGGTATTGGTGAGAAAGCGCAGGGTCAGTCCGCTTTCCGCCATCGCGCCGATGGCCTCGAGCGCGCCGGGGATGACCTCGCCCTCCTGGTACAGGACGCCTTCCAGGTCAAGAAGCAGTCCCCGCACGGTCATCAGAGATCCCTCTCCATCTTCTCCCGTCGCCCCTTCGTTTCCTGACGCTCCTTGGTATTACTATGGCGCCGGCACGGACTGCCACGCAAGCGTTTGCCGATATCTCCGCTACCAGCGAAATGTTGTGTTGGATCAACTTCGGTGCGCGCCGATCGGCCTACTGTTGATGAACCGGCTCAAGAGAAGCCTTGTTTACGAATAGGAGGACGATCAAATGGCAAATTCCGGACCATCCGGGCGACCGGCGGGAAGCGGGACGGCCACGCCCGCATCGGCCGAAGACTTGCGACACCTGCTCGGGGACATCGAGGCGGAACAGGCCGCGGAGATACTCAAACTTGGGGCGAGCTATGAGGATATCGAGGTTGCCCTCACCTGGGCCGACGGCGAAAGCGATGTGATGGCCAACCAACGGAAGCCGTTGAGCGGCCTCGCGGGCGCGGTCTATGAGATTATCACTGCCGATACCGACATCGGCGAAGAGCGCTGACCTGGAACCATCAGGGCCGGCTTTTTTGGAAACCCATCGGGGAGAAAACGGGTATGGATTTGGAGAAGGTTTGCTTCGTCATCATCAAGGCGCGGCAGTTCGACGCGCAGGTCGAAGTCGACGATCCCGATAGCGGGTCGAATCCGTCGGATGACCACGCCATAGACGTCCTCGAAGCGCTCGCCGACGACCCCACATTCGAGGAGCTTACAAGCTTCATCAATGCCCTCAACGACGATGAGCAGATCGAGCTCGTCGCCCTCGCTTGGCTCGGCCGTGGAGATTATACGATCGATGAATGGGAGGACGCGCGCCGCGACGCTGCGGAGGCACGCACAGACCATACAGCGAGCTATTTGTTGGGCATTCCGCTGCTCGGGGATTATCTGGAGGAAGGTCTTGCCGCGCACAAGCTGTCTTGCCAAGCGTTCGAGATAAATCGCCTGTGAACGGTTAGCCATGCGAGATTGACTGCCCGACCGCGGCTGCTCCGGTTTCGGTGCCGGGTTCGCACAATCGAGCAATTGACGTAGGTCAGGGAAATTCTTCCTTTCCTGAACTACCGTATTGAAGGAGAGGGAGCAGCGATGAAGCAGAAAAACGCACCGAATCAAGTCCAACGGCAAGACCGGCGTATTGCCGAGCGTGTCCACGACCCTTACATGACGCGCGAGAAACCGAAGGAGCCCATGGCGTGCTCCGAATGCGGCGTCGTGTTCCACGAAGGGCGATGGCGGTGGCCGAGCTACTCCCCGCCGTCGGGCGCAAATCGCGGGACCTGTCCGGCCTGCCGCCGCATTCATGATGGCTACCCAGCCAGCCGGTTGACCCTGAGCGGCGGATTCGTCGGGGCGCACAAGGACGAGGTCATCCGCCTTGCCCGTCATCAGGAGGAATTGGAAAAGGGCGAACATCCGCTGCACCGGATCATGGATATTGAGCAAGCGGAGGATGGCCTCGTCCTGACGACCACCGATATTCACCTGCCGCGCCGCATCGGCAAAGCCCTGCACCATGCCTATAAAGGCGATCTGGATATCCAATATGGGGAAGAAGAATACAGCCTTCGTGTGCGGTGGTCGCGCGAGGCCTGATGGCCGTTGGACCCGGATGGAATTCTCATCCGGGCGTCCTGTTCGAGAACAGCCAGTCACTGTATCGCAAGAAAACACCCGCCAAAATCAAGTTTCCTGCAAATCTCGATTGGCGCAACCTCAGGCGCGACCTATAGTCCGGCTCATTCGAGGCTGGCCCTGTAGGAGACCGGACATGAGCGCCGCGGCTGAATTCCCCAACCTCCATGTCGTCGATCATCCGCTGGTGCTGCACAAGCTCAGCCATCTGCGCGACGAAAAAACCCACAGCAACGTTTTCCGCGCCCTGTTGCGCGAGATGGCGCTCTTAATCGGTTACGAAATTACGCGCCGCCTCGACATGACGAGCAAGCGCATCACGACGCCGATCACCGAGATGGAAGCGCCCGTTCTGGCCAGTGTCAAACCGGCCATCGTGCCGGTGTTGCGCGCCGGCCTCGGCATGGCGGAGGGCTTGTCCGAGCTCATCCCGACGGCGCCGATCGGCCATATCGGCCTGTTCCGCGATCCCGAGACCAAGCGCCCGGTCGAGTATTATGTGCGCTTGCCGGAAAACAAGAATCGGCTGTTTATCCTCGTCGATCCGATGTTGGCGACGGGATATTCGGCGAGCTATGCCGTCGATGTGCTCAACAAATATGGCGTGCCCGACGCCAAGGTGCGCTTCATGGCCATGGTGGCGGCGCCGGAAGGCATGCGCGCCTTCAACGAAGCGCACCCGACGGTCGAAGTGTGGGCCGCCGCGCTCGACGAGAAACTGAACGAGAAGGCCTACATCGTGCCCGGCCTCGGCGATGCCGGCGACCGTTTGTTCGAAACCAGTTAGGGCGCCGCTTCGCGCAGTTCGAACATCAGCAGCAATGTGCGCTGCAAAATCGAAAAATTATCGTCGGAGAGGAGATAGATCAGGGTGCGCCCGGCGCTGTCGCGCCTGGCCGCGATGCCCTCCATGTTGTCGACGCTGAGCGGCGGCGCCAGGCGGGCGATCTCCGGTCCGTCGAGCAGCGCTCCGGGGCGGATGCTGTCGCCGGCGACGCGGCGCAGCAGGGCGGCGACGCCGCCGATCAGGGTATAGCGGCGCTCGAGCACGATGATGTCGCCGTCCGCCAGGCGCGCCGCGCCGGTCGGGCGAAACCTCGCCGCCCGGTTATATTCGAGCCGTCCCGGTGGGGCGCCGTGGTGAAGAATCCAGCCGGGTTTGCCGACCCGCTCATTGTCGAGGCCCTCGGTGAGGATGAGAAGGCCGCCGCCGGCGAGCGAGACCAGCGCTTCCATGGCGTTGTTGCTGTTGAATTCGGCGAGCTCGGCGGGCGCCGTCA